>JBAXSK010000054.1:0-19665 GCA_037130765.1 Pseudanabaena sp. ELA607
ACCCATAGTTTATTTCTCATGATTGGTTGGTTAAGCTTGCAAAGAGTGATTAATCTAAATCAATTTTTATTTGGTAAAGAAATTGCTGTATTTCTACTTTTTTTATGTTCTATTCCAGTTGCCTATGGCTATTATTTACTGATTGAAAAGCCATCTATTGCTTGGGCACAAAAATTCAAGCATGTAGACTAAATCGATAGCACGATGTCCTTGATCCTGATGAGTAATGCTCTACTACAGTGGCAATGATGCGCTGTTGACTCATTGCCACTAGGGGTGAGGGTCTTATAACCTTCTGCGTAACATGAGTTAAGAAGTAGTCACAAGATGCTGAGAGCTAATACCTCAAGAGAACATAAAGGATAGGGGAATATGATTAGGGTCAATGTAGCAGAGATTGTTAAAAGCGACAAAAGAAGATGAGTCAATTATCCAGTCATATTATTGAACCTAATTCTTAAATCAGTGCTAAGGATTGCAATAATCGCAATACATCGGATCGGCAATCACTTGACCATCGGGATAAGGGATTTTTGCTTCATGGTGACATTTAGCACAGGTGTAAATCGCAGCTTGGCTAAATGGCGTAGGACGACCACACCCCCCGCAGATTAAACCGCTGATGTGTTCCGTAATCGTAAATCCGGGCATCGTACATCGGGGACATTGGCTTTTGAGTTTCAGGATTAAGTCGGTGGTGGCGGCGGCAATAGCTTTCATGCGGGTGGGATTGTGCATGGCTCGCATATCGGTTTCTAATTGCACCGCCGGTAGGTTCTGTAATAGGTTCTGCAATGTTTGATTTAAGATAGCCTGATCATGAATTCCTTTGATGATTTTGCCATTGGCATTAATGACTAAACCATGACTGGGGAATTGTGCTCTGTGGGCGAAAGCTGCGGCTTCGGCTAAGTTGGTAATGGTTTGTTGAGCATAATTAGTTTGCGGCGTGGTGTGTGTGCCGTAAATCTCTAGGTCATGGTCTAAATCTATCAGCAAAACTAGTTCCGTATTAGCTGCCACAAAAGGCATTGCGGGATGGGGGGCAAACGTTCCCTCACTGGCAATGGCTAATTTAGTTTGTGCGGTGGCGGGTTGGGCTAGGGCGGCATGGGCTTTGGCACGGGCGGCATCTAATTGGGAACCAGTGCGGGGAATATCGCGGGTAAATGTCCCAAATTGGTCGGTATCAAAATTCTCTGGCACAGTTACCGCTAAACTGAGGGATTCCCATAATAAGGGGGCAATTACTTCCTGTTTATGGTGCATGGTGGCTAATACTGCCGTGCGTCCAGAAAAATAAGAATGGAGATTCGCTGATTGAGGAATAAAAACCATAGACGAGCAAATGGAATGACAGTAAATTTATGTATTACTATGTATTTAGCCGATATGGAATACATCATGAAGGGGCAGGATACTCGTCCCACAGGGATTTATCAAGGGATTTATGATTAATATCTGTGTTCCCTCAAACTGGAACCGACTGTAAAAGCCTGATCCATCCTTCTCACTACCCACCCTCGCTAATTCTAATCTAGGAAATCTAAACCCTTACCCTTTGGCGTTAAACCCTTTTCGGCTAACCAAGCATCATTAAACATCCGGCTCTGATACCGCCCACCGCCATCACATAAAATGGTAGCAATGGTTTTACCCGCCCCTAGTTGCCGCGCTAAACGTACTGCGCCAACGACATTCAAAGCCGCTGAACTGCCCACAAATAAGCCATCATGTTTGAGCAGATAGTGCGCCATTTCAATCACTTCCTGATCAGTGCCTTGGAATGCCCCATCTAATTTAGCTCGCCGAAAGTTTGCTGTTTCTCGATTGATGCCAATCCCTTCCGTAATGGAATTACCTTCGGCTTTAAATTCGCCAGTGGTAATGTAGCTGTATAAACCGGAACCAGGGGGATCAATCAAATAAGCCTGTAAATTTGGCTTCTGTTCCTTGAGATAACTGGTGACACCGCCGATAGTGCCCCCTGTGCCAGAAGACATGACCACACCATCGAGTTCTCCTTGGGTTTGGGCCCAAATTTCTGGGCCGGTGGTGTAATAATGGGCATCAGCATTAGCCGTATTCTCAAATTGATTAGCCCAAAATGCTCCCCCTGGGATCGCTGCTAATTCCAGCGCCCTTTGTCGCGCCACATGGTAATAATTACCCTGATTGCTAAAAGGAACTGGCGCAACTAATTCTACTTGGGCCCCTAAAGTCCGTAATAACTCGATTTTTTCACTGGATTGATTGCTCGGCATCACAATTACCGTGCGATAACCCCGCGCATTAGCCACCAGCGCTAAACCAATGCCTGTATTACCTGCCGTACCTTCAACAATTGTGCCCCCACCAGCTTGAATTGTACCCGCTTGTTCCGCTTGCAAGACTAAATACAAAGCCGCCCGATCCTTTACGCTGCCCCCCGGATTGAGAAACTCAGCTTTACCTAAAATCGTGCAGCCCGTGGCCGCTGATAAAGACTCGATTTTGATTAAAGGTGTGTTGCCAACAGCGCCGACAAACCCTGAGCAAATTGTGTGATTCATGGTGATAAAAAACGATTAATTGCTAACTCAGATATTACAAGAAATGAACGACAGCAAAGATTTTCGCGCAATTTAGCTTGACATCTTATTTCATTGCTAAGTTGATATTAGGCAGTTGATGCGGGAGCGGAAATTGTTGATGTGGGGCACAAAGTGGCTGATCATGCTCCAGATGGCACTTAGAAGTAAAGCCTTAGAAGTAAAGCCAATGCTAATAATGGTAACTAATCTGAGGTCAATTCCCATAATTGGTTCAAGATATTGGTGCAAGGTAAATGCTGGCATCAAAAAAATCTTGATTTCCGGCGCACCAGCGATCCCATCGTGGCCTGCTAAACCTAAAATCCGGCGGCACTTGCTTCATCTTGAAAAATTTTTTGAGGAACTTTTATGAAATTACTTGTGGCTCTTGATGGCTCTAAGGCTAGTAACCATGCCCTAGAAAAAGCCCTTGCTTTAAGCCATGCTGATACAACAGAAATTGTCTTACTCACTGTGATTGAACCCCTAACTAGCTATATTCCCGAAATTATGATGCCTACAGGGGATTGGGTCGGTTGGCGTGGATTACCAGATGTGGAATTAGAGCGGAAACTTTTAGCGGCGGGGCAGGCTATTTTAGATCAGTCGGAAGTTTTGTGTCGGGAAAAAAATATTAAAGTGACGACTCGTTTAGAGTTGGGTTTACCCCGTGAAGTGATTTGCCAGATTGCCACTGCGGAAAAACCTGATGTGGTGATTTTAGGGTCAAGGGGTTTGGGTTCCCTAGAAAGACTGATGCTGGGCAGTGTCAGCAACTATGTTTTACATCATTCTGAATATCCAGTGTTAATTGTGCGTTAATTTATGGGGTAATTGTTCGTTAGTAGCGACATCGGCGTTGGAGATCAGAGGCGTTTGAGATCAGATGGTTTCATCAAACATAAGTCAGGGTTTTATGTTTGATGAAATTGACGCTTCGGTTGACGCTGACAGCAGTTTCTGAAGTGGAGTAACTCTAAAATCAATCTTCGCTTTTGCCATGTTTTAATATTACTGTGCATATTTTAAAATTATTTTGGCACATTACAAGGACTTGACCACCCCCCGCCTGCGGCGTACCCCTCCAAGGGAGGGGTGGCAGGCAAAGCCTGACGGGGTGGTGCTATTTATCACCTTAAAACCGTGCCATTCTTAAGTTGATTGACTATATTTGCAAATAAAAGACTTAAGAATTATTTTATAAATGCATAGATCAATCAAGGGATTTACAGTTGTTTTCAACCTCTTTTTGGTTGATCAGGCATAATAGATGACATAGCAAAATTACCGGAGATTGACTTGAATGTGGTCTAGACCTGTGACATTTTGGGAACGATTGGCAAGTTGCGCCCCATATTTACTGCCTATGGCGGCTAGTGCAATCTATGGCGGTGTGTTGGTGGAACAATTTCCAGCCTTATTATATGGACTCTTACCTTTATTCTGGCTGTACAAAAATGTTCTATCTTTTCCGGTAATTCCGGCGATTGGCATTTCTGGGGAATTTGTAATTTTCTTAGGACTATATTTTGCTCTAGTTCGCAATTACCGTGTACCGCATTTTATTCGCTTTAATACGATGCAAGCGATTCTTTTGCAGGTGTTCCTATTTATTGCTCAGGTATTATTACAATTGTTGGGCACAATTTTTAATGATATGTTGCCTAAAGTTGTCAGTGATGTGACAATTAACACGATTTTCTTAGGTACATTAGCCGCTTGTATTTATGCTGTATACAAAGCAGGGCGAGGGCAATATGCCGAGATTCCCACACTCTCTCAGGCTGCATTAATTCAATGTAGCGATACTATGTAGGCATCACCCCAAAGAATCATGAAACGTAACAGTAGTAATGGAATTCGAGACCGCGCCCTAGGGAGTTTGACTTATCTTTTGCCCATGTCGGCAGTAGTCATATTGGGGGTTTTCCTATTTCGGCAATTTCCGATATTGGCGATAATTTTTAGTCCTTTAATCCAAATCGCGTTGATTGGCAGTTTACGCATTGTGGACTTTATTTCGGTACGATTTGTGGTGTGGGCGGTGTTATTTTTTGCCGTAGTGCGTAATCGTAATATTGGTCATTTTATTCGCTTCAATGCCATGCAAGCGGTTTTGTTGGATGTAGTTGTCTCTCTATTTAAAGTTTTGATCCAGATGATATTGATTCTATTTGGTAAATTCGACTTTGCCGCATCTATGCTAGAAGTTTTAGCTACCACCGCATTTTTAGCGGTAATTAGTGGGAGCTTCTATAGCTTATTTTTTGCCGTGCAAGGTAAATACGCCAACATTCCCATGATTTCCGATGCCGCAGATTTTAATGCTCGCTATTAGGCTGGTCTATTATTAGATTGCCATATATGCAGAAATTCAATAATCACGCATTTTCCACATAGTCAAGGCATTTACGCATCTCTTGAACCATAGTTAGCCGATCACTATGGAATCTGCGCCCATGACCAGGCAAAATCCATGTAAAATCATACTCAGCTAGCTTTTGCATGGATTTAACCAGTTCTGCCCAAGAGTACCAACAGGCATTACGGAACCCATGTAAATGTCCCAGCCGCGCCGACCAAGCTAGATGATCACCACTAAATAGGAACTTCTGTTGATAGAGCAATACGGTATGTCCTTTCGTGTGTCCTGGTACAGGAATAATCAGCAAATCATCCGCTAAAACATAGGGATCTACGCCACTGATTTGTATTTCTACTCCTTGAGTGGCGGCGATAATATCATCTTGATGCAGAATTCGCTCGCATTGAAAGTGATTATGGAACTTCTCATGATCTGCCACATCGTCACGATGGGTCAAGTATAGATAACGCACTCCACCCATCGCTTCAAGGCGTTTGACCAAGGGCGGCGTAAATCGGGGCGAATCAACTAAAATATTTCCGGTGGGGCGCATAATCAAATAACTAGCGGCTCCATAGGAACTTTCGGCATGATAACCGCAATGATAAACATTGTCTGCGACTAATAGCGGGAATTGCTCTTGGATAGATTTAATATCCTTGGGCTTTGCTAATGTGCCAATGGAAGCCGTCGGACAAGCCAACAAAGCCTGTAAAGCTGTGGTACGTTGAGTCAAATTCTGGGGCTGTTGATAGACTGCCGACTGTTCTGCTTGACGGTTAAAAATCTCTGGAGCCATCCAACGACAGGTATCGCAATCAATGCAACTCTGATCAACATAGAAATCACCTGCGCTATTTTCAGGGCGACGGAGCGGTAATTTTGCCATAATTCTTGTAACTGTTGTAACCAATGAGGCATCGTCGTAATGCGCCGATAAATGCTTAAGATCTCCGACTCTTTGTGTGCTTGTTTTATAGCGGTTTTCAGTCTAGTAAGGTACACATGGTTCGCTCTAAGCTTGCTAAATAAGGGGATTAAGCCCCTTACCTGTAACTCACCAGCATGAGAATTGCTATATACGTTTGTTCAAGGTAATTGATATGCTGCAAGAAAAAGTCGGAGATCTCAACTTTATTAGCTAATTCATTAACTGATTTATTAGCTTAGGGCACTACCAAAACGGCACAGGGAGATAAATTCACCACCGTTTGACTGACACTACCATCGGGATGATCATGGGCGACTACCATACCCTGCGAACCCATAATAATCAAGTCTATGGATAAATCATCAGCGGTATCGCAAATCGTAAAAGCTGGCTTACCCGCGACAATTTTTTCAGTAATAGAGATATTTGCCAGTTTAAATTCCTGTGCCACCTCTGCTAAGAGCCGTTCTGTTTCTGGTGCAGTAACTGAAGCTTCATCCGCTACTACAGATAAAATCCACACCTGGGCGGAGAAGGTCTTGGCGAGACTAACCGCTACATCAGTTGCTTGCCTCGCTTCGCGGCTATTATTTACGGGAAATAAAATACGTTTAAACATATTCTTACCTATGGGTTTGCCTTTGATGCTTAGCTCAAATTAATCAATGATTGATTAGCTAAAATTACCTAGCCCCAATGCCCTCAGTTTCAAAACTTTAGCTCCATTGATTTGCCATTTATTTTAAGAATGGCGAGGTTAATTTTTGAATTTGGTGTGGGATTTATGGTGGCTTAGGATCATCCTATTTTTTCTAATTATGATCATATCATTGGCAAAATAGGGTGGAATGGTAACTATAGAGAATCTTCACCATCCACCCTAGGTTATTATTTGCGGTATTTTTTCGAGATGTTTTTTGATCTGACTTAGAGCCTAAATCGCGACAGGCTGGCGTTCCTCCTGTGGGGTGGGTATATCCATATTGACCTGCATATAGCGCCCCGTAATCAACCGTGCCCCGCGACGATGGGTAAAATAATTCCAACCCCATTGAATCAATACAATTAACTTGTTATCAAATTCAATCAGGTAATAAACATGGAGGAAAGTCCAGATTAACCAAGCCAATAAACCAGTGATTCGCAAAAACTTTAGGTCAACCACTGCTTCATTGCGCCCCACCACCGCCAAACTGCCAAAGTCAATATAGTTAAATGTGGGCAACACCGCATTTTTGAGCTTGGCTTTGATCAACTTGGCGATAAACTCCCCTTCTTGCATCGCCACCGGAGCCACACCGGGTAAAGGCTTGCCGTCTTGGTGGGCATAGTGAGCCAAATCACCAATGACATAAATATTGGGAAAATCTTTGACTGATAGATCTGGTTCAACTATGGTACGCCCTACCCGATCTAAAGCCACGCCGGTACGTTGCTGGAGAATCTCGCCCATTTTAGAAGCTTTGACCCCTGCGGCCCAAAGTACTGTAGCCGCGCCAATTTCTTCGACGGTCTCCCCAGCACGGAAAGTCACTGATCGCCCCTTGATGTTGGTCACGAGGGTACTAGTCCGCACTTCTACGCCTAATTTTTCCAAAGACTGCCGGGCGGCGGCGGATAAATCAGGATGATAGGGCGGCAATACTCGATCTGTCCCTTCAAGTAAGATAATCCGCGCCTGAGTGGTGTCAATATGGCTAAATTCTTCCCGTAGAGTGCGGTGGGCTAGTTCGGCTAAAGTACCGGCCAGTTCTACCCCCGTTGGGCCACCACCTACCACCACGAAGGTTTGTAATATGGCGCGTTCGACGGGATCATCACATTTTTCCGCCAATTCAAATGCACCTAAAATACGCCGCCGCATATTAATGGCATCTTCTACGGTTTTCAGCCCTGGTGCGTCAGATGCCCACTGCTCATTGCCAAAATAATGGTGACTGACTCCGGTGGCCACGATTAATTCGTCATAATGCACTTGCTCATTACTGCTGAGATGCACCAGTTGTTGCTGGGGATCAATATCTGTGACTTCTGCCATCAACACTGTGGTATTACGATTTGCAGCCAAAACCGCCCGCAATGGCGAAGCAATATCCGCAGGGGACAGATTCCCCGTCGCCACTTGATATAACAACGGCTGAAATAAATGAAAGTTGCGCTTATCAATCAGGGTCACTTTGACATGATTGGCACGTCCTAACTTTTGGGCAGCGTATAAACCACCAAAGCCACCGCCGACAATAACCACATGATGTTCTTTTTGCTGTGCTGCCATGATAAACCCGAAGTAAAATGCAACAATATCCAAACAATACTTAACACTAGTTTAGGATGATTAACTCATCTTAACTATTTGCATAGATTAGCCGTAGATTTGCTAGTAAAAATTGCGGAATTAAGCTGAAATTGAATTACTGAAATAGCCAAAATAGCTGTTAAGGAACGATTTTTTAAGGGTATTTTTTTAGGGAAACTTTTCTAGGGAACTAATTTAGTTAGAGATCAGTAAGATAATTAGAGAATGAAGGGGGAAATTTTTATTTCCGTTACTGCAAAGAGGTTGCCACTAAAAATCGGTGATCACAGTATCGCCTATTACTATTGATGCATAATTCGCCGGTGAATTAGCCCATAATTTGAGAATTATGTCAGGAATCCTTAGTAATTGCTGATCAGGAATCAACAAGCAATTTTGAAATGCCCAGCCTTTGTTGCTATTGCCCCCGAATTTTTAAGAAAATGCGTTGCAGCAAATAACAGAAAATATATATATCTAACTGAAAAAATTGCGTAAAATCTAGCTGAAAATCGACAAATTCCCTTAAAAACGGCAAGCTTAGCCAAACCTTTACCAAATTAGGCATTTGTTCTTAACCTTTGGTAGCGACTGAGAGCATAGGATGTTCTCAAAGGATATATCATCCACTACAGTAATCTATGAGTAATTCACTTTCTAGCTTCAGTTTGGAACCTCAAGGTGCTTTTTGCAATCTGCGGCGCTCCCTCGAAGAAATTTACCGTGGACGCAGTATGCACGTCTACCAAGCTGGGCAAAACATTACGATGCATCCCCATGAGGTGTGGGTGGTTTGTCGCGGTGTGGTGCAGCTAAATACCTTGCACCCTAGCGGTGATGAAGTGTTAGTGGGTTTTACGTCTCAGGGAATGCCCTTTGGTCTACCTTTAACTGCCCTTGATCCTTATAATGCGATGGCTTTATCCGATGTGGGTTTGATTCGCTTTACCTTGGCAGAAGTTGATCAAAATCCCCACTTACGTCAAGAAATTTGGCATCACTTGAACCGGCGGCTGCAACAAACCGAATGCCTTTTAGCCCTAGTGAGTAATAAGCGGGTTGAAGAAAGATTGCGGCAAATTTTGCTCTTGTTAAAGCGGGAAATCGGCCAACCCATTGAAGGGGGTACCAAAATTACGGTGCGTTTGACCCACCAACATTTAGCTAATGCCATTAGCAGCACAAGGGTGACAGTGACTCGTGCCATGAAACAACTTCAGGGCGAAGGTTGGCTCAGAATGGATCACAATCGATATATTGTATTAGTCGATAGTTAATTTAATTTGACTTTACTTTTATCTTTAGCATTGCCGCCATAGCCCCATGACCAGCCATATTTCTGCTTATCAGCCCCAGCCGCCACTGACCACCAACAAGATTTATTTGCGGGGCTTAAAGGTTTATGGCTATGTGGGACTCTTACCCGAAGAAAATGTTTTAGGGCAATGGTTTGAGGTGGATGCAGATCTATGGGTAAATTTTGAAGCGGCGACTTACACTGATGCGATTACCGACACTTTGGACTATCGCAGTTGCATCAACAAAATCGAAACTTTGGTGCAAACCAGCAAATTTGCCCTGATTGAACGTCTGGCTGGGGCGATTGCCGATGCCATTTTGCTTGATCCGATGGTGGAAAAAATCCGGCTGAAAATTATTAAGCACCCACCGATCCCCAACTTTAACGGCTCTGTGGCGGTAGAGGTAGAACGCACTAACGCTCTTCCTGAGCCAATGACAGCGCGAAGTGCAATCTTACCTGAGACAGTCAGCGAACCAACTCATTTAGAAGTGGTGGGTAAATTTGCCGAGGGACAACATATTGCCTCAAGGGAGACGGCTCCAATCATTGCCCATGATGCTAACACCGATGAAGTGGCCCAACGACGGCAGCACCATCAGGCAAACCAAGACATTTTGGCAGCAGAGACTCAGCTAGAGTTTAGCCAAGAGCAGCTACCGTTGCTGAAAAAGTTGGGCACGAGAAATAAAGCCACTAATGCTTCCGCTGCTGATGGGGAGTTTACCCCTCAGAACGCCATTACACGGATCTATACCGATGGGGCTTGCTCTAAAAATCCAGGACCAGGGGGCTGGGGCGTACTAGTGCATTTTGAGGATGGTAGCACCAAAGAACTGGGGGGCGGTGTGGGGCATACTACTAATAATCAAATGGAAATGCAGGCAGCTTTATCAGCTTTAGAATTTCTGGCCGAACATTCGCCCAGTCAGCGGGTGACTTTATATACGGACAGTCGCTATTTGATCGACGGGATCACCAAATGGATTAAGGGTTGGAAGAAAAATGGCTGGCAAACCAAGGACAAAGAGCCAGTGAAAAATCGGGATTTGTGGCAAAAAATCGATGAACTCAATAGCGCCCAAATTCATTGGGAATGGGTACGCGGTCATGCTGGGGATGAAGGCAATGAGCGCTGTGATCAGATTGCGCGATCCTATGCCGCCAAAGCTGGGAAGCAGTCGGGTTATTAGAGAGAACAAGCATTTACGAATAACATTCACGCTAGAATAGCGTTTAAAATGGCATCAGTCCAGAAATTACAGACAAAAAGGTAGCTAAACTTATGCTCAGCCCGATGTTACATACCAAAATTGAAGGTCAAATCAAGGGAAATAAAATCATGTTGTACATCAAAGGCACACCCCAAGCGCCTCAATGTGGATTTTCCGCCGCAGTGGTGCAGGTTTTTAACGCCTTGGGACAGCCCTATGAAACTGACAACATTCTCGAAGATCCTGAATTGCGTCAAGGCATGAAGGAGTTTTCTGATTGGGCCACATTCCCTCAGATTTATATTGGCGGTAAATTTGTTGGTGGTTGTGACATTGTAATGGAAATGCATCAAAGTGGTGAATTAGCCAAATTGGTACAAGAAGCCGTTACCGCTTAACTATTTCGCCTTTGATTTCAATCGTAATTGACGTTCCATCAGAGAAATTCTGATCAATTGCGCTCTATAGCATTTCTTTAATGCGATCCCCAATGTTAGCCCGTAGAGAATGGCAGCATTGGGGATTTCTTACTCATTTTAGAGAAATAGAATTAGAGAACCAGCATAGATCAATACTAAGGAACTATTTTCTTGTAGTTTTTGGGATTCTAATCAGAATGAATCTTGTTAAAAAACTGATGGGATAGACTGGTTGCTCTTGTTATATTTTTAGAACTTACACAGAATTTGCTAGCCTGTGATTTGAAACGGAGTTGGGAACACCATTGACACAGCATATTTGGCATACCCTACTGATTTTTGGCGCGTCCCTATTAGCTGGAGCGCTCAATGGTGTGGCAGGGGGCGGCAGTTTTATTCTCTTCCCAGCCTTGATATTTGTGGGAATACCGCCCATTCCAGCTAATGCCACCAATACTTTTGCCCTATTACCGGGCACACTAGCTAGCGCTGGGGCATATCACCAAGAATTTAACGAGTCACGACGGGAACTGCTGCAATTGTGCAGTATTGGCATTGTGGGCGGCTTATTAGGGGCAATTCTTTTATTAAAAACACCGCCCAAAACCTTTATGGTGGTACTGCCTTATCTTTTACTGTTTGCTACAGCATTGTTTGCTTTTAGTCCCCAATTAACGAGATGGTTAACGGCGCAACAGGAACGTTTTGGTCAATTACAGAAGTTCACCCGATGGCTGATTCCGGTGATCCAGATGGTGATTTCCATGTATGGCGGTTTTTTTGGCGGTGGGATGGGGATTCTATTTCTAGCAACTTTTGCGCTGATGGGCATAGGCACAATTCATCGCATGAATGCATTTAAAACTTTTCTGACCAGTTGCATTAATGCAGTAGCAGTCATTCCCTTTGCCATCAGCGGCGTAATTTGGTGGCGCGAGGCAATTATTACCGCCATTGGTGCGGCTTTAGGTGGTTTTTTGAGTGCCCATTATGCCCAAAAAATTGCACCGCTGCTAGTGCGAAGGTTTGTGATTGTGGTGGGAACCATGCTGACGGTGTATTTTTTTGTAATTAGTCGCTAAGTACAGGACAAAAAATTAATGGAGTTGAAAAAAGCTTATGAGTTGAGATGAAGGTCAAAGATGATATGACGAAGGAAATCAAAACCAACATGAAAAATGCTTTTAGAAAGATAGCCATGCTTTTTCAGCTTGAGAGGATTGAGTTGAGTCAACCAAAGTCCCGAAGCAAAAGCCCAACACAACGCTAGAGTGAGTAAATTACGGATTATAAACTCCATTTGCTATTTGAAGATGGGATGAAGGAAGTTGTTGACTTGTCAAGAATGATTTAGTTTACTGGTGTATATTTATAGTTAAACAAAATAAAGCTGGGATATAATGTAAGTAAGAGTGTATAATGGTTTTGTAAAAATCTCGAAAGAAAGAGCCGATGTGTTGTTGATTTACGAGAGAAAGTGGTTAAATATTTAGAAGATGGAGGGAGTATAACCCAAGCATCGCCAATATTCAACATTGGTAGATCTACAATATATCGATGGCTCAACAGACCAAATTTAGCAGCGACTAAAAGGAGTTAGAACAGGATGTGAAAGCCAATCTTGACACACCCAAAAAAATACTATTAAAGCAAGAGCCGAAAAATTTGTTGTGAATGCAGCAGCCATCAGCTACAGATTTAAGCAAATGAAGATCACTCGAAAAAAAATAACTGCGTTACCAGGAAAGAAATCATGAAGAACGGATTGATTACCTCAGAGAATTAAGAGGGCAGGTGAAGGTCTTGGGCATTGAAAGTCTTGTATTCATAGATGAGAGTGGATTTGAGGAATTTGCCAGTGCATTATATGGCTGGTCAAAGAGGGGAGAAATAGTTTATGGAGAAAAGCAGGGTAAGCGGGGTAAGAAGGAGAATTTAATCGCAGCAAGACGCAAGAAGAGCCAAGATTTAATTGCACCGATGCTATTTACTGGCAGTTTAAATACGACGGGATTTGCAGGATGGTTAAAGATCCATCTATTATCAGCATTAACCACCAAATCTTTATTAATCATGGATAATGCACCAATTCATCGTAAGAATGAGATTAAGCAATTAGTAGAAATTAGTAGAGAGTACGGGACATGAAGTTTTATTTCTACCGACATACTCGCCGAATTTCAATGATATTGAGCATGATTTTAGTGCTTTAAACAAGAGACGCAGCTATGCTCTTCCGTGAATTACTATTGATCAAATTATCTGTGCTTACTGCTCTAATTAGTGTCCTATTCTTATCTTGTTTGACTATATCTATCAAGATTTATTAGGGGGCGCTCGACGAGATAGCCGACATCTTAGCCGCTCTCTGTGTATCTCATGACTGCTTGATCTTAAAATTCTCGAGCGCGGTGTAAGCGAGTTGATTTCACCATTGATTTATCCCCATCAGTATGGGATGAGCTATCAAACTTACGGGGAAAAGCAATCACTTCAGCGCTCGACATTTCCCGCGCCGCCCGAATCAAAAATGCCGCCACTGCCAAACTCGCTAACATCGCATTACCGCCATAACTCATAAAGGGAAATGGCAACCCAGTGGTAGGTAATACCCCTGTAGCCACACCAATATTCAAAAATGACTGCATCACAATCAAAACCGTTGAGCCTAAAGCCACCAAACGCACCACCGGATCTTTGCACTTGGCGGCAATTCTTAACCCCAACGTACCGAAAATCATCACCAGCAAAATCAAAGCGATGGAGCCAACAAAGCCAAACTCCTCAGCAAAAATAGCAAAAATAAAGTCAGTATATTGAATAGGCAAAAACATTTTCTGCTGGGATAGACCAAACCCCGCGCCGCCTAATCCTCCAGAACCCACTGCCAACAAACTTTGGACTAACTGATAGCCATCCCCTGCCTGCACCGGCCAAGGATCGAGAAACGACATGACCCGCCGCCGCTGATAATCGCGAAATGCCACACTACTTACCGCAGCCCCGACCCCTAATAAAGCCGAGCCGATCATTTGCCAACTGGGTAAACCCGCCCCTAAAGCCATCATCCACAGGGTAATGCCACACAGCGCCGTCACGCTCAAACTAGGCTGCATCAAAATTCCCGCCAGAGCAAGCAAAAATACCGCCAACCAACCGAGGCGCTTTTGCCATGACGTGCGCTGCCAATGTCCAAACAACTGCGCGGCTTGCAATACCAAAAATGGCTTGATTAACTCCGAAGGCTGGATCAGTACTGGGCCCAAAGCAATCCAGCGGGTGGCATCATTTACCTTTGTGCCTGTGATGTAGGTGAAATAAAGCATCGCCAAAGTGATAAATAAGCCCACTGTGCCTAATTTCATCGTGGTGCGTAGGGGCAAATGCACAATGCCATTAAACATCAGCAAGCCAATGAGTACCCACAGTAGCTGCTGTTTAAAGTAATGCCAACCATCGTTACGCAACAGATCTGCTTCGGGGTAGGAAGCCGAAAACAGCACCGCTAAACCAGCAAAAATCCAGAGGAAAATTAGCAGGCGCAGCATCCGAGCTTCGATAGCCCAACGATCTACCGTCGAGTCAAAAAATGGCAAAACTTGCAAGATCTGTGCAAATTTGAGGGGTAATTTCACAGGCAACTCCCAAGCGTCAACAATAGGGTTAAATAGGGTTCCCCAAATTGCCTGCTATTCTACCTGTTTTTATCGGGAACTTGATGCAGTCCCATCATGAAATACATTAAGATTCGCTTTAAACCAGACAGTTGCAGCAAGATTAAACCCATGCGCCGGAATAACTTCAACCAGTAATTAGCACTAGAAAATAAGCGATTCATCAAGTCAGTCATCAAAATAACGCCCAAGTTATCCCACTGTCGCCGCCACTGATAACGTTTTAATACTTTGAGGCTGCCAATGTCTTCACCCTTGGTATGGGCATTCTGTAAAATCTCGGCTAAAGCGGCAATATCCCGAATGCCTAGATTCATCCCTTGTCCAGCCACAGGATGGGTGGTGTGAGCCGCATCACCAACAAGGGCGAGGCGTGGTTGAATATAAGTTTGACTGTGCATCCAGCGGGGCACATAATTAGCTCTGGTGCGGGACTCTAGGGTAATATGCCCCAGCTTTTGACACAAATTTTCCCCCAAGCGCTGCTTAAGTTCCGCCATAAATTGGGCTTCGTCTAGGGCTAAGAGGTGGGGCGTTTCTGCTTGGGTGGCAGTCCAGACGATACAAGCCCGATCCTTACCTAAAGGCAGGATCGCAAAAGGGCCACTAGGTTGAAAGCGTTCATAGGCAATGTGATCATGGTCATAGGCAAACTGCAAAGTAACGACAATGCAGGTTTGGTTATAGTGTCTCTCGCTAATGGGGATTTGCCCTAACTGACGCACTAGAGAGCGGCCACCATCGGCTCCGATGACTAATTTCGCTTCTAATTTTTCTAATCTGTGGGACAAATCTTTATGGGGTAAGTCCGTAGGCTCTAACAGCACCGTCATAGTTTGTCCATCAGCGGCTAACTGCAAGCTTTGCACTTTTGCCGGACAAATTAACTCCACATTGGGGCATTCCTGCAAAAATGACCACAACGCCGTTTGGGTAACCCGATTTTCGACAATATAACCGAGAGCCGCCGCCGTCATGTCTTCGCGATGTAACTGCACGCCATAGTTAGAGTCGCCGTCAGAGACTTGGATGGTATGCATGGGGGTAACACCTAGATCCACCATCTGCGGCCACACACCAATCTGCTGCCAAATTTGACTCGAACCCAAAGCAATGGCACTAGCTCGCCCATCAGCACCAAATTCCCCTTGCTGATAATTAGGATTGCTGTCGATTACGGCCACCCGCAGTGGTTTAAAACCGGACTTTTGGCGATGGTTTTGGCGGGGATGCTCCCCCAAGGCAGCAGCTAAACTCGCCCCCACCATGCCCCCACCGACAATCAATACATCAACGACCATACAGAAGTACCCGTGCAGAAATCTATGTTTAGATGAATTTTTTGTAAGCTAGCTTTTTCAAGCCAGATTCTTTAGGGTGAAAAAATTAAATTAACAATATAAATTAGAAATTTAATTAAAATTTAAATTAGAAAATTTAATTAGTCCTACCATAAACCCATTTTGCCACTGTCTCCTAGTGGGGCACAACTTACCTAAGACTGGTTTGTAGTAATCGGTTTATGGTAAATCCCCCAATAAAGCTGGAGATTAACTAACAAAAAGTCTGTCCTGTAACAAATCTATCGCCTGTTATAGTATAGAAACAATAAAACGCATTGCGTCTGCTGCTAATGTTTGGCGCACATTCCTTGTCGCACATACTTTTTTTAGTGACGCATCTTGCTTGGCATTGCCCAATAATGGAAAAATTTTACTTTTGGAGAAGGTCTCGATGATTTCGCCCGCAACCTTGCCGGAATCTTTGGCACAGACAGGTTCTGATCGCGACAACCTGTCAGCTAATCCTTCGCGCCTTCGTTATCGTATCAAAATGGTCGAGGATCTCTGGGAATCCGTGCTATTACGCGAAAACGGGCAGGAATTAGTTGATTTATTGCGGCAATTGCGGGTTATTTGTTCCCCAGAGGGACAAGCCCTAGATTATTCGGCGCAGGAAGTAATTAAAGTGATTGAGGGGTTGGATTTAGAGCAGTCGAATACCGCTGCCCGGGCACTGGCGCTTTACTTCCAATTAATTAATATTGTGGAACAGTACCACGAGCAGGAACAAACTACCCAATATCGGGTAAGTACAGTGAATCAAACTACGGAATATCCGGTGGGTACTTTTCGCTGGTTGTTCCCGACTCTCAAGCAATTAAATGTGCCGCCGCGCCACATTCAAAAGATTATCAATAAACTCGATATTAGCTTGGTATTTACCGCACACCCCACGGAAATTGTGCGCCATACCATTCGAGAAAGGCAACGCACCATTGCCAAAATGTTTAAGGAATTAGACCGGATGTTAACGGTGCAGGAAGGAGAATTGGTGCTGCCTGCGGTTTCTACTATGGGCGGCTGGGAAGCAGTATTGTTGCAAGAACAAATTGCCGAAGAACTGCGCATTTGGTGGCGCACCGATGAATTAAATCAGTCTAAACCAACGGTATTAGATGAAGCAGACTATACCTTGCACTATTTTGAGGCAGTATTGTTTGATGCCACACCGATTCTCTATGATCGATTGCTCGGCGCTTTGCAAGAATCTTTCCCTAGTCTAACACCACCCAAATATAACTTTTGTAAATTTGGTTCTTGGGTGGGTTCAGATCGTGATGGCAATCCTTCGGTAACACCGGAAATTACTTGGCAAACCGCTTGCTATCAGCGGGGTTTAGTCCTGAATAAATACTTGACATCGGTGGTCCGATTAAGTGGTTTATTGTCTTTATCGCAGCATTTAAGCGAAGTTTCCCAAGAACTGCTCGACTCCCTCAGCGATGACCAAACCCATCTGCCCCAAATCTACGAAAAGAATGCGATCAAATTCCGCCAAGAACCGTACCGGCTGAAGTTAGCCTATATGAAGCAGCGCTTGGAAAATACCATTGCTCGCAATGAGAATTTACGGCGCACTAATTGGCAAATTGCCGAAACCGTGGAAAAGCGTTCAGTCCATGATCGTACTTTCTATGGTGATGATGGGGAATTTTTAGCCGAGTTGAAAGTGATTCAGCAGAGCTTATTAGAGTCCGATTTGAACCCGCGTCCGTTAGAGCATTTGATTCGTCAAGTAGAAGTTTATGGCTTTCACTTGGCTCATTTGGATATTCGTCAAGAGAGTAGCCGCCATAGTGATGCGATTACCGAAATTGCCGAGGCTTTACAGGTACTGAATACACCCTATGACGAATTAAGTGAAGCTGATAAGGTGACATGGTTGGTCAAGGAATTACAAACCCGTCGCCCTATGATTCCGAGGGAACCGAATTTCTCGGCTAAAACCAACGAAACCATTGAAACTTTGCGAATGTTAGCGAAGTTGCAACGGGAATTTTCTAAGGATATTTGCCACACTTACATTATCAGTATGAATCGTAGTGTGAGCGATATTCTGGAGGTGTTGCTTTTAGCCAAAGAAGCAGGCTTATATGATCCGGTGACGGGCAAAGGTTCGCTCATTGTAGTGCCTTTGTTCGAGACGGTGGAAGATTTACGCAGTGCGCCGCCGATTTTGACTGAATTATTTTCTTTGCCGATGTATCGCTGTTTCTTAGAAAGCCACGATCATTTGCAAGAAGTCATGCTCGGTTATTCGGATAGTAATAAAGATTCGGGCTTTTTGAGTAGTAATTGGGAAATCTATAAAGCCCAACGCGCGATTCAAGAAGTCTGTCAACGGCATGGTGTGGATTTACGGATGTTTCATGGTCGGGGCGGCTCCGTCGGTCGGGGTGGTGGCCCAACCTATGAGGCAATTTTAGCCCAACCAGGTCATAGTCTCGAAGGTCGAATTAAAATTACGGAACAAGGGGAGGTTTTAGCTTCTAAGTATTCTTTACCTGAAATTGCTCTTTATAACCTAGAAACTATTGCTACCGGTGTGATTCAGGCGGCTTTACTGCCTAGCAGTTCCGATACTTTACCTTCATGGCTCGACACGATGGAAGATCTGTCGGTACGATCGCGAGAAGTGTATCGTCATCTGATTTATGAGCAGCCGAATTTAGTAGAATTTTTCCATCAAGTAACACCCATTGAGGAAATCAGTCAGTTACAGATTAGTTCGCGTCCGGCACGACGAGCGGGCAAGCGAGACTTAGGCAGTTTGCGGGCAATTCCGTGGGTTTTTAGCTGGACTCAGAGCCGATTTCTGCTGCCATCTTGGTATGGAGTTGGTACAGCTTTAGAAGATTTCCTACTCGAAAACCCTGACGGACATTTAACGCTGTTGCAATTTTTCTATAGTAAATGGCCCTTTTTCAAAACAGTGATTTCTCGGGTTGAAATGACTTTAGCTAAGACTGATTTACAAATTGCCCAGCATTATGTGCGCGAATTGACCAAGGAAGGTTATGAAGCGGAATTTAATCAGTTATTTGAGCAAATTGTTTTGGAATATCATCGCACTCGTAATGTATTAGCGAAGATTACGGAATACACCAGTTTGCTCGATAGTGATCCGGAACTGCAACGGTCGGTATTCTTGCGTAATGGTTCTATCGTGCCTTTAGGGTTTCTGCAAGCTTCTCTAATTAAGCGGTTGCGCCAACATCGCAATGACACCGTAGATTTACGTTCCCGCTATTCTAAAAATGAATTGCTGCGTAGTGCGTTGATGACCATTAACGGTATTGCGGCTGGGATGAGAAATACGGGTTGATGTTGCTTGATCTGGGATAGGAATTGCTTAAGTTAGCCGAATAATTAGCTCTTAATGAAGCAGAGGAATAATAAAAATATCCCTCTGCTTTGTTCATTTCGATATATGCTAAATTATGCCTAAAGTTCCCATTAGATATTTTAGATATAGTTATTTAAAATTAATTTGGAACATTAAAAGCACTTGACCACCCCCCGCCTGCGGCGTACCCCTCCAAGGGAGGGG
>JBAXSK010000055.1:0-19508 GCA_037130765.1 Pseudanabaena sp. ELA607
TTCCTTTTTTTTTCAATTATATCTTGTCCGCTTTGCTCCGAAAACTGCAATAGCTCGGATCATAGGCTGTATATTGGGCTTTAAATTCTGCTTTGTTAGTTTTTACATAGTAAAGAATAATATCGGAAATGTCGCAAAACTTCTTTTTTGCATCGCTATGTGCAGACTGGCGCTTCCATGTAATTTCATTTCGATGATTTACAATTCCAAAAATCTGATCAAGAATAATTTTCAAATAATGACTAGCTGTTGGATCGCAATGTAAATAAAGACTTCCTGTAGGTTTGAGAACACGATGAAGCTCGACTAAACGAATTGCCATCATTACCAAATAAGCCGACAGATCGTTATGCCCCAAACGCCGCACCAGCAAATCTAATAACTCCGCCAAATCCCCATTCACATCATACAAAGCTTGCAAAGTCCGCGCCGACTCATCGCTCCAATGCCATGTATCCTCAAAAGCCGTAATCTGAGCCTGGGGCGGTGCATCCCCCGACTTACGACCACCAAAAATCACATTATAGTCCGCATTCGAGTTGAACGGCGGATCGAGATAAACCAAATCAACACTTTCCGAATTAATGCTCTCCCGCAAAACCTGCAAATTATCGCCAAAATATAAGCGCTTCATGGAAATTAAAACTATCTCTAAATCAAAACTAAATCAATATATTCTAATCTATTATAGTCATTTAAAATTATTTTGGCACATTAAAAGCACTTGACCACCCCCCGCCTGTGGCGTACCCCTCCAAGGGAGGGGAATTTTAATCTTGTCTGTAATTCCCCTCCCTTGGAGGGGTGGCAGGCTTTGCCTGACGGGGTGGTGTTATTTATTGCCTTCAAGACGTGCCATTCTTAATTTGATTGACTATAATTGCCACCTTACACCATTCCAGCATCATCAACAAAATCAACATTCTCATAAAGCACCGATAACGCAAATGTAAGATCAATACCAGTAAGGCAAATTAGGGGATCTTCTATCTCAAAACTAGTTTCCACAATCCCAATTGATTGATATTCCCAAACCCGATCCCGTCTTTGATAAACTTCAACTCTCGGACCCTCAGAATCAATCAGGATATAAGTTTGCAGCGTCTCAATCGTCATATAATTTTGCTGCTTCACACCGCGATCCCGCGTTTCCGTACTCGGTGATAGAACCTCAGCAATCAACGTCGGATATTGCCAAAAATTGCGGGCAAAGCGATCACGCTCATCACACGAAACCACCACATCAGGATAATAATACTTGCCATTTTTGATAGAAACTTTGGCATCACTGACAGATACTTTGCAGCCCTTCCCTCTAAAGTGAGCGAGCAACAATGCACCTAAATTTAGCGGAATCTGGCTATGGGGAATCGTGCCCCCTGTCATCGCAATAATTTTGCCATTTTCATATTCATACTTGCCATCTTGCTGACTTTCCCAATCAAGATAGGCTTCAGGAGACATGACCAGTTCCTCACCTTGAGAGGTTATGGCTACGGTTTGCGTGTATTGCGGTTGGGCAATCATCAAACTTATCTCCTATTCATATATTAAATTTAGGTACGGAGAGAGAGGGATTCGAACCCTCGTTAAAGTTACCCCTAAACAGCATTTCCAGTGCTGCGCCTTCAACCACTCGGCCATCTCTCCAAATTTGTACGACTCACCAGAGAAAATTTACTCTAGACTTTGCCGGAGCGCTCTTTTCATCACGCGAGGGATCATCATAACAAACGATTGTGCATTTGTGCAACCAATTTACTGGATATTTATTTGATATTTGTTTAATATTTTTCCTTGAAGCATCAAAAGCCTTTTGATGACAGGATTTCAGGCTATTTCGTGGGGCATCGGGCAACTAAGCAAGTGCTAAGCAATCATGGACAGATTAATTCTGTATGGCATGATCAAGCCCTATAGTTCGCACCGATTCGCTTAAACTTTCACTTAAACTATTGAGCTACAATGTCCCGAATTTTTGTTGTTGCCATTGCCGTTAGTGCATTTCTGTTGTTTTGGGTGCAGTTTATGGTGGGGAAACTGTTGCTGCCTGTGTTAGGCGGTACTCCGGCGGTGTGGAATACCTGCATGGTGTTTTTTCAAGTGATGTTATTAGCGGGTTATGGCTATGCTCATGCCGTAACCCACTGGCTCAAGCCACGCGCCCAAGTTTGGCTAACCGTTGGCTTGCTAGTGACCGGGATGATTTGTGTGCCCCTGTCGCCGCCAGTGGTGGAGCTAAGCCAAGCCACTAACGCGCCGGTGGGATGGTTGTTGACTTATTTACTCAGTCGGGTGGGTTTGCCGTTGTTGGGACTATCAGCCTTAGCGCCATTATTGCAGGTGTGGTTTCGCGATTGCTTTGGTACTAGCCCCTATTGGCTCTATGGGGCCAGTAATGCCGCTAGTTTAACCAGTTTGTTGCTGTATCCGACGCTGATCGAGGTCACTTTGCCGTTAACGCAACAGATTAACCTTTGGGCTGTGGGGTATGGGGTGCTAGTGGCTTTGGTGATGGGCTGTGGTTATTATCGTTGGCAGATCACGCAACACAGTGCGATTGCATCCAGTACTGTGGCTAATTCAGTAAATCACTCAATAGATGACGCGATTGAATTAGAATCTTCTTCCCAAATCAAGCTAAATAATAATCTCAATAGTCAAACAAACTCGACGCGACAACCTTGGCTATCATGGTTGATTTTAGCGGCAATTCCTTCCAGTTTGTTGCTAGGAGTAACAACTCACATTACCACTGACATTACGCCGATGCCTCTGTTATGGGCATTACCCTTAACCGTTTATCTGCTGTCTTGGGTATTAGTATTTTCGGAACGATTTTTGCCGGTGGTATTGCAGATCCTAACCCCTTTAGTTCTCATTGGTTTAATGCTAACCGCCACCTTTGGCTTTTTACCCACATTATGGTTAGTGGCGGCGCAGATTTTAGGCTTTGGCTGGGTCTGCTGGGCGTTACACGGACGTTTAGCCACCCTGCGTCCCAAGGCAACCGATCTGACCAAATTCTATTTGATGATTGCTTTAGGGGGTGCTTTGGGTGGCAGTTTGAATAGTCTATTCGCTCCGATGTGGTTCCGGACTCTCATTGAATATCCCTTGATTTTGGGTTTAGCAGTATTATGGCTGCCCATTCCCACCGCTAAAAGCAATCAGGACAACAGCTATCGCAATGGGATGTTATTCCAAATTGGTTTAACTTTATCGGTTCTATCTCTGGTATTGAATGCGCCTATTAATGGAACTCTGATTGCTCAAGGGCGCAGTTTTTTCGGCACTTATCGCATCACTGAAGACGGCGGGCGGCGCATCTTTGCCCACGGCACCACAATTCACGGCGTGCAATATCAGCATCCCGATCAGCAAAGGGAACCGCTGAGTTATTTTAGTGCTAGTTCGCCCATTAGTCTGCTGATTAACACCATGCAACCGCAACCGAAAAGAGTTGGCGTGGTGGGTTTAGGCATTGGTACTTTAGCCACCTATGGTCAAGCTGGACAAAACTGGACTTTCTATGAGATTGATCCCCTGGTGGCAAATTTCGCCCAAAATTACTTCACTTATTTAAGTCAGAGTCGCGCTAAGGTAAATCTAGTCATTGGTGATGGCAGATTGGCTCTAGCTGCTTTACAACCTAAGACTATCACAGATTCCCCAACCCCAGAAATTCCCTATGATTTACTAATTTTAGATGCTTTTAGTTCCGATGCTGTGCCAACCCATTTGTTAACCAAAGAAGCCTTACAAATCTATTTAAAGAAACTCTCATCGCAAGGGGTGATCGCCTATAACGTCACGAATCGCTATCTCGATCTTGCGCCAATTTTGGCGAATCTAGCCCAAGACAGTGGGTTAAAAATTACCTTCTGTCAAGATCAAAAATTAGCAGCTACGCAGGAAAAACAAGGCAATATATTTCCTTCCAAATGGGTCATTATGGCGCGAGATGTCGCCCAGATTCAGCTAGTTTTAGCCAGTGATAGTTGTCGAATACCCACAGCGGCTCCGGTGGGCTGGAGTGATGATTTTTCTAATGTGTTACCACAGGTGCGCTGGCAATCTTAAGCAGCATCTGGGGCTATTCTTATTTGGCTATTCTTAAACTAGGGCAAAGGCACAGCGGGATTAACTCGATAACTATTGACAATCTTCTCATATTCTGGCTTGAGTCGTTCATATTGATCACTCAATACACCCGTCGTCAAAACTGATACCTTATCTCCTTTCTGTTCAATAAAACTATTACCGAGAATCTCTCCTTCAATACCCTGAATTTGCTCTTTAAAACCCCACACAATTAAACTACTGCCGTCTGGCTGTGCAATCGGCTCACGCATAAAGAAACCTGGTTTACTGCCAAATGTATTCCGTAAGAAAGTCTGTAAAGTAACCACTAACTGATTATTAGCCATCCCTGGAGGAGCGCTGAAAATATCAACTCCAATCAGGGCATTTTTGGAAGGATCAAACCATAATTCAATCACCTCCCCTGATTTGCTGCCATCCTGCAACTGCCATCCCGTGGGAATATTGATGCTAAACAAACCGGAACGATGACGATAGCGATAGGTGCTAGTAATATCGACTGGGATAAAAGCGCTACTATTAGCATTGCGCGTCGGACTAGGGGTACTATTTTTGGGAATAGTGCGCGGTGGTGTCGCCCGCTCTTTAGCTACCTCCTGTGGATTATTGCTGGCTTCCGGCTCTTGATCCGCTGGTGAAGTATCAGAGGGATTCTCAACTACTTTATCCGCTGATTTTTCTGATACCACTTTAGGAGCCGGACTATTTGCAGTACGGTTCGGTAACTTGGCTATAGTAATCACCGCTGCCCCTACTGCGGCGGCCAAAGCTGAAGCAACGATCACCCAAGGATTTTGCCCTGATTTTACCGTGGCGGCGGGGGGCGTGGCGACTTGAGGCGTAGGCGGCTGTGAGAATGTTGGTTTATTTGACTGCGACTGGGTGATAGGTGTCGGCTCTACGGACGGCGTAATCACCGTAGGCGGAGTCATGCTAGGACGCTGGTTAGTTGGGTTTACTGCTGGGTTAAGATTGGCTGATGGATGAGGATTGAGATTGGCATTGATATTGCTAGGGGATACCACCGTCGAACTGACAGCATTTAACGAGTTGATCGCTTGGGTGGGGGCAATAGCTTCAGGATTAGCGATCGCGCTGAGGGCTTTGAGAGCTTCGCCAGCATTGGGATAGCGTTGGCGGAAGTCATAACGTACCATCACATGGAGAATATCAGCAAAATTACTGCTAACGGTGGGGGCATACTGTTGCCAAACTACTTCCCCTGTATCAGGATCTTCTGCTAAATGATCGGGACTAATGCCGGTTAATAGCTGAATTGCAATCATGCCCACCGCATAAACATCACTACTCAGGCGGGGCTTACCTTTAGCCTGTTCACTGGGCATATAACCAGGGGAACCGATGCTCACGGTCACATTGGTTTGCCCTTGATTATCTGTGCCCAAAACGCTGACATCTTTAACTGCGCCAAAGTCAATCAGCATGATTTTGCCATCCCGTCGCCGCCGCATCAAATTGGCTAGCTTAATATCGCGATGAATCACCTGCTGTTGATGCACAAAAGCCAAAATTTCTAAAATTTCGAGGGTTAAGCCTAAAACTTGGGATTCGGTAAGTTTCGTGCCGGAGGGAAATTCTTCGATCAAACTATGACCATCGACAAATTCTTCTACGAGAAAAAATTCGCCATTCTCAGTAAAATAGGCAAACAGATCGGGGATTTGCGGATGGGCGTTACCAATACGGTACAAATACTCGGCTTCGCGCTCAAACAAACTGCGGGCGATGGGTTGCACTGCGGGGTTGGTGTCCTTGAGGCGCAACTGTTTCACCACACATTTAGGTTTACCCGGCAAATCCATATCTTCGGCTAGGTATGTATCGCCAAAGCCGCCACTACCAAGGACTTGCACAATTTTATACCGATTGCGGAGGGTTGTTCCTAGCATGGCTTTTGATCGTGGGGATAGGGTTTACCAGAGGTTGATTTATTTTGACATAGGATTCAAATAAATCGCGATCATCTTGGTCACAGTTACCTTCAACCATTAACCCTAGCTAGACCCAGCTAGATTATATAGTCAATCAAATTAAGAATGGCACGGATTGAATGTCATAAATAGCACCACCCCGTCAGGTAAAGCCTGCCACCCCTACAAAGGAGGTTAATTACAGACAATATTAAAATTCCCCTCCCTTGGAGGGGTACGCCGCAGGCGGGGGGTGGTCAATTTATTTTAATGTGCCAAAATAATTTATAATTCCTAAGCTAAAAACTGCGGGAATTTGGGAATTAAAGCTTTTAAAACCCGATGGGTATCACATTGCTCATCCTTACTTTTTAAATCATGCCAACTCTTGGGCGGTTGACTACAGGCAGACAAACACAGTAAACGCTTGGCACGGGTTAAACCCACATAAAATAAGCGTAACTCTTCTGCTTCTTTGAGTTGTTTGCCTTGTTCTGCGGCGATGGTCATAGTTGGTAAATCACTGCCCATGTTTCCATAGTCATTTTTAGCCCTAGAATTAGTTAGAGAATCAGCTAAATTTTCCTGCTCGGCTAATAGCTCCTGATGTAATAAATGGCGCAAATAAGCACGGGTCACATATGGCAAATTACAATCACCGAGGAATTTCTGGCTATCAGGAATAAATTCCGTAAAATAAGGTTTGTCGTGGATAAATGGCATAAATACCACATCCCAGTCTAAACCCTTGGCTTTATGGAATGTCAATAAAGTAATCTGTCCAGAACGATTAAACCGATCTTCGGCAAGCTCTTGTTGGGAATCCGTAAACTTATCACCTTCCACAATTTCTTGCAAAATAGCAATGAGATTACTCAAAGTGTAACGCTCTGAAATTTGATAGCTGATTTCGGTGCCTAGCTTATCGGCGGTATTCAATTCGCCGCTGTCATAGCCTAAAATCACCGCAATAAATGGAATCAAATGATATAAAGGTAAGTTAGGTTTGGCATTGAGAATCTGCCGACACTTCAGCGCCGCCTGTGCTTCAACGGGACTTAAGAGTTGATCAATGGCAGTCGGAAACAAAAATCTTTCGGGATAAATCGCCAAAGCAGCAGCATCTTTAATCTGAATTAACTGCCTTTGTTGGAGTAATTCGAGCAAAGTTTTGAGATGACCTGTGGAATGGGGACGTTCAATAAACCGTAATACAGTCAACATTTCCGCAGGAATCCGCGACATATTGATACTGCGTTCCACATCATAGAAATTCAAGGGCAAATCTAATTCCTCTAACCGCTGCTGCAACGCTTGCGATAAGAATTTCCCTTGGACATGATTGCGATAAAGCACCGCCACACTGAGGGGTAATAGTTTTTTGGGCTGAATTGCGCCTGATTCCATCGGTGCAGTATCTGATGCTTCTGCTTTGAGATGATGCGCCTCAGTCATGCACAATTGTTTGAGCCGCGCTACGATTAAATCCGCTTCGGCTTCAATATCGCTTAATTCAATACCTAAACTATTCATTCCTAAACCGCCCCGACTCGGTGGTAAATAGATTTCCACTCCTAAGCCTATGGGGGCAGGATTGGCGTTAGGTTGGGGATCATCCGCATCCACAGAGCGAATTGCCTGCAATCGCAACGCCCCAGGTTGCTTAGGGGCAAAATCTGCACACATCCAACCTAAAGCAGCATTAGCAAATTGGATGATCCGCTGATTGCTGCGTCCGGCTTGGTCAAAGGTAATACACTGATTTTGATCGCAAAATCGATTAAATAACAACGGATCAGCCGCCGTAAATGTGGCATTAATCGCCTGATTGGGATCACCGACCCGAATCACATTTTCGGGGGCAAGATAATTAATTAATTTTTCCTGTAACGGGCTAGAGTCTTGGGCTTCATCCTCAAATACGGCAAAAGTGCGCTGCTGCCAAATCTGTTGCACCGCTGGATAGGACAAAGCCCGCAACGCCCCTAACACCATATCCTCATAATCAATTAATTGTTTGTCGGCTAAAACTTTGGCATAACAGCTATATAACCCCGTTGCAATAGTTAATAATGGTACGGTAGTCAATGGATTAGCGCCTTCATCCATAGCCATAGAGCGAGCTAATTCTAGATGGGTGACCCGCTGTTGTAACTGGGATGGCGATAAACCCGCACCTTTGCCCAAATCCAAAGCCTGCTGCAAAATTTTCGGCAAAATATCCGTGCGTAAAATCGTTTGCCGCCGCAATCTTTCCGTATCTTCACCATCAAAATCTAATGCCCCCTGCACCATCAACTGATAAAGCCGTGGTTCTTGATCAATCCATTGCCGCATCGCTTGCTTAATCAGCCGTTGTTTTTGGCCATCGGTGATAATAGTCACGTTATCCCAATCAATGCCCGTGAGTTCTCGATGGGCGGTGGCAATGCCCAAAGCCAAGCCATGCAAAGTTTGCACCACAAAACCGCTGGTGGGCAACCGCAGTAACCGCAACTGCTCCGAGACTTTTTGCCGAATATTACCAGCCGCAGATCGAGTATAAGTAACAATTATGAGTTGGCGATGGCGGTGCAGTTTTTCCCGTGCGATCACTAGGGCCGCCGTAACTGCCATACCCGTAGACTTACCCGCCCCCGGTACTGCGGCAACGGCTAATTTACCCCCGTGCCATTGGGCCATTAACCTCTGACCCTGACGCAGTTTTTGGCTTAATTGCTGTTGTAGATCCGTCATTGGGGCTACGGAAGTCATGCCGACACACTCACTAAAATACTCACTAAATAATTTGGAGGTAAATCCTAATTGAGGGCATAATATTACATCATTATATTAGCTAGCTTTATTTTACAAGATATGAATTAATAAATTATATTTTTAATCGTTTTTATAAAACATTATCCTTAAAATATAGTTAGAATATTTGGTTTAAGTCATAGCTAATCCTATAAATTTGCCGACTAGTTAAATGCTAGGTTAAAGTTATGTTTATATAAAGTGATTAAAATGGCATTTTTAGTTCAGTGTATTTCATTAGGATAAAACAGAGTAAGGGCAGGCAAGATGCCCGTCCCGCAAGCACTTTTTGACTAATATCTGTCCCCATTCAATGGCAAAATTTGTTGTAATTATTTTAGTTTCCTTTGCTTAATCTTGATCTTTAATCTTTATTTTTAGAGTGAGCCATGCTACCCCACAAGTTTTTATCTCAAATGGCCCAAGAACATCAGCTTTCCGCTGATCAAGAAAGTGTATTTTTCCTGCGTTTTGGGGCAGATAAATCTGATCAAGAAATCGCCTTAGAATTAGGAATTTCTGAAGAAGCCTATCGCAAACGCATGGGGGAGATTTATCGTAAGTTTGACATTGGCGGTAAAGGTCCTGGCAAACACAATCGCCTGTTACATCTATTGCAAAATCAGTTCCAAAATGTCTATCGCAATCAAACCATGGACGAACTCGAAGCCGCGCAATATGGCATGATGTTAGATGTAGAAGATTTAGTCCAAGAATTACGGGTGCGCAGCCGCCAGTGCATTTTTGAGCGGTGCGGCACGGTCAGGATTTTGGATATGTCCCAGCCCGTCAGCCTTGAAGAAATTTATACCGGTACAGAAGTGCGGGAAAAGATTTCCAGTCGCCGCCGCTTAAATATCAGTGATTTAGCGAACCATAATCGTTATAAAACGGAACGTCTCGAACTTGCCACAGATAACGAAGAACGTATTTCGGGGATGGATGCCTTAGAACGGTATAGCAAGTTGATGCTGTTAGGTAAGCCGGGGGCGGGCAAAACCACGCTGCTCAAGTATGTGGCGTTGCAATGTTCCCACGGGCACTGTTTGAAGCAATTTGTGCCAATTTTTATTACCCTGCGCCAGTTTACCGGTTCCGAACACGTTAAACTGATTGACTATATCATGCATGAGTTTCGCATCTATAGCATTGGCGATGAGAAAGCCCTAAAACAGTTGCTGTATGCGGGACGCGCTCTGATACTGCTCGATGGTTTAGACGAGATTCGCGAAGAAGATATTCACCGCATTACCGATGAGATTAAAACTTTTTCGGAACAGTTTTACGGCAATCATTTTGTGATTACCAGCCGTTTAGCCGCTCGAGAATATGTTTTTGAGAAGTTTACCGAAGTAGAGGTCGCTAATTTCCAAGCGCCACAAATTTCTACCCTAGCCCGCAAGTGGTTTGCCGCAAATCCAGTTTATGCCGAGCGTTTCTTGAGCAAAGTTGACGCAAATAAACCCATTCAGGAATTAGCCACTAATCCTTTGCTACTCACTTTATTGTGTTTGGTATTTGAGGAGTTTGGTGATTTCCCTAGCAATCGCTCTGAATTATATAAAGAAGGTTTGGATGTGTTGCTCAAAAAATGGGACGCTAAGCGCAACATTGAACGGCATCAAATTTACAAAAATCTTTCCATGCAACGGAAGGAAGATCTCTTGTCTCAGGTGGCATGGATTACTTTTGATCGCGGTGATTATTTCTTCCGTCAGGCAGATTTAGAAGCCTATATCGCTGAATATATCCGCCACTTGCCGCGATTAAATAATAATGAAGCCGAACTCCAACTAGACAGTGAGGCAATTATTAAATCCATTGAATCCCAGCATGGTTTATTTGTGGAACGAGCTAAAGGGATTTATTCCTTCTCCCATTTGACATTCCAAGAATATCTCGCGGCTCGGGAAGTAGTCCATGACAGTCAGCCAGAGTTACTGAGCTATTTTGCCACTAAGGTATTTGATGGTCGTTGGCATGATGTATTTAGCCTCGCCATTGGCATGATGCGTTCTGCCGATCAACTGTTACAGATGATGAAATACCAAGCCGATCAACTCTTAACCAATAGCCCAACCTTACAGTTATGGCTGGCGTGGGTAGAACAAAAAGCCGCTGAAGCCAATCATACCAGTGCCTTATATGGCAATAATAGCAGCAATAACAATGAGAAATTAGAAAGTGATGCCCAAGGCAGAGCATTTTATGTGGCTTTAGGCCGCGCTCTATTGCAGTCAGAATCGATGTTTATGGCTGCGGTTTTGGCTCGATCATTAGCCCTAGATCTAGATAGCAGTCTCAATGCCAGTTATCGCCTAGAGTTGGCTGAAGATCTGTTGCGTTTAGTTGAAAGTGGTCAGGATATTCATTTAAGTTTAGATCTAGAACTAGATTTAAAACTCTCCATTGAATATGCTCAAGATCGGAACCGTGAGGGATTGGCGGCCCAATTACAGAATCTACTCGATCAATTACCCGATGAAGGTGCAACCGATGGGCAATGGTTAACTTGGGTGGGACAACTGCAACAGGTATCGAGCGAATATTGCGCCTTGGGTAGGAGTTGGGATTTTAGTCCTAATGAGATGGAAGATTTGCGTCAATATGATAGCGCTAATCATTTAATTTGGGATTGTTTGCATAGTGATTGCTATCTATCGCAAAGTTTACGCAATCGGTTGGCGATGAGTCTATGGTCTAAGCCTGCAGCGGTTTAAGGGATAGCGTAAGATCTTCTTTCCCATTCTGATTTATAGTCATCAAATTAAGAATGGTACAATTTTAAGGCGATAAGTCGCACCACTCCGTCAGGCTTTGCCTGCCACCCCTCCAAGGGAGGGGAATTGTCATCATTTCTTTAATTCCCCTCCCTTGGAGGGGTACGCCATAGGCGGGGGGTGGTCAAGTAATTGTAATGTGCCAAAGTTATTTGAAATGACCATACTATGAATTAGATCAATTCCTCGGTGACGAGATATCGCAAAATCTTTGTTACCTCTGCTGCCACCCGCGCATCAATTTCTAAAGCTTCCCGTTTGGGCTGTTTAAGATCTTTGGCTGCTCTGAGGGTAATACAGACGCTGCGCCATTTGGGAACCGGTTGCAAATGATCGATAAATTGCACATAGGCAGAATAGGTTAACTCAGTGCGTTGCCGTTGGTCGCTATAGCCAAAGCCCATTTTCGACAATACCACCGGTTGACTAATAAATTTTTCTAACCCTAAAGCAGAAAATGCCGCATCAAAATATCGTGCTGTATCCAGAGACATCGCTTCAATTAGGGTACTTAAACTATGCCATTGCACGGCGGGAATTCTTTGGCTAGGGGCAAGGTGGCGATGCCATGCCATTTGGGTGATCACCCGAGTTAAATCATAGGCGCTAATCAGATTATCGCCGCGATGGGCTTGGGTACTTGATTCCAAAACTAAGGCATGATTTGCCCCTCCCATCAGATAGGGCAATGGCAAGAATGGCGCTTCTCCATAGCGTCCTTGAAATACCAATTGTTGATTCCCTGTGACTGACTTCAACCATTTTTCTAAATCTTGGGGGCTGGTGAATTGCTTAAACATCGCCGCTAGAGCATTAGAAGTCATGCCGTTCATTTCTTCGTAAGTACAAATGCGGGAGGCTAAATCACCGAAATTATAGGCCATACTGCGGGCTTTGTCGGTGACCCAACATTGATTAATCGGTAAAGTCGGTGACTTCCGATTGGCTGCGGCAATTGTATAAAGTAAAGGAATAATCTTCGTAGTACTCCAAAATTGAGCATTCCGCAAAGCATTCCGTCCTATCCAGCGGGTCAGCAATTGACCTTTAATGATCGTTGCCGTGGTCACACAAGCTTCCGTAATATCAGGATGGAGGAACTCCAAGCCCACTTCTTCGATGGGAGGTAAAACCCCAATATTCGGAAAAGGACGAAATCTCACTCTGACGGCAGAATCAGCGATAGTTTCAATTTCTTTATAAGCGGTCACATGAACGCCATCGGGTTGCTGGGCGAGGCGTTGGGTAAACTGACTGGCTTGGGCTAAAAATGGTGATGGCGCAAAATTACGATTCGGTAAATCATGGACAGTGCCTGCTGGAGTACCCTTTGCACCGCGATCCAAAAAGCCTAAGTGTGCATCGCTAACTTGTCCCATATTGGTCAATAGTTGCTGCTCATTCCAGAATTTCTGAAATAGGCGATCCCCCTGACCATTAATTTGCAATAGTTCACCGACGACCTCAGGTAAACCAAGCAATTTATCTTTAACCTGCTGCGATTGATCGTCTAAGTTGCTATCTAAACTCAAAACATTACTAAATTGCAATAAAGCTGCTTCGGTATATTTACCAAAAATGCCATCCACTTGCCCATCATAGAGTCCTATTTTTTGCAGATCATCCTGAATTTCCCTGATTAATGCTGAAGCAGTAGTTTCATCAATATCTAATAATTCTTTCATATTTTTTACTTTTAAGAATAACTTTCAAGAATAATGGTTGATAATCATTGCTATTATGCCCCATGATCACCACCATTTAGCCTATGAAACCGTTAGCCAAAGATAATTCTATCACTCCCAATCCAGCTAATTTTTTCAGCTTGCCCCACCCTTTACCCATTGATGAAACTTTTCTTCCGATTATTCACACTAGTCAGATTCTGATTGAGAAAATCATTTCCGTGGGTCACACAACTCCGGCGGATCAATGGTATGACCAAGACCGTGATGAATGGGTGATGTTATTACAAGGTAATGCCACCCTCGCTTTTGAGGATGGCACAATGACTGATTTAGCCCAAGGTGATTATTTGCTGATCCCCGCCCATTGTCGCCATCGGGTAATCGCCACAAGCCACGAACCGCATTGTATCTGGCTCGCTGTGCATGGCAAGCTTCAAGCTTGAGATGCCGATTTGCAAAGAGGGCATTTTTGCGGACTGAAATTTTGCCTAAGACATGGCGAACATCCGTTGCATCGGCTTCAGAGCAGCTAAACGGATCGACTCGTCTAGGGTGATTTCCGGTGAGCGCTGCTCCATCGCATCATAGAGCTTTTCCAAAGTATTCAAACGCATATAGGGACATTCATTACAGGCACAGCCATTGTTAGCAGGGGCAGGAATGAATTGCTTTTGGGGGGCGAGCTTTTGCATTTGGTGAATTACCCCCGGCTCGGTGACGACGATAAATGATTCAGCCGCAGCGTGGCGCACATGGCTCAGTAATGCTGTGGTTGAACCGATGAAATCAGCATGGTGCAACACATTGGCTTCACATTCGGGGTGGGCAATCACCGCAGCGTGGGGGTGTTGCAGTTTTAATTCCACCAAGCGCCGTTCCGAGAAAATTTCATGAACCATACAAGCCCCTTGCCATAGCACCATATCGTGCCGCCCAGTTTGTTCCATCACATAGCGCCCTAAGTTGCGATCTGGGGCAAAAATGATCGGCTGATCGACGGGAATTTGCTGCACAATTTTGACGGCATTGGCGCTGGTGCAAATAATATCGCTCATCGCTTTAATCGCCGCCGAGCAATTAATGTAGGAAATTACCAAATGATCGGGATGTTTTGCTTTAAAAGCAGCAAATTCATCGGGGGGACAACTATCGGCTAAGGAGCAACCCGCTGCTAAATCTGGCAGTAAAACTAACTTATCTGGGTTGAGGATTTTCGCCGTTTCCGCCATAAAATGCACCCCCAAAAACACGATCACATCGGCATTACACTTGGCGGCTTCTTGGGACAAACCCAAAGAATCCCCAATGTAGTCAGCCACATCTTGCAGGTCAGGATCTTGATAATAATGGGCTAAAATCACCGCATTGAGCTTGCGTTTGAGATCAGCAATAGCGGCAAATAAATCATGGGGACGCTTGCCTAAAGTCAAAGACGCGGCAGAGACTTTAGCAGCAGTGGATGGATGGGGTGCGGTCTTAGGCAGCGTCAATAACATGGGACAAGAGACTCCATAGTAATGAACTAGATGGGGATGAGCCGGAGATAGATACGATTGATATTTGCTTGATATTTACTATTGCGCCTAGCTAGATCAGGGCAGCATTGCCTTAACCAAAATCTGACACGCACTCCAATTTAGTCAGGATGCTCCAGATTAATGAACTGATGAAGCGCTGGAAATGAATGGCGAGATCTCAGGCAGATTAATAGTGCAATTCATCTTTTTGTGTCATCTTATTATAGTAGAAGTTACCAAAAATTGCGCCTGATTGCGGCTAATTTGGGTTATTTCTGGGGACAGATTTTAGTTATGATGCAAAAACATAACCCGCCAACGTTAGCTCAGCACCTCTAACTCCCAACCATCATCAAATTTTGCGTTAGGTTTTATGTTAAAGATTTCGCTAAAATTTACTAATACAATTTATTAGCTAAATCAATTGTGGGTTATTTCCCTAAGTTAACCTTTTGACTTCAGGTTTTAAAAAATTCCGCATGAAAATCGCTTTATTTACCGAAACGTTTTTACCTAAAATTGATGGTATTGTAACTCGACTGAAATATACCGTTGAGTATTTAGTTAAGCTGGGTCATGAAGTCTTAGTATTTTGTCCTGACGGTGGTTTAACCGAATATTGTGGTGCAGGTATTTTCGGTGTGTCGGGTTTTCCGTTGCCGCTGTACCCAGAGCTTAAACTAGCTTTGCCTCGACCATCCATCGGCTCGGCCCTCGAAGAATTTGCCCCTGATGTCATCCATGTGGTCAATCCGGCGGTGTTGGGTTTGGCGGGGTTGTTTTATGCCAAGGCACTAAAAATTCCCCTGATGGCTTCCTATCACACCCATTTGCCGAAGTATTTACATCACTATGGCTTGGGCTTTTTAGAAGGAGCTATGTGGGAACTGATTAAGACAGCCCATAATAATGCGGCGTTAAATTTATGTACATCCACCGCCATGATTGATGAGCTACGTTGCCACGGCGTAGAGCGTTTGGATCTGTGGCAGCGGGGCGTAGATACGGTGCAATTTCACCCTCAGTTTCAGGATCGGGCAATGCGCGAACGCCTCAGCCAAGGCCATCCCGATGCCCCCTTGTTGCTATATGTGGGGCGCTTGTCTGCGGAAAAAGAAGTGCAACAAATTTTACCCGTACTTGAGGCAATTCCCCAAAGCCGTTTAGCCTTGGTGGGTGATGGCCCCTACCGCAGTGAACTAGAGCGCTTGTTTGCCGGTTCTAATACTAATTTTGTCGGTTATTTGCGGGGCAATGATTTAGCGGCGGCTTTTGCCTCTAGTGATGCCTTTTTATTCCCTTCCCGCACTGAGACTTTGGGGCTAGTGTTGCTCGAAGCGATGGCAGCGGGATGTCCGGTAGTGGCCGCTAATTCTGGCGGTATTCCTGATATTGTGACCAATCGCGTCAATGGTTTCTTATTTGAGCCAGAAGACGAACGGGGTTTAATCACTGGCACTGCCAATCTTTTAGCGCAAACCCAAGGTGGTGGGATTACTTCCTTAAGGGAGCAAGCCAGACTCGAAGCCGAGCGCTGGAGTTGGGAAGCGGCCACTCGCCAATTAACCGACTATTATCGCCATGTCATGCAAGCCACTCTGGTCGTTAGTCGCTAGTCACAAACGCATTACACCCCATTGCCGCGCATATCAATTCAGCGAATCCATATTACGGGCATGATTTTAGGAAGCCGCTAACTATAGCGATTGATAGGCAACTTCTTTAAGTTGTGCAATTGCTATACTGGGATAATGGCGCTAAAAGTTTCCCCAGCCCCTTACACATAAAAAACACCATATCAACCCTATCAAAAGTAAATTCTATAAAATAAACCCTATAAAATTATGACTGAGACAACGCCCCCTAAACCGAAAACCAATGGTGATACGCCTAAAGATGGCTTCGTGAAGTTAGCGATGCGGAATATGGTGCGTAAGGGTGGTACATCAATGAAACACTTTAGCTTAACCATTTTTGGCGTGATTGGTTCCTTGGTTTTATTAGCTATGGTTTTCCATTAAATCTCTCTATCACCATTGCTATAAGCGCAATTTTAGGCAATTGCTGGGGGAATTGGCATTGCCATCAAATTGTTATGCCTAATTATCGTCTATTCTCAATCAACTTCACCACAAGCCACCCTAGATGATTGAAACGCCATACTTGCCCTATCTGATGGTTGCCTGATCACTCGCCACTTAATCACAGCCAACCATAGGTAATTACTCATGGCAAAGAATGACAAATTATGTTTGTAGTTTTGTATACTTGAAGTGCAAACAATTGTGACTAGATTTTGTCCGATTGTGACCAAATGTTCTCTTACACCGCTCTAATACCTGATATATCAGGATTATTAGGATTAAATCATTTTAAACTCTGTTTTTATAATTAATCATCTTTATTATTTTAGCTAGCTATTATTTAGCGCTTATCGATCAGGGCTACGAGTACTAAATCTTTTCTATTAAGTCAGCAAACGGTAAATAAATAAAGTGAGTCAGCATCCTCTCCAGCAAATCCATCGTTATGATGCCCTGCAAATTCAGCAGTATTATGGCAGTCGTCCTTGGTTAGTTTTTTCCCGGCTGTGGCAGATTTTTTATCTTAGTTTTGGGCTGGCGTTGGGGTTTCTTTGGGATGCCATGTTGGGGCGCAAAGATGACCAACCCCAGCGGGCCGAACAACTGCGTCAAGTGATCACTGCCTTGGGACCCACTTACATCAAAGTGGGGCAGGCATTGTCCACCCGTCCTGATCTGGTGCGCCGTGATTTCCTTGAAGAACTAACTAAATTACAGGATCAATTGCCGCCGTTTAGTAATGATATTGCTTGGCAAACCATTCAAACTGAACTAGGTAAAACCCATCAAGAAATTTATGCCGAAATGTCCCCCGAACCAGTGGCGGCGGCAAGTCTCGGTCAAGTCTATAAAGCCAAACTTTCCACCGGCGAAGTAGTGGCCGTCAAAGTACAGCGCCCTAATCTAGTGCCCATTTTGACCCTAGATCTATACATCTTGCGCTGGGTTGCCATCCACTGCGCCCCCTTGTTGCCTTTGAATTTAGGTAATAGCCTTGAAGCCATTGTCGCAGAGTTTGGACATAAGCTATTTGAAGAAATTGACTACAGCAACGAAGCTACTAACGCCGAGCGCTTTGCTGGTTATTTTCGCGATGATCCCCATGTGAAAATACCCGCTATTTACCGCCAATATAGTACCCGTCGGGTGCTGACTTTGGAATGGATTGACGGCATCAAATTAAACGAAGTCGAACAAATCCAAGCTGCTGGTTTAAACAATGATGCTTTGGTGCGTATTGGTGTGATGTCTGGGTTACGGCAATTATTAGAATTTGGTTTCTTCCATGCCGATCCCCATCCGGGCAATCTATTCGCCACCTATGACGGACGCATGGCTTATATTGACTTTGGCATGATGGATCAGCTAGACATCAACACCAAAGAGCAATTAGTCGATTCCGTGGTGCATTTGATCAACAAAGATTATGAGCAACTGGGGCAAGATTACATTAATTTGGGATTCTTGCAGCCAGGGATTAATATGCAGCCCATCGTGCAAGCCTTAGAGATGGTTTTGGGCGATATTATGTCCGAGAAGGTGAAAGATTTTAATTTCAAAGTTGTCACCGACCGATTTTCGCAGGTGATGTATGACTATCCTTTCTGTTTACCAGCTAAATTCGCCTTAATTATCCGTTCCGTAATTACCCAAGAAGGGGTTGCCCTGAGTCTCGATCCAGAGTTTCGCATTGTGCAAGTGGCTTATCCCTATATTGCCCGTCGCTTACTGACCGATGAATCCCAAAGCTTACGGCAGCGTCTTTTAGAAGTGTTATTCAAAAATGGCAAATTCCAATGGTCACGGCTCGAAAACCTGCTCACTATTGCTAAATCGGATAGTCAATTTGACATCGTGCCCACCGCTAGCATGGGCTTACAATTCCTCATGTCTAAAGATGGTGAATTTCTGCGGCGACGAATTTTATTAGCCTTAACCGAAGATAATCGCCTCCATGTGGAAGAAGTGCAGCGTTTATGGCAATTAGTCAAAGTTGATGTTCAGCCTGCTAAGTTATGGGATGCGGCAGTAGTCAATGTGCGTAATGCTTTACCCCAAGCGATTGCCGCTGTGATTCCCTTTGCTTTTGCCCAAGATTTAGCACAGAATATCAGTCAATTTTCGCCCAAATCTTAAGCTCACTCGTCGTCATTGCCACGGTCAATCTGATTTAGCAAGGGTAAAAGAATCATGAAACAATGGGGTTCATTAATTGTGCTCGGGCTATGTATCGCCTGCTTAGTAATTGTGGGAGTTTTATCACCTTCCCCCGATTCTTTTGCCCAAAATACATTGCAAAGTTCCGCTATTAATGGAACTGCTGAAGCTAATCTAGACTTAGTTGAAAGCCTTGAAGTGATTAAACAAAAGATGGCTAAAGCAAGATTTTGCTATAACGAAAGTTGTACCTATCGCAATATCACCAGTAAGATCATGCCTCCGGCTACAGCCCATGAACCTTACACCGCTACGATCAGCGCGGCAATTTCGCGACCTTCTGCTAGTCCAGATTTAGCCGACTATCATTTTGCTTACGAGCCAGTGACTAGTAATAATGAGCCGACGGCACAACATTGGCACTTAATCAAGGGTGAAGAATTTACCGATG
>JBAXSK010000056.1:0-19334 GCA_037130765.1 Pseudanabaena sp. ELA607
CCCCGTCAGGCAAAGCCTGCCACCCCTCCAAGGGAGGGGAATTTTAATCTTGTCTATAATTCCCCTCCCTTGGAGGGGTACGCCGTAGGCGGGGGGTGGTCAAGCGCTTTTAATGTGCCAAAATAATTTTAAATGACTATATATTTATCCGTCTCTTAATCTCAGTAAACTTAATCTTAGTGAAATAGCTTGGCAAATTTGGACTTACAAACCAAACTTACCAAGCTATGTTTATGTCCAAGTTATGATCATCAACGTTTGTTCACATTGACCTTGATTTCGATCTGGGGTGTAGGGGTGGGGGTAGCACCAGTGGGGTTAGGGGTACTATTTGCCATACTGCCCGCCTCTGCTAGCAAAACGGTCATTTGGTATGGCACATCGTTTTTATTAGTTTGCCCGGGGCGCACCACCAGGGTATACATACCGTTATTAGGTAAGCTCCCTTCAAAATTATTCACCATACTACCGGCGCTACTACCGACCGATTGCCCCGTACCATCAATGAGCGCAAAACTGGTGGGCAAACCGTTAGTACTAGCAAGACTGATCTTGAGTTGTTGTTGTGCCTTCGCCTCGAAGGTATAGGTTTGGGAACCGTTAGGCTTTAGATTGCCGGTTAAATTACTGGTTTGTCCCAATTGCAGGGTCAGCGGCTGCACTGAATTATCCCCTGAAGGTGGATTAGCTGGATTGACGGGTTGAGTTGTCGCGTCAGGGCTGGCACTAACTGAGGTTGGCAATGGTTGAGGCGAGTTAGGATTAAATGGTTGACTGGCGCTAGGTTCAGGGTTGGCTGATTTATTGGCTGTGTTGGTGCGTCGCGATAAAAATGGTAAGGCAAAACCGATAGATACCAAAAGCAACAGGAAAATTACCCCCAAGACCACACCCATACTGGCTTGATTTTGGGCTTGATTTTTGGTGGTGACCCGACGGCTTGCGGTAGTGCCTCCCCCCATACCAGTTTTATCAGATAAAGAGGTATTGGTTAACTTGGTTAGTGCGTTGGCATTACTGCTAGAAGTATCGGCATTGGGCTTACTGCTGCTACCTTCGGGAATCGCAAAAGCCTGTAAGCCTTGCAAGGCATCGCGCACCGACTGATAGCGTTGGGTGTAATGGTATTTCACCATGCGAGTTAATACCATGCCTAAACCATTACTAACTTTGGTGTGGGGTTTCCAAACCACTTCGCCGGTTTCGGGATCGGTGGGTAGATCCGTCGGTTCAATGCCCGTTAAGGCCCGAATGCAAACCATGCCCAAGGCATAGAGATCGCTGGTGAAATAAGGTCGCCCCGCACATTGTTCGCTAGGCATATAACCAGGGGTGCCGATGGTCACCGTAAAGCGCGATTCCCCTGATTCAGTTTGCTGGATTTGCGTCCCCTCTTGCATGGCTCGCACAGCACCAAAGTCAATTAAAACAATTTTGCCGTCTGCTTTGCGCCGAATCAGGTTATCTGGCTTAATGTCACGATGAATTACCCCCTCCGCATGGACAAACTCTAAAATAGCTAAGACATCCCGCAATATCGTAATCACTTCCCCTTCAGATAAACATTTACCTTTTTTGATTTGTTTATCCCGCTGATCAGCTTGGGCCACAAAACCTTCTAAGTCAGTCAAAGAGCCGCTACCTTCATCAATAGCCGCATCGACGACTTCGGCTTTGAGTTCATCCCCTAAGGCTTGACCATCAATAAATTCTTGGACGAGGAAAAATTGCTGCCCTTCTTCAAAATAGGCTAAAAGCTGCGGGATTTGGTCGTGTTTACCGAGGCGTTCTAGGGTCGCCGCTTCGGTTTCAAATAAGCGCCGCGCCTCACGAATAAAATTGGGATCATTACTAGCGGGTTTAAGCTGCTTTACTACACAGGGGGGCGCTCCTGGTCGTTGCATATCCCTAGCGATAAAAGTCCGGCCAAAGCCACCAGCCCCCAAAGCTTTAATCAGCTTATACCGGTTACTCAGAACTTTTGCGGCCATGAACCAAGGCTCCCTATGTCACTTGACTTTTTGATACTAGCTAACAAAACAATTAACAAAACAATTAACAAAATAAACCTACCCAAAAAACACTGATTATTACTTTGTTTAGGGTAACTATTTTTGCTGATATTTTTGCCGACGCACTGATCAATATAACTCTTTGAAGAAGAAGGCTGAGTAAACTTGCCTAAGTTAACACAGTTCAACCTAAAATTATTAGCTTGATCAGAAAATTTATCAGAGCCAGCCAATATGCTTAAGCGGTATTTTTACTATCTATGTATTTAAGCAATATTTAATCAACATTTAAGCGATATTTACTAAGTGATATTTACGCAACCGCTGCTTGCAATTTTTGACGCAATTGTTGCGGATCCCCTTGGTCAATTACGACACCACTTTCTAGCAAAAATGCCCCGTCAGCATACTCTAACTCATTGAGGCGATGGGTGACCCACAATGCAGTAATTCCTTTAGCTTTGACTAGATCGCGCACAGCTGCCACTAAGTCTAGTTGGCTATCTCCATCTAGTAATGCTGTGGGTTCATCTAACAGTAATACCGCAGCATGACGGGCGATCGCTCCGGCAATGGCGAGGCGTTGTTTTTGTCCGCCACTGAGGGCATAGATGGGACGACGGATCAGATGCCCTAAGTTCACGGCGGCGAGGGCTTCTTCGACCCTAGCTTGGGTTTGGGCATAGGAAAGATTTTCATCCACTAGACCAAATGCCACATCTGCGCCGACGGTGGGCATGACTAATTGATGATCGGGATTTTGGAAGACAAAACCGACGGGGGCTTGCAGGTCACAGGTGCCGGAATTTTGCTGCAATAGACCGGAGAGGATTTTGAGTAGGGTAGATTTGCCGCTGCCATTAGCACCTAACAGCATCCAAAATTCACCGGTGGGGACTTGGAGGGTGCAACCTTTGAGGACTAGTTCGGTTGCTGGGATGGTATCTTGAGCAGAGTTTTGAGACCAGCCAAAGGTTAAATTCTGGATATTGACCGCAAACTCAGGTCTAGATTCAGGAGGCAGGGGGGCAGATGGTTCTATGGGCAGCGGTGTCAAGTTTTGGGTTGGGATTTGATGATTGATGGGGTGATTGATTGGTGCGGCTAAATTCTCGGTGGCGCTACCATCTAAGCAAGTAACATCTAGCTCATGGCTGGGGATTGAGTCTGAAACAGCTAAAGATGGTTCAAAGGTCATGGCATTAAAAATTAAGCGCAGTGATGGAGCAATTACACGGAACAGAGCAACCCAAGTCAAATCACATCAATAAATTACCTCAATAAATCACTATTAACTAAGATTCCATGCACCAAATTACACCGAAATCAGGCAGGATCAAGGCTCAGTGTGGCAATTTACAGCGGTTTCTGGTGGCACATCACAGGGCTATGAATCACAAAATCGTGGTGGGGCGTTACCCTGCCTGCTTCTGATGTAATCTGGTGTAATTTGCCTGAGGTGCCATTTATCTAAACGACCTCAGCGGGAATCTAGGGCTGTAATCTACTAAGGACGCACGAAACCAGCGCCCATATTAGCCGAAGAACCAGTTTTTTCGGCAACTTGAATCGCGGTGATTTCATTGGCCAAAACCGCCACTTTCTTGCCTTCTTGTTTTTCGCAGGTCAGTTCAATTAAGCGATTGTGACCGCCGAGAACGCCATTGATCGCATCAAATAATTCGCGATAAAGCTGCTCTGCGCCTTCTTGTTCTTTGCGTTGGACTGATAGAGCAATGGGGTTACTGCGGAGCGTAATTTCGATGGTATACATGGCGCAAGGTATAAAAATTTAAGATGTAAGAATTTTGTGGGCTTGAGCGGAGTTGGTCAATGAGTCGCTTAATAGCCATAGTAACAGGTTACCCATGCCCCGTTACCGCAGCAAATATTGGATCAAGTATTTACTAAACCATGTTGCAGGGCATAGCGGACTAGCTCAGTGCGGCTACTGGTTCCCGTTTTGCTAAACAGACGGCTAACGTATTTTTCCACATTGCGAATGGTTGTGCCCAAACGTTTGGCAATTTCTTTGTTCATTAAGCCTTCAACCACCAGATCTAGCACACTTTGTTCTCTGGGGGTAAATTCAATGTGGATCGGTGGCGGTGTGACATTGATGGCGGTTTTTTGTTTGAGGAGGGCTTTAATTTCCGCCAATTGTCCCGCTAAATCAGTCACTTCCCCCGCTGAGACATTGACATTGGCGGTTACGGACTGCATGGTGCGTCGGGTGAGCAGATTTTCGACGATCGCCACTAATTCATCAGGATCAAAAGGTTTAGCTAAGTAAGCATCACAGCCCGCTTGATAACCTTCGATGCGGTCTTTGGTCATGCCCTTGGCGGTGAGAAAAACCACTGGCAAATTGACAAACCGCACATCATCACGCATTTGCTTAAGAAATTCATAGCCGCTCACTTGGGGCATCATGATGTCCGAAATGATTAGATCTGGGGCGACTTGTTCGAGCATTTGCCATGCCTCCCGCGCATGACTCGCCACCCGCACCACAAAGCCCGTGTCTTCGAGATAGGCTTGCACTGCCTCCCTTAAACCGGGTTCGTCATCGACCAAAAGTATGTGTCCTGCCATAGGTATTTATCGGTAATTTGTTCAGTAATTTAGCGGCAATTGGTGTTGCTCTGAGGGGGATGGGATAATCTTAATCAAATCATAAAAATTTTATTTTATAAAAATTTATGCCTAATGATGTTAGCTGCTTGGCTATTTATTAATGCTATTTATTAATGCTATTTAGTAATCATGCTTGGTAATAAATGAATTAATTAGCAGTCTAATTCGTTAATAAATTAATCAGCAATCGATCAGGAATTTTTGCCATTGCTCAAATTAGTTTCTCAAATTAATTAACCATAATTCGCTTAGTTTTACGCCCCTCTCAAGCTGTAAATCTTGCCCAGTCGTAAGTAGTGAGGGTTTAGGTTTGCGAAATATGGTTAATTGTCACGATCATGTTTTAAGCCATCGGTGCAATGATTTACTGATCTTAAACTGAGTAAATCTTAGCCATTAGCATCTTGGGCTAAAAACAGTCTTTGTTGCGGTAACTCTGCCACTGGCTCGGTGAGGGTGAATTGCCCCTCCTTAATCCATGTCTTGAGGGTTTTGGTGACCTGTTCTGCCAGATGCAAACTAGCTAAGGGGGCAGTCCGCACCGTCACGCCATCAATGGTAATTTTACCCGATTTAAGTTCCTTATAGCTGACTGTGCCAAAACTGGGACGCACCCGCCGAGGAATCGCATAGTCAATCACAGGGGCGACTAAGTTTTCATCTAAAACCGCCGCCCGTAAAACCACTGCCTCATCGAGCACGGGAATCGGCACACCCACCCCCAACATCAACGAAGCACCATAATTACGGAAGTAACAGCCGCGCACCCATTGGGCATCCATTTGCTTAGCATCACCAATCAGTGCCACCGTCGCCGCCGGTCCGATAGGGGTGCGATTATCGAGGCGTTTTTGTAAAGGATTGTGCTGCGTACCTTCCCAAGCAATATAACCAATGCCACCCCCCATAAAGATTTTTGTCCCAATGCCAACTACTTGTAAATCTGGATCATTCCAGAGGGGGGAAATGGCTCCTGGGTTGGCATAGACGGCATTGCCTAAGCGGGGCTGCAATGGGCCGAGATAGGTATAAAGAGTTTGTTCGCCACCATTAACGCCAACAATGAAATTTTGGTAAAGATTACGAGGATTGAATAAGTAAAACTGATTGATACTGTCTTTGGTAATCGTGGTTTCAAAGCCTTGGCGGGGATAGCAATCATTAGGATGACCAATGGCCCGCAATGGTAAAGACTTGCCCGCAATTAAGTCGGCAATCACATGGCCACCGCCGCGCCAGTGGGGAGAATAGGGCGTATCTTCGGTAATTTCGGCTTCTTGGGTGGCTCCAAGGTAGAGATCCACTGCGCCAAATCCGGCATAGGCGGCTACACCATCAATCCAACAGGAGCGAATTTTAATCGGCGGATCGGTATGCCCCAGATTGAGAATGGCTCCAGAGGACTCCATCGGCTCAAAGGTTCCGGTGGTAATTACATCCACCTGTTGCGCTGCGGCAGTGACTCCCACATCTTGGACTAAATGCTTCAATTCAGTTACGGTTAACACCCGCACTGTGCCTTGGGTGATTTTGTGATTAATTTCCGCAATAGTTTGGCGCATAGGTGAGTTGGGGTAAGATTCGGAATTGGTGGTGCAGCAGCACAGTGGTTTAGTTAGGCATAACCATCACTGCGACTTAATTATCTGATCATTTTTGACCCATCAGCTTAAGAGCTTGTCCGTCAAACCAAAAACGATGCCCCTACAGCATTATTTTTACTGGCTTCAAAATAATTTTATGATTTGAGTTGCCGAATTATTTTATAAAATATTCATTTTAATGGAATTCGATCGGACAAGTTGCTAAAGCACTTACTACTGAACCTTTAGGACTTACGCAGAAGTTTCTAAGACCCTCGCCCCTCTCCCAAGGCTACCGTGTACACACAAGTCTAAATACCCCCTTTAATTCCCCCTTGCAAAGGGGGAAAACTGGAAATCTTGTTCCCTCCCCTTTGCAAGGTGAGGGCTAGGGAGGGGTAATTGATGAGATTTGCAAATTTCTGTAGTTGTGTGTACACGGTAGCTCCCAAGGTGGGCGAGGGGAACAAGAGATTGATCTTACTCCCCTTCTCCCAGAACGGGAGAAGGGGTTGGGGGATGAGGGCAATTTGGGTTTTGCGTAAGTCCTAACCTTAATAACCTTGTAGCAAATACTTTAGCCTTAAATTTTGCCGTCAAAATTCATTAAGAAGTTAACACCTTACGAATAATCGGAGCTGACAACCGCGCCCCCTCTACTGAAGGATGGGATAAGTCGTCTCTGTAAAGAAGCTGACCATTCTTAGCGCTATAGGTGCATTGCTCAACGGGACAAAAAACATCGAATAAATCTACTATGCGGAGTTTTTGCTTTGCCTCCAGAGAAACAAGAACTTTATCCAAAGCATCACGGCGTTGTAATGAATCGGCTCTGTTGGGTAATTGACAAGGACCACCCAAAGGAGCAAACCACTGTTTTACTGCAACTACGGGATGACATCTTGCCTCACGAGCAAAGGGATTACCATGGAGAACTGCCAAACGAATCCCTCTGGACGCGAGATTGCCTGAGAATGATTCTAAACTACTTTCCAATTGGCGCAAACGTTCATTTGCTTCCGATGTCCTGTACTTTGGCGAAAATTCTGCCATGTCGCTGATCAGAAATACCCAATCACCCGCTCTTAGTTGATCAATAAGGAGAGGCGCAACGTTGTCCCAGTAGTAATTACTTGCTTTGTTCCGACTGCCTTTATTCGGCAGTCCCTTGACCGGAGATGCTGCCCAAGAAGATGTAATCGTTACCGCATATCCGTCTGATATTACCAGGTCATCAAAGGCTTGAGTAAATGCCGTCGAAAAAGAATTCCCCAGCACCATGACCCTTTGCTTTGCCTTAGAGAAGTTACCCAGTGTACAGTTCTCAAGCAGAAGTTTCTTACCAACTTGAGAATTATCAGATAGGACGCATTTCTCGCCGCCCCACACCGAATTAGCTTCTTTTAGGGAATAGGTATCCGTCATGGAAGCTCCTCCTATTGCAATCATCGCCGGTATCTGCCCTGTATAGAGAGAAAAATTAGGAATCTTAATTAGAGCAAATAGCATAATGGAGGTAATTACAGAAGCACCGATGCCATATCCGATGGACTTCCAGCGCACAGGAGACCAATCCAACCGACGCAGGGGGGTTTCTATATAACGATAGGAAGCAATAGATACCAGCAACATGATAAGAATCTGGAATGGCATCGACCACCAGTGAATCCCAATTGTCCAACGACTAATGCATAATATGCCCCAATGCCAGAGATATAAAGAATAAGAAATTAGACCAATATAAACTACTTTTGGGTGAGTAAATAGCCTATAGGCAAAAGTTCCTGAGCGAAGACAGGTAATCAATAGCGCCGTAAGCAAGACAATGGCAAAAGTTGCTGGCACAGCGAACTGGAGAGGGACTAACAGAACCGCCACAATAGCACTAATGACGATCAAAGGTGGGATTTTTGCTAGGGTGCGAAAAATCATATGGGAATGTTTTATGCCCAGAAACAACAAGCATCCAGCACCTAGTTCCCATAGGCGGTTAATTGTCAAAAAGTAAGCCGCAGACTGATTGTTTGTGTAGTTATAAATAAAAATAATTAGAGAAGCAATTGACAGAAGGCTCATCACCCAGAATAAGTTTCTTGCGCCTTTGAAATTTTTACGCCCAAATCCAGTAAACCAAATCAAACATGGAAATAAGAAGTAAAACTGTTCTTCTACCCCCAAAGACCAGGTGTGGATAAAAACATTTAGCTCTGTAGCAGGCGCAAAGTAATCCGTTGCTTGCTTTAGCAGATAGAGATTGGAAAGACCAAACAGAGCCGTAATCCCAGTTTTTACTGAAATAACTGGCTCAGGATTGAAAAGACAGATTAAAATGCTAGTGACGACTACAAATAGCAGTAATGCTGGAATCAAACGTTTAATGCGTCGGGTATAAAATCCTGTCAGAAAGTCACCAAAGTTTTCGCTAGAACGACCTGATAAGGAAGTAGTGATCACAAATCCAGAAATAACGAAAAAAATATCTACACCTAAATAACCGCTTGGCAAAACCTCTTTGTTGAAGTGGTTAATGATGACTGCAATCACAGCAAAAGCTCTAATACCATCAATTTCTGGTCTATAGGAATACTCTTTTGGGTGAACCGTTGACTTGGTTGGATCTTCTGATTTCTGCATACATCATATCCAAGATAATATAAAAGAATGTAAAGTGAATACTTCCATTGAGCAAGTTAAAATGTTAAGAATTAGAGAAATTGGTACTGATGTAATGAATCCTATTTCGGCTGATATGCAGCAGCTTGCTGAACTCACTGATTTTTAAACTATTTCAATCAATGAATCAATTTTTCCTCTAGCACAAAATCATTCCTTAGTACAGAATCAAACCAAAAAGGATGCTGTTATAGCACCCTTTCTATCATATTTAAGTCATGAAATTTAAATCATGAAAAATTTAAATTATAAAATATAAATTAACTGATATTTACTAAGCCAGAGCCATACCCGGAATAGAGCGATAAAGCTGAATATACTGCTCTGCTGAGGCATCCCAACTAAAATCAGTATTCATGCCCCTTTGTTGCAACTTGCGCCATGCATCGGTATAGCGATAGCTCTCCCATGCCCGCACCATGCAAGTAAACAAATCCAATGGCTCATAACGATCAAAACAGAAACCATTACCTAGCTCTTGCTTCGGATCATGGAAAGATACCGTATCCACCAAGCCGCCGGTACGCCGCACAATCGGTATGCAACCATAACGCAACGCAATCATTTGGGAAATACCGCAAGGCTCAAACCGACTCGGCATCAAGAAAGCATCCGTGCCGCCATAAATGCGCTGGGATAAACCTTCATCAAACAGCAACTGCACCGACATTCGTCCTGGGAACCGCGATGCCACTTGCCATAGCTGGGTTTCGTAATAACGCTCACCCGTGCCCAAAACCACCAACTGCACATCGGTATAAGCCAAGAAGCGATCAAGGGTTTGCAATACTAAATCAATGCCCTTCTGTTCCACAAGCCGCGTTACCATCCCCACAAAGAAGGTGTCAGGGCTTTGGGCTAAACCTAATTCTTTCTGTAAAGCAAGTTTATTTTCTAACCGATCTTCGAGAGAATCTGCTGTAAAAGGCTTGGCTAAATGCTTGTCTGTGGCAGGATTAAACTTCTGGGTGTCAATGCCATTCAAAATACCCCAAGGTTTGAGGAACGAGAGCATTCCTTCTAAACCTTCGCCATAGGTGGGGGTACAAATCTGTTGGGCATAGGTGGGCGAAACCGTGTTAACGCGATCCGCATACTGAATACCACCCGCCATTGTGTTGTGAGAACCCATATACCAAGGAACCCAAGTCATTTCTTGGAGTCGCCAGCGCCACGGCCCTTGGTAAGCCAAGTTGTGAATCGTATACACCGTACCAATATCAGAGGTTTGGTGCATCCACACCGGAATCATCCCCGTATGCCAATCATGGCAATGCACTAGGTTCGGCTTCCAATGATTCCAGCAAAATTCGGCTACGGCATTAGCAAACAGGGTAAACCGCCAGTCTTCGTCCTCGCCAAAGTAAATCCGTTGGGGCATGAATGAAGCATGACCCACCAAATACAATGGCACATCAGTACCCGGTAAAACCGTCTGAAACACATCAAAATCCTGAAACATACAGTGGCCTTTCCAGACCCATTCAGGATTTTCAGGGAGCTTGTCAGGCAACGTACCGTAATAGGGCATGATGATCCGGACATCGTGGCCCATCTTGCGTAAAACTGGTGGCAGAGCACCTACTACGTCTGCCATGCCCCCAACTTTAGCAAGTGGTGCAACTTCGGCTGCGGCAAATAGAATTTTCATCCTTTTGGTTCTTCACCCGAGGTGTCGGGTGTCGTGTTTGGCGTTGTACTAGGCAATTCTAAACAATAGCCAGCACCATAAACCGTTTTAATATATTTTGGATGGCGGGGATCGGGTTCAAGCTTAGTCCGCAGGTGGCGAATATGCACCCGAATTGTCTCAATGTCATCATCGGGTTCATAGCCCCACACCTCTTTGAGGATGTCACTGGGGGAAACCGTTTGCCCGTGGCGCTGTAATAAACAATGCAATAGTTCAAACTCTAAATGAGTCAGCTTGACATTTTTATTAAACCAAATTGCCTCAAAGCGTTCTGGGACTAGGGTTAGCAAGCCGTAGCTCAAGATTTCCCCATGTTTTGCCGTATCAATAATGCGATTTGTCCGCCGCAACAGGGCCCGCACCCTAGCTAGCATTTCTTCTAACTCAAAAGGCTTGGTGAGGTAATCGTCGGCTCCGGCATTAAAACCCTCAACTTTATCTTGGGTTTGTCCCATTGCCGTTAACATCAGCACCGGAATATCTTTAGTGCGCTCATCACGTCTGAGGCGTTGGCAAACCGTAAAGCCATCAACGCGGGGTAACATCAGGTCTAAAATTATCATGTCCGGCAGCAACTGGATGGCCAGCGCTTGGCCTTTAATGCCGTCATTTGCCTGATTTACCAAGTAGCCAGCGTGTTCAAGGTTTAAGCTGACCATCTCAGAAATGATGGGGTCATCATCAATAAGAAGTAATCTAGGCATCATGGGTGGATTTCCATCTAGAAATTATTTAAAGAACGACAGATACATCATGAACCAATTCAGTAACTTGGTACGGTAATTTGATTAAGTTACTCGATTAAACTATCAAACACCAAATAGTTAACCCAAGGTATAAATCTGTCTGTTTGCCTTAGGGTAATTGCCCCAAGATAAATTTAATTGTGATTCACTGTGAAATAAGTGAAATTTAATTAGTCAAATTTAATGAGCCAGATCTAAATCACAAAATCAGTTATATGAATTTTAACATGGTCGAATTTTAACCTGTTGAACGTGATTCTTTAAGATTTTAAATTCAGCCATTAACTTTGGGGAATTTATATTGATGACACTAAATATGCCATCAGAATTTTGTTGTGGGTTATCTCGAAGTTAGCCATAGGATGTATCAGTCTAGTCCATGCAGGAGTTAACCAAATCCTAAGACTTCTTAGCTAAAAGCTAATCTGCCCAATTTTTGATGCCAATTTTTGATGTTTTTGAGCAGTAAAACTTGCCCCCTTAGAAATGGGGTACAAACTATGATCATGAACCCAAAAATCCTCTTTAATTTCGAGAACCCTCCAAAACTTAAGTTGTGCAACTAACTGTATACTCTAGATACTTTAGGTTAAATTTTAATAAAAGTCATAATGTAACTCAAACTTCCCACACATAACTTAAGAATTGCTTTAGGATTAGGTTCCTTAAGCTATAGGGTTAAATTTATTTGGAGTTAATTTTTGGTTTGTTTTTAGATTTTCCATGTTTAATCTGGCGTTTAATCGGGCTATTTTGCGTCCTGCTATGCTCCAAAGGACATAACTCTAATCGCCTGATGTACCTTTATCCCTGATTACAGCTAAACTATTTCAGGAATATCCCTCACCTGCTCGAAAAACTGCTGCTATGGGGATTGTGATCTGAAATTGTGATCAAACGATTATTCCTCAATTCTGTCGTGTGCTAGATGCTTAAAACATCCCATACAATATTATGAAGTTATGTAAAAACCCTTCAAGTCATGGTTTAGTCGCATGAGTTTGCCCACCACCTCTGTCACCGATATATTTGCCCCCGTCAAGGATGACTTAAAAATCTTGACTGCCAACCTCAAAGAGTTGGTGGGGGCAAAACATCCCATTTTATACGCGGCGGCAGAGCATCTGTTTGAAGCCAAGGGCAAAAGCTTGCGTCCGGCTCTGGTGTTATTAGTTGCCCGTGCCACCATGAACGGCTCGGATCTAACTTCACGCCATCGCCGCCTTGCCGAAATTACCGAGATGATCCATACGGCGAGCTTAGTCCATGATGATGTAATTGATGGGGCAGAGGTACGGCGGGGGATTCCCACGGTAAATACGAGCTTTGGCAATCGGATCGCGGTTTTGGCGGGGGACTTTTTGTTTGCCCAAGCTTCTTGGTATCTGGCAAATTTGGATAACCTCGAAGTGGTTAAGTTACTTTCTAAGGTAATTACGGACTTTGCCGAAGGGGAAATTCGCCAAAATTTAACCGCTTTTGATAGTGGTTTATCCTTTGAAGATTATTTAGAAAAAAGTTTTTATAAAACCGCTTCCCTGATGGCAGGTAGTGCTAAGGCAGCGGGGGTTTTAAGCGGTTTACCCGCAACACAAACCGAGCAATTATTTGCTTTTGGGCGACATTTTGGTATTGCCTTTCAAGTGGTAGATGATATTTTAGATTTCACCAGTTCCACAGAAACCTTAGGCAAACCCGCCGGATCAGATTTGCGTCAAGGTAATTTAACCGCACCGGTTTTGTATGCCTTAGAGGAATATCCCCAATTAGCTAGTTTAATCGAGCGCGAATTTAGCCAAGAGGGTGATCTAGACCAGGCTTTAGCGTGGGTTTATGCTAGTAATGGAATTATCCGGTCGCGGGAGTTAGCCAAAACTCAAGCTCGTTTAGCGGTCAATGCCATTGAATGGCTGCCAGCGTCGGCGGTGAAACAATCTTTGATGGACTTAACGAATTATGTATTGGAGCGTTTGTATTAGTCTGTATTAGAAAATTGGTATTAGGTTGGGGCTGACACCTTGGGATTAGTTTAGCTTGATTAATTTAGCTTAATTAATTCAAGGGCTGTGTTGATGATGACTTGCTTGATCACGCTTTTTTTAGTACTTTAGGCTAACTCCCTAAACCAAAAAATAACCCTATGTCGCAAGGTAAAGAGACTACAGTTTTAGGTTTGACTGTATTGATCACAGCGGCATTAGCCGGAGGTGGCTATTGGTTTTTTGCCAACCAACCCAAGACTCCGCAAGTAGCAGAACAAACTACGCCTGCTAATGGTAGCCAGCCCAACTCTAGCCAGCAGGCTACCGCTGATCAAAATGCAGGCCAGAATCTCGGTAGCTTAGAAACTAATCAACCGAATCCAGCGACTTTAAATATTGATGGCAGCACGACAATGGTGTTGATGATGCGCGAGTTACGCCTAGCATTCAATCAACAAAATGGCAATTTACCAGTAATCTATGGCGTGCCCGAAAATACTCCCAATGGCTCCAGTACAGGCATTAAAAATCTAATTAGTGGCACGGTGAGTATTGTGGCTAGTTCGCGCCCTCTCAAAGCCGACGAAGCCCAAAATAATATTCAGATGTTTCCCGTGGCTAAAGATGCTGTAGCTGTAGTGGTGGGGGTAAATAATGGGTTTAAAGGTAGTCTGACCGTAGCGCAATTGCGGGATATTTACACGGGCAAAATTACTAACTGGTCGCAGCTAGGTGGGGCTAATGTGCCGATTCGGGTGATTAATCGAGCCACTTCTAGCGGTACTCGGGACTTATTCCAAGATGTGGTTTTAGCGGGAGTGCCTTTTGCGCCTGACAGTGCCAACTTTGTCACTTGGCCCCAAGACGAAACTACGGCAATCTTACGCAGCATTGGAGACAATGGCATCAGTTACGCCACCGTGTCTCAAGTGGCCAATCAAGAAATTGTCCGCATTGTGCCGATTGATAATGTCATGCCCACCGATACCAGTGCCGTCAAAGCTGGGAAATATCCCGTAAGCCGCAGCTTATTTTTAGGTGTGAAAAAACAAACTAGTCCCGCAGCCAAGCAGTTTATTGAATTTGCCCTATCTGCCAAAGGACAGCAAACCATTGAACGGGCCGGATTTATGTCCATTAATTAAATCTGCATTAATCTCAATTAGAACTCAGATTTTTAGCTTTTGCCCGAAAGGCATATATCACCTTGAATTAGTATCCTAAAACTTGGCGATCTAGACACAGGCTAATTCTGTTCAAATCTAGCCTAGAGCAATTCCAGAAACTGGGCCCAACTAATTTTTTCTTGCAGATATTGCGGGGCATTGGGTTGGTAAGGAGCCTTCAGTCGGCTGATGTATAAAACTTCAGCATGGTCAGGAATTACCGCCACATCAGCATCATAGGCAGTGGGATGCATTAAAGAACTGGAAAATCCCTTGAAAATCATTACTTCATCAATTTTGTCGTCCGCTTGGAGATTGACTAACAAAACTTCTTGAGGATGTCTGCGGCTATAGGTTTCCAGTAATTCAGCTATTGAGGTATTTGCCGATAACATAATAGAACGTCATAGATTTTATTATTGAGTTTAGCCCCAATTCGGAATTTACTAGCTCTGGCTATAGCGCAAATTCTCCCCAGTTTAATCAACCGCATCTAATTTAGCCAAAGCCAAAACCGCTGCGGCACTAACCTGCATATGTTCATCCTTAGCTAAATATTGCAACGCCGAACGACTCTTATCCGTGGGCAAATTACCCAAAGCTTCTGCCAATCTCTGCCGGATTAACCAATCTTCTGCCTGGGCGAAACGTAAAATGTGATCCACACAGCGCTGATCCCCCAACTCGCCCAAAGCCGCGATCGCCGCTTGATGCAAAACAGTTTCCGGACTATCCAACGCTTGAATTAAAGCATCATAAGCCCGCAAATCCCGAATATTCCCCAAAGACACCACTGCGCTAAATCGCACTAACCACTGGGTATCCTCATAAAACGCTCTTAACAAAGGTTCCACTGCCCTAGTATCTTCCAGATAACCTAGCGCCCCCGCTGCATCGGCGCGGATGCCATAATCTTCTTCGGTTTCTAGGATATGCAGCAAAGTTGGCAAACAGGCATCGGTTTGTTTCAGCCCCAAGGCAAACACCGCCATTGAGCGAATTTGCAAATTCTCATCATTAATGACCTTCAAAATCAAAGGTACTGCTGCTTCAGCCGATATATCTCGCAACGCCACCAAACCACGCAACCTTTCCCGCGAATTGTCACTTTCCAATTGGCTTGTAATATTGTTTAACGTATTGACAACGGTTTCTGGAGTAAAAGTCATAGCAGCAAAACCTGAGGATAGATTTAAGGTAGATGATGTTTAGGGTAGATGCTCGAATCAAGTCGGCAAAAGTTCGTTATAAAAAAATTCAAAATAAGAATTCAAAATAGAAAAAATCAAATAATGATTGATGCCGCATTTTGAGGCTTGATTCTCTGGTTTGATGGAGCGCAGATGGGCATTACCAAAGATTGTCAATTCTTCTAGCAGACATACAGCAACTTTCATGCTGGTAAGGTACAGGCAAGGAGCTTAAGCCACTTGTTCAGTAAGCTTAAATAAATCATGTGTGCCTTACTAGACTGAAAACCGCTACATATCGCCAGTAACCACAGCGATAACTAACATTTGTAATGATTGTAACCAATCTAGCCTTGTCATAACTTCTGGCTATGGGCGGAAACTTTTACCCCGTAATCAGTCAAATGATATATCTATCAATGGTGTACACTTGTGATACAATTGTGGCACTTTAGAGGTGTCTAAGACTACATTGCAACTAAGCCCCAATCGCAAAGTCAATCAATAAACTTTTTTGCTTAGCAATTGAACTTTTTGGTTAAGCTGGTTGTCTAAGCCCTTAGATGAACAAAACAAGGTGTGATCACCTTAATAAACCTCTAAAATCTCAAGACGAAACTGTGAGGAGTGGATCATGAAAAAGATTTCTGTATTGACTGGCATCGGCTTTGTAGCCGCCTTGGGTGTAACTGCCCCCGCTATGGCTCAAACCGTTAGCAGCGTTAGTGTGCAAGAAGTGGTTCAAAGCTCTGGTAATGAAGCTTTGGCCCAACGCATCACCTCTGTCAATGACATGACTGATGTTAAGCCCACCGACTGGGCCTATGGCGCTCTGCAAAATTTAACCACCAAATATAGTTGTATTAATGGTTATCCCGACAAAACCTTCCGTGGTCGTAACACCTTGACTCGTTTTGAGTTTGCTGCTGCTTTGAACCAATGTTTAGAAAGCTTTAGCGCTCAAATTTCCTCTGGTGCTGGGGATCGCATTAGCAAGGCTGATTTGGTAACCATCCAAAAGCTCCAAGACGACTTCGCTGCCGAACTGAAGAACCTCAGTGGTCGCGTAGACAGCCTTGAAGCTAAGGTCAACAAGATTGAAGCGCAGCAGTTTTCTACCACCACCAAGTTGACCGGTGAAGCCATCATGGCCGTAACTGGTGCTTCTGGTGCTTCTGTGCCTACGGCTACTGCTAGTGCCACCAACACCTTCATCACCTCTCGGGTTCGTCTCAACCTCAACACCAGCTTCACCGGTAGCGACTTGTTATTGACCCGTTTAGAAGTGGGTAATGGCAGCGGCAGTGTACCTGGTGCGCTGTATCCTGCTGGTTTAACTGGCTTGGGTAATGCGGGTAATGTTGATGTAACCAAGTATGGTCAAGACTATTCTGCCCTTGGCAATGGTGTGGTGTTGGGCAAGTTGCGCTATGACTTCAATGCAGGTCGCGATTTGAGAATTTCTATAGGTCCTGTGATGCACGCCTATGATCACATCGACACCAACAGCTTTGCCAACAATGAATCCGTTGATTTCTCTAGCACCTTCTTCATCAACAACCCCCTCCATGTTTTGGTTAATCCCCAAACCGGTGGTGCTGGTGCAGCTTTTGACTGGAATATCAACCAAACTGCTTTCACCTTGCGTGGTTTGTACTTAGCTGGCAACGGTAACAATGCTAACCAAGGTACTAGCATCGGTGGTTCAGTAACCAACCGTGGTTTGTTTGGTGATGCTTACCAAGGTACGGTTGAATTGGAATATGCGCCTAAGGTTGGTGCTGATGGCAGCAAGCCTTTTGCTTTGAAGTTGCAATATACAAATGGTTCGATCAACAACACCACGATTAACTCTGGTGGCGTGAACTTGGAATGGGCGATGAACAAGACTGTGGGCTTGTTTGGTCGTTATGGCTTCGGTACGATCGACTACCGGACTGCGGCTAATGCTGCTTTAGTCACCGGTAATGCTGCGGCTCCTACTTCGGTTAGCCCCAATTCTTGGATGGCTGGTTTCTCCTTCAATGACTTGTTCAAGCCCGGCTCTTTAGCAGGTATTGGTATTGGTCAACCCTTGAGCGGTTATGGTACTTCTACCCAAACCAACTTGGAACTGTTCTATAACTTGCCTGTAACCAGCAACATCCGCATCACCCCTGATGTGCAGTTCATCTTCAACCCCAACAACAACAGCACCAACAGCACCATTTTCGTTGGTACTTTACGGACTGTATTCAGCTTCTAGTTTGTTTAGCTAGCTTAAATGGGAATAAACCTAGTTAGCTAGTTATAGAAATTAGACATCTAAAGCGTCAATTAAAGAGCCTCTTGGAGTATGACTTCAGGAGGCTCTTGTTATCAAATATAGGATTAATCAAAGTAAGAACAGCTCAGCTTGAAGGCAATAACGGCTACTGCTCTATTAAAATTTGTGGCAAAATGCCTTAAAGAGTGGGAGATTATCGAACCTCTATTACCGCAGAAGAAAAAAGACCAGACCACCGTTATGGACAAAGTATGAAAAATTAAATGGTATATGCCACCAACTGAAGCAAGGATGTAATTGGGCAGATTTACCAAATGAACTGCCACTAAGTTAGGCAGTTCATTTTATTGATTCTTTTGATTTATAGTCATTTAAAATTATTTTGGCACATTAAAAGCACTTGACCACCCCCTGCCTGCGGCTTACCCCTCCCTTGGAGGGGTGGCAGGCTTTGTCTGACGGGGTGGTGCTATTTATCGCCTTCAAGCGGTGCCATTCTTAATTTGATTGACTATAATTTGATTTCTTATGGGATCTATCATGGTTTATCCATCCAAAGAAAAACTATATTTACAAGGTAAAGTTGCAGAAGCCATAAAAGAGTCGGAATTGGCAAAACAAGAAAATTGCTTATTGACCGAGCAATTAAAACTTGCAACAGGACAAGCAAGTGAAAAATGGTTAGCTGTTTCCGCTCTTCAATTAAAATTAGACTCAATTAAACAATCAAGCATTGATATTGAAGAACTTCAGAAACATCTTAAACAGTCAATTCAAGAAGCATCTAACAGTCAAAAAAATGCTGAATATCTTGCCAAGAAACTAGATGAGTCTTCTAAATTCCTTGTCAACAAGGAAAATAATTTTTTAGAACTATCCATACAGTTTTCCAAAGCGCAAGAAATATTAAAAATTAAAGAAAATGATATAAAGATTCTTCAAGAAGATCTTGCTGAAATATCTTTCAGAGAGAATCAGTACTTAAAATTAATTGAATCCCTGAAACAAGAAAAAGAAAGGTTGGAATTAGAAAAGGAACACCTAGAAAAAGCTAGGAAGGAAGATCGCCAGCAAAACGAAATAAAAATTGATGAAGGATTAGATGATTTATGTAATTCATTGGGACTAGAAATTGAAGAATTAAAGAATAAACTTGATGAAGCAACTAGAGGAAAAATATCTCTTACAGAAGAGATAGAAGTTCTTAAAAATAAATTAAGTCAACTTGAAGAAATTGAAACTGATGGTGATATTTATTTTAATGATGAAGATGACAAAATTGATTTTTCATCAGTTTTTGATGCATTAAAAGCTGCTGAAAAAACATGTTCATTCGCCAATTCAAGGATGAAATGCAACACCTAGAGATCTTTGCATAAAGGGACT
>JBAXSK010000057.1:0-19044 GCA_037130765.1 Pseudanabaena sp. ELA607
TGTTCTTTTTCATTAAGTACACCATTTAAAACCAATGTAGTCATGCTAATACAACCAATAAAAGATTGTAGCAATAATAAGGAATTTACAATTGATTTTTGGGCAAAAGAACCATAACCTTGTACCGTATAAATCACAATAATTATTGTAATAGTAAATATAATTATTGTTGCGCCTAGTTCTTTAAATCTAAACACACACCAAACTAAAATGGGAATTAATAAATATTCAGCGTGATAACCATCAGCGATAATCTGACTAATGATTAATGTACAACTTAAAATCATGATTGCTTCTAGCCATCGCTGCTTTAGCAAAACCCTAAAATGATTTATTTGTTGATCAAAAGCACTAATTAAAGGCGTAAGAATTAAAATACCAAAGACATCGCTTAACCACCAGGTTAAAGCAATTTGGGGATAAAGTGCGGCGGGAATTCTGCCAAAAATATATAAAATAAAAGGACACAGCAGACCCACCGGCAGATGACTTAAAAAACAACCAAAAATAACAAATTTGATGGTGTCTTGCGCTCGACCTAAAAAATAACGATTCTGCGTTAATCGCTCAGTCCAATAAACTGATAAAACTTTGCCAATAGTAACAACAATAACGACACATATCGTCATCATTAAATTATTAAAATTTAGCCAGCCTTTATAGGCGACTAACTCGGTCATTAATACACCAATCATGACCCCAAACCATAAGGGGTAACCCCAAATTGCGATCAGTCCCACGGCAATTCCACCAGGAATCCAAATTGGTGTTGATCCTGTCCCCGGATAGGTGGTGAGGGTAAATGAAAGCTCGGCGGTGACGTAATAAGCAATGGCGGCAATTATTTGCTTCCACCAAGGGACTTGGCCAAAGCTGCCTAAATGTAGTGTGAGCTTATGCCTGAAAAGTTTTGATTTTAAATGTAGTTTCGATAAAAGAGACATTAATTCGTATTAAAAATCACAATTTTACGTTAATTACTGCACATCACTACTCGATCTATAGATTTTTTATTAGATCTTTAAATTAGTTTTCATGGCAACATAGCATTTTTTAATCTAGGGAGTTGTATAAAAATTAGTATTATGTCGTCTATTCTTTGCTAAGCCTTGGCAATTTAATCTAATAATCTGATTATGACTTGAGATTCAGAAAATTTATATTAAATAAATAGCATAAATTACGTCGCAATTGTTCTTGTAATTTTTCTAATGAAATTCTTCTAATTAAAGCTGCCTGATGGTAAATATCCATAATAGTAAATTTACTTTGGGCATCGGTTTCAAAAAATAGTTGCTCTTCGGTTGCTGCTGCCATTGCTAAAGCGCTATGAGATTTAGGATTTAAAATACTAGCGCCAAAAGAAACATTAATATGATGCTTCGCCAAACTACGACGCAAATCATCTTTTCTATCAAAACCGTGAACTAGCCAAGGCATTCGCGGACGATGTTTTTGCTTTAAGCTAATCAATTCATTAAATGCTTTTACACAATGAATAATCAACGGTTTTTCTAGACTTTCCGACAATTCAATTTGTGCTGCAAAAGCCATGATTTGCGATTCTAAATCAATCGATGGATACAGATGATTTACAGAATTAGCATGATACCGATCTAAGCCGCATTCACCAATGGCAATCACGGCTGAATTTTGAGCAATCAGCCATAATTGATGCATTATTTCATCTAAGTTATGACGGAAATCGTAATTATGCGGTGCTTCTAGTCTCGAATTACTTAATCTCGAATTAATATTTATATTTTGCCCTAAAAACCAAGGATGCAAACCAACAGCACAATAAGATGAAATCTTAGTTAAACCTAGATATTCACTATAGTCTAAACTGGGAATAGCTAAAATGGTTGGCTCTAATAAATTTCTTGAATATGATGGGGCATCTGATTCTGAAATAGCTGGAGAATTTAGTATGCTAGATAATGGCAGATTGCTATTGCTATTGATGCCGTACTCTAGGGAATGGGTATGAAAATCAATAAATTGCAGCATTATAGTTGATTCAAATTATTATGGGAGTAACCAAAATTTAAGATATAGCAGCCACAGGATACACATTGACTGGATAAGATGTCCGCCCTCCCAAATTTATGATTAATATTTTTGTGCCGTTTTTAATCTAAACAACAATATCTATAGGACTTACGCAAATCAACCTATTTCAACAGGTTTAAGCTTTTAGTCCACAATTTATTGCAGAGAAAATGCTGAAACAACTATACTTTTTAATTTAATCATTGTTGAATTAATTGGCAACAAGCAAAGTTTTTCATTTGATTTCCTGCACTTTAGAGATCGAATAAATTCATGTGTATGCCCAAAAAGTCTATTCTATTTGATGTTTACAAGCCTTGGAAAATCTCGATATATCAACTTTTATTCCTCCATAGTTCAACCAATAAGGTAGCTCTCTCATCAGAGGGTTAAACTGCCATTTACAACAAAATTTAACCTATTTTAAAGCATAAATTAACTATTCAGTATTTAACAGCGATTAGTGGGCAATTTGTGTAATATTGACTTGACGATGTTAGAAAATCAAGCTACCATAAATTAATTATTTTTATATTTCATTGGGATAAAGTAACATTTTTTGTTCCTTTTTTACCTCCTATTTATTACCTGTCAACACTTCTGCTCTGAACCATATCAACTAATTATTAAAACTCATTTCTGCGATCTGAGGTTACATATGCAAACCAGTGATGCTCAGGCTATAAATCACTTTGACACAGAAACACACCAACCAGCAGTAGATCACACGGGGAATATGGTCAATCATGCATCAGAGAAGAAGCAATCCCAACTTAACGCCATCATCGAACCAGTGATCGCACCATTGATTGGGTATTGGCTAGAATCTTGGCGGATGGAACAGCGCCATAACTCAATGTATATTTGGCTAATCTTAAATGCCGCAGGTGAAGCAGCATTTTATCAAAAAACCGTTCTTAAAAAATTAGTTAGTTGTTTAGAACAAGTAGAATTTAAAGATTTTACTCAAGTAAGAGTTAGTGCATTTTGTACTTGGAATCCTTTTCCGGTATGGGTTGAAGATCTGGCGCGGGATGACAATCAAAACTGGCAATTACTGCCGCCGCCAAGGGATTTGCCAGCAAATCAACGTTCTGCATTTGCATCGCTGTTATCCCGTCCTTCCTTTGTCATCCAGAATCAAAATTGTGAAAGTGTACCTAAACCCCAGATTACTAAAATTGATCACTTTTTAGTATGTGGTTTAGGCAGCTTGGGACAATATTGTGTGAAGAATTTGCAACAATTTGCGGATCAAGATTATGGCGTAAAAGTTACGGCTATTGATAAAACCCAACCAGATAATCTTGACGTTGAGAACTTTGACGCACTTTTGGCACAACCACTGATTCTAGGGGATTGCCGTGATGTAAGTGTTTTGGAAGCTGCGGGAATTCAACATTGCCGGTCTATATTGCTCGTAACAGATAATGAAAATGTTAATATTGAAGCCGCTCTAGTCGCCCGAAGACTCAATCCTCATATTCATATTGTCGTCCGTTCTTCTCGCCCCAATCTGAATCAATTATTAAAAGAGAATTTAGAAGATTTCGTCGCCCTAGAACCGACAGAATTACCCGCTGCCGCATTTGCCGTAGCTAGTTTAGGAAAAGGTATTAGAGGCTTTTTTCGTATTGGTAATCGTCATTTTCGAGTTATTCAACAACAGGTTTCGGAACAGGAAACTCGTTTCTTTAATTTCCCGGCTTACTCAACCCATAAGCGTTCCCATCGCTTGGTTGCCATGCCCCAGATTTCCCATGATCATCTGTTTTTTCAATGGCAGCCGGACTTACGCTTGCAAGAATCTGATGTAATTGCTTATGTTGAGCTAGTGGATTTAGAACATCAATCGCATCAGCCTCAAGAGAAAAAGCGCTCCGTCTTAGGTCATATCCAAAAAATCTGGCGGTCGGCACAACAACTAAGGCGCTCCCAAGGCTTCGTAGGTATAATTCAAAATTGTTGGCGCTGGATCAATGATGAGCCAATGCGACGGTTAATCAGTTTGGTACTTTTTGGTGCAATCTGTCTATGGTTGACGGGATCGATTTTGTTATATCACACGATTCCGAACCTACCGTGGGAAAGGGCAATCTCTGCCGGAGCAATTCTATTACTTGGTGGTTATGGCGATGTTTTTGGCGGATTGGATGGCACTTTGGCCCCATCTTGGGTATTGATGATTTGTTTCATTATCACCGTCATCAGTTTGTTATCTGTTGTGGGTTTATTGGGTTTGATCGCCGATCAACTAATTGCTTCACGATTTGATTTCCTCCGCCGCAATGTGCCCCTACCTACTAGTAATCATATTATTTTGGTTGGCTTTGGGCGTGTCGGGCAGCGAGTACTGAGTTTACTAGAAAGCTTCCAACAGAAAATCATTGTTATTTCTCAACACCACGAGCGTCCAGATTCCCTCGCTCATATTCCTTGGTTGATGGGCAATCCGATTGAATCTTTAGGTAATGCTAACCTAGGCACAGCTAAAAGTGTAGTAGCCCTGACCGAAGACCCCATGCTCAATCTAGAAATTGCCTTAATCGCCAAGCAAGTCACTCAGCAGCACCAAAATACCGCCAATATTATTGTGCGTACTTTTAACGAAACTTTTAGCACTAATATTACTGGACTATTACCAGAAAGTCGTGCGATGTGTGCCTATGCTTTATCGGCAGAAGCATTTGCTGGTGCAGCTTTTGGCGAAAATATGCTCAGTGTATTTCGATTACATGGGCGTACAGTTTTAGTGGCAGAATATCAAATTGAAACTGGGGATACTCTAATTGGTTTATCGTTGGCTCAAATTGCTTATGGTTATTCGGTTGTTCCCATTTATTTGCGGGCCGCAACGCCTAAGTCAGACGGCAAGCAAGAATTTTGGCTCCCATCCGATAATGAGCGTTTACACAATGGAGATCGTCTCGTGGTGCTATCTTCTAGCGCTGGTTTACAACGGATTGAGCGAGGACAACTCTATCCCCCGCGTCTCTGGCGTTTACAGGCTAAAGCACCTTTAAATCAGAATGTTTTACTCGAATTGGGCAATCAGTTGAGTAATCAAACTGGTTGCGACCTAGACTCGGCTCGAAAATTTGCCAGTGCTTTGCCCAATGCAATTGATTTGATGTTATATGATACCCAAGCCTATCGCCTGGGCCAAATCTTAACTAAACTTTTGCCGGTCTATTTATTGCCATACTAGTCACTCAATGGAATTTGCTCCCAATTATTCACTAACTCATGTTATGCAGATAGAAGATGAGGCACCTTCTGCTGCTAGCCCCCAACCTCAGTTATTGATACATTTTCAGGAACCATCGCTGTTGCAGGGCTAATTTATAGTCAAGCAAAGTAAGAATGGCGCATTATTTAGAGTCCTTGCCAGACAAGATGTCTGACCTACGAGGGATAAAGCAGCGTGGGACGGACATCTTGTCCGTTGATCCGTCTCATGGGTTGTGCCATCTTTCACTAAAACAACTATATCTACTTACGCCTAATTAAAGTCCCCTTGATTTCACCACAGCACAAAAGCTTTTCTAAATTAGAGATGAGCCTTCTCTGCTGTCGAGAAATAAGGGGATTAGTCACTATTTTAAGTCTGATGGATCAATTCAATGATTGGTTGCTCTCATCTCAAATAATGATAGAAAACAACCAATCAATTCTGTTCTCCATCAATTCTGTTGTAATACGGCAACTTTATCGGTTTTCTCCCAAGGTAAATCCAAATCCGCACGTCCCATGTGACCATAGGCAGCCACATTTTGATAGAAGCGGCCGCCACGTTCACCAGGCAAGCCCCGTAAATTAAAATGCTTGATAATTGCCGCCGGACGCAAGTCGAAATTAGCCTTCACCAATTCGAGTAAATCGGCATCAGGAATTGTGCCTGTGCCAAAGGTGTCTACGTGCAAGCTCGTGGGTCGCGCCACCCCAATGGCGTAACTAATTTGTAACTCACACTTTTTGGCTAAACCTGCCGCCACAATATTTTTGGCCACATACCGTGCCGCATAGGCCGCACTGCGATCTACTTTAGTAGGATCTTTGCCCGAAAAAGCGCCACCACCATGACGCGCATAGCCACCATAGGTATCCACAATAATTTTGCGCCCTGTCAGCCCGGAATCACCTTGAGGCCCACCAATGACAAACTTACCGGTGGGATTGACCAAAAAGCGCGTATTTGCATCGGGCTGCACTTGCATATCGCTAAAGCTAGGCAGTACTACCTTTTGCCACACATCGCCTTTGATGATTTCCTGTACTTTGGCCTCATCGGTTTCGCCGTTGATCGCGGCATCATGCTGGGTAGAAATCAAAATCGTGTCGATGGCAACAGGGCGATTGTCTTCGTACACCACCGTGACTTGGGTTTTACCATCAGGGCGCAGATAAGATAAAGTGCCATCCTTACGCACTGCCGCCAACTGCCGTGATAAACGGTGCGCCAAGGCAATGGGTAAGGGCATCAATTCGGGGGTCTCATCACAGGCATAACCAAACATTAAGCCCTGATCCCCAGCACCTACGGCATCAAAAGCCGCATCTTCATCCGCTGAACCGCTGCGAGTTTCGAGGGCGACGTTTACCCCTTGGGCAATGTCGGCTGATTGTTCATCAAGGGCCACCAAAACTGTGCAACTATTGGCAGAAAAGCCATTGTCGGCATCAGTGTAGCCAATTTCCGCAATTTTTTGCCGCGCTAAATTGACATAGTTAACATTGGCATTAGTGGTAATTTCGCCAGTAATCAAGACCAATCCAGTATTCACCACCACCTCAGCCGCAACACGGGAGTGGGGATCTTGGGCCAGCAATGTATCCAGAATGGTGTCGGAAATTTGATCGCAAATTTTGTCTGGATGCCCTTCAGTCACAGACTCTGACGTAAATAGAAAGCGGCTAACCAACGATGTGTCCTCCTAAAAATCGGGCAGTCAAGCAAAAGTTTTGACTAGAATATTTGTCTGTAATATTACTTCACCCTCGATGTTTTCTCCATCAAATAAGTTGAGGTTGAGTTATTTTGCTGTTAAGTTGTGGGGCAAACTAAATGGGGGGACGGGTGATTTTTTTAGGATGACACAGTGGTTTTATAATTTCTCCAATCTTAAAATGCCCCAAAACCAGATAAAACCTTTGGCACAGTCATTAACAGAATTTGTAAATCTGTCACCAAAGACCAATCACACAGGTATTGTAAATCATATTTAGTCACGGCATTGAGGTCTAACAAAGTAGAACGCTTGCTGACTTGCCAAGCTCCTGTAATTCCGGGCAAAGCATTCAAGCGGCGCTGATCGACTCCTTCAATCCGTAATGCATCGTAGAGGGCCCAAGGACGTGGCCCCACTAAACTCATTTCGCCACGCAATACATTCAATAATTGCGGCAATTCATCAATACTATATTTACGCAAAAAACTACCCACCCAAGTAACCCGTGGATCGCGCTGGCATTTATGCAAGCCATTCTGTCCTGCCATCACTTTATGATGCAAGGCTTCAGCATCGATAATCATCGTGCGGAATTTGAGAATCTTAAATAGTTTGCCTTGCTTACCGACACGCCATTGGGAAAACAGCACTGGTCCGGCTGAGGTGAATTTTACCAAGGCTGTGGTGAGCAATAATAACGGGCTTAAAATCACTAGAATTAACAGCGCGGCCCACCAATCACCCAACCGTTTTAGCAGCCATTGCATAGGATAATTGTGGTGCGGTAATTCTTCAGCTAGGGGTAAAAGCAAGTGCAGCGGTTTATTAATAGCACTACTTACTTTAGCCCATTGAGTTAATTGGGATTCGCTTAAATTAGGTGCAATGTAAATGCCCGAAAAATCCAGATTCGCTAACCAGTTAAATAGATACATCTCGTCAGATTTACGCAAAAAACGCAGGGATTCTGCTAAACAGATTCCTTCAAGAACTGGTTTAATGGATAAATCTATCACGCAAGAATTGATCGCAGAATTATCATCAAAATAGTTATTATCAAAAATTGCCGTATTCTCTGGCAAATGTGTTAGGAGAAAGTCTCGCTCTTGGCACTCAATTTGATTCTTGTTGCTTTTTTCCTTAGCATAACCATACAACCGATGATTCACAAAATCGGCTGATCCTTGAGGCAAAACATACAGAAAATTATGGTACAGAAATAATTCTACTCGGTCTAAAATCAAATTAATTGATGTTGAGTCAATTTCTTGATGATGGTCAGAATGTTTTTCAGCAAACTTATGAGTATGAGACGAATAGGCGTAAATATGTTGCTGAGGTTTAGTGAAATTCTGTCTTGGAATAAAGATATTCATGGTTTTCAGTTAACTATAGCTAATAGACTAACTTTCAATAATTTAATCAGTGTTCACTCTATATTGAATATCTAAAGATTTGTGGTCTAAATAGTCATCAGATATAGAATAATTAATCGCTCAAAGTTGATGTAAACAAATTCTCTATTTCGACAACTTGTATTTTTATAAGATAATCATCTTCTTTGCTATAAAACTTGCTACTTCTAGATGTGAATAGACTTAAAATACAAAATCAAAAATACAAAATGAATGTTAGAATATCTAATTGGAAAATAATTTAAATTGCAAATTTAAGTTGTAATTTATAAGTTGTAATTTAAATTAGGAGCCTCCGCTAATGTAGGAGAAAAGAAGAGGCTCCCAAAATCAACCTTTTAAAGAATTAAGGAATCCTTAAGCTACTGGGGTAAGTAGTTAATTCATCTCTTAACCATTACTCAAAAACCTGAACTTACTTGTCTTCTCATTACTTTTAGGAGTGAGTACGAGAAGAAAAGTGAAGTTTTTTGCATAAACCAATCATGCCCTATGGCTTTGGGGATAGCAAGGGTCGGCGGTTACTAAAAGTGATCTAAAAAGTTATCTGAAAGTTATTTTTAGTTATATGCAATATTAAATCTAATGGGTTATATTGTCTGAAATACCCTCTGTACAAGACTAAAACTAGTCTTTGACTGCTAACAAGGTGATTTAACTAATGGTGAGTAGCTAATTATCAGGCACTTGATCCTCTTGATCCTGATGATATGGCGATCCTTTGGGGCTAACAGTTTAAGTTGTCGCCAGTTGCAATTTAATTCCCAGCGCCTAGAGAGATTAGCTATTAAAATTGATTACCTTAACGGGGATGCAGTTCAATGGAATTTAGGCGGATTTTAATGTCAAAATCCCCGAAAAAATCTTGCCCCAGTAAACCAATATCGGCAGTATTAGAAATTGCCACCATGAGCATCTTAGGTCGTGTATTGCCAGCATAAACCGAACGCACGGGCGCGACAAAAAATGGCGATTTGCGTCCATCAGCTAGGGTGGCATAACCTGAACCTTGGACTCTTAAAGCTAGTTTACTGGCTGTAGCCGCTGTGATTAATGTGCCGCTAGCCCCAGTATCAAACATCATTTCTAAACGGTGTTTTTCATTAAAGGTCACCTCCACAATGGGGATTCCCCTAGAACGACGTTTAATCGGAATGACATAAAATTTGCCCGTCGGTACAGGGTTGTAAATGTAAGGGTTATCGTCTTCTTTGCTGGGCGCAGTTGAGGGCGTTACTGGAGCGCTAATCGGTGTGGGTAAAGGTTTTACGCCGCACAGTCTGCCTAAGTCAATCCGGCGACCCCGTTTGTCTGTGAGATAACATCCCGATCTTTCTTGGGCAGAAACCCCAGGGGCGAATGCAACAAAGGTCAGAGTCAAGCTAGTGCTGCTCAGTGCACCTAAAAACAAACCTAGGGTAAGACGACGGAGATAAGTTACTACCATTGATAACTCCTGATACGGCGGGGAAGGGAAGAAGCCTGCAACTACAGCGATACTTACTGATCCTAAGCAAAAATTACGATTTTTATCTGTTTTGGGAATAAAAAATAAACTAGATAATCAATTATTAAAATCTCAGCGCCTCATCATGACAGCATGACCAAAATAAATCATAAACACTTTTTATCGTTGAATAAACATCTAAGTGATTCTTTTTCTGGGAAAGTGGTGACGCAACTTAATTTTTTATTTATAATTAATAATGATTTAGGGATAATATATCTAAAATTATAGCCAATCTTGGGGACTTAGGGTAACCATTGAGGCAGTATCACTAAATCTCAGTAGTTTTTTTGAGTCTAGCAATTACAGCGGTTACCAATTACTTTAATTCTAATTACCTTAATTTAAACCAATGTCTAAACCACTTCATGGGGCAAATATCGCAATTGTGCACGAGTGGCTGACTAGTTATGCTGGCTCAGAACGGGTTTTAGAACAAATGCTAGAGCTTTTCCCCCAAGCAGATTTGTTTGCTGTGGCTGATTTCCTGCCCCGTAAACAGCGGCATTTTCTGCATGATAAGCCAGTGACCACCACATTTATGCAGCATTTACCCAATGCTAAACAGAAGTTGCGGCAGTATTTGCCCCTAATGCCCTTAGCCATTGAGCAGTTAGATCTATCGGGCTATGACATTATTTTATCCAGTTGCCATGCCGTCGCCAAAGGGGTTTTAACCGGGCCCGATCAATTGCATATTGCCTATGTCCATTCGCCAATGCGTTATGCTTGGGACTTGCAGCACCAGTATTTACAGCAAGCGGGGCTAACTAGTGGCATCAAAAGTTGGTTAGCGCGGTATTTTTTACATAATTTACGACTTTGGGATGTACGCACTGCCAATGGGGTAGACCATTTTGTGGCTAATTCCCGTTTTATTGCCCGCCGCATTCATAAAGTTTACCGCCGCGAATCTGAAGTAATTTATCCCCCCGTCGATCTCGATACCTACACATTACATTCAGCTAAAGAAGATTTTTATGTGACGGCTTCGCGACTTGTGCCCTATAAGCGCGTCGATTTAATTGTTGAAGCATTTGCCGCGATGCCCCACCGCCAGCTAGTGGTGATTGGGAGCGGGGATCAAATGGATTTAATTCGGGACAAGGCGACACCTAATATTAAAATTTTGGGATTTCAGCCCCCCGAAGTCTTGCAGGACTATCTCAAACGGGCTAAAGCATTTGTTTTTGCCGCCGAAGAAGATTTTGGTATTACCCCCGTAGAAGCCCAAGCTTGTGGCACTCCGGTGATTGCCTTTGGTCGGGGTGGGGTCTGCGAAACCGTGCGCCCTCTGCCCCATGATGCACCAACGGGGGTATTTTTCCCACAGCAGACGATTCAAGAAGTCATGATTTCTGTAACAGAATTTGAAGCAAATCAGCAATTATTTCGTCCTGAAATCTGCCGCGAAAATGCCTTACGCTTTGGTGTATCTCGCTTTAGGCAAGAGTTTGGCGATTATGTGCAGCAACAATGGCTGACTTGGCAACAAAGTATGAATTCCTATCTGTAGGTATTTGGCTAGAACCGCAATGTTTTGTATGCTGTAGGGTGATTACAATTAGTGTTTATTTTTTAGTATCCCCGTAGCATGATTGATCAAATGACCGATATTGTCGGTAGTTCGTTACGTCCAGAAATTATTCCCATTTTGGTGGTGTTGATTTTATTAGAGGCAATCTTATCGGCGGACAATGCCATTGCATTAGCGGCTATTGTGCGCAGTTTGCCCGACCCCAAACAAGAAGAATGGGCGTTACGTTATGGCTTAGTTGGTGCTTTCGTGCTGCGCATGGTGCTGATTTTTACCGCCACTTGGGTAATTAAGTATTGGCAATTTGAGTTAATTGGGGCGCTTTACCTGCTGTGGCTATCGGGTAAATTTTTCCTTGCCAATAACCAAGAAGGTCATGATGCCCAGCATCCCGTGCGCATGGCGAGTAAACTGTGGCAGGTGGTCGTGCTGGTATCCCTGACGGATTTGGCATTTTCTTTAGATAGCGTGACGGCGGCGGTGGCAGTGGCCCAAGAAACTTGGCTTGTGGTCATCGGCGGCATTGCTGGAATTATTGCCCTGCGTTTTTTGGCAGAATTATTCATCAAGTGGTTAGCCGAATTTACTCGTTTAGAAGCAGCGGGTTATGTCATCGTGATGTTAGTGGGCTTCCGCTTACTCCTGAAAGTAATTGCTGATGATCTAGTCCCCCCAGAATGGGTGATGCTGCTGATCATTGGTTTAACTTTTGTGTGGGGCTTTTCTAAGCGTGAACTGGAACTGGAGAGTTAAATTAGAGGTTCTGTCCTTTAAAAATCACAAGAAATCACAAAAGTCAAAATTTTTCTTGTGGGACAGGCATCTTGCCTGCTAATTATGTCCATCATGTAGAGCAAATATGCTGTTACCCAATGGGAAATTGCTATAAATAATCAATCAATAATTCACCCCATCTGTCACTAAATCGCCGTAACGCTATGAGCCAAGACGCAACCCTGACCAAATTAGGACTAACTAACCCCGTAGAATTCTTAGATGAATTTGAAGTTATCGTAGTTGGTGCGGGGCACGCTGGTTGTGAGGCGGCTTTAGCAGCGGCCCGCATGGGACGGAAAACCCTGCTTTTAACCTTAAATTTAGATCGCATTGCTTGGCAGCCCTGTAATCCGGCGGTGGGTGGCCCGGCCAAATCGCAATTAGTCCATGAAGTTGATGCTTTAGGTGGTGAAATTGGCAAAATCACTGATCGCACCTATCTGCAAAAGCGGATTTTGAATAGCTCCCGTGGGCCCGCAGTGTGGGCATTGCGAGCGCAAACCGATAAACGGGAATATGCCGCTGCCATGAAAGAAGTAGTGGAAAATGAGCCAAATTTATATTTAAGAGAAGGTACTGCCACCAATATTCTGCTAGATAATCATCAAACTATTATTGGTGTGGAAACTCAGTTTGGCGTGGGTTATGGTTGTAAAGCGGTGATATTAACCACTGGCACATTCCTGAATGGCAAAATTTGGGTGGGTAATCGTTCCATTGCCGCTGGCCGCGCCGGGGAATTTGCGGTCAGTGGTTTAACGGAAACGCTTAATGCTTTAGGTTTTATTACAGATCGGCTCAAAACCGGCACGCCAGCGCGGGTAGATCGCCGCACCGTAGACTATAGTAAAATGGAAGTGCAGCCCCCTGATGCCCAGCAAAATTGGTTCAGTTTTGATCCTCGCGCTTGGGTAGAACGGGAGCAAATGAATTGTTACCTCACCCGCACTACAGCCGAAACCCATCGCATTATTCGGGAAAACTTGCATCTCACACCGGTTTATGGTGGTTTTATTGATGCAAAAGGACCGCGCTATTGCCCCAGTATCGAAGATAAAATTGTTCGATTTGCCGATAAAGAAAGCCATCAAATTTTTATTGAACCGGAAGGGCGCACCATTCCTGAATTATATATCCAAGGTTTTTCTACGGGAATGCCGGAACCGATTCAAATTCAGATGTTGCGTAGCTTGCCCGGACTAGAGAATTGCCAGATGTTGCGGGCGGCTTATGCGGTGGAATACGACTATATTCCCGCGACTCAATGCTATCCCACCCTGATGACGAAATTGATTAGCGGTCTATTTTGTGCGGGGCAAATCAACGGCACTACAGGTTACGAAGAAGCGGCTGCCCAAGGTTTAATGGCGGGGATGAACGCGGCTCTGTATGCCCAAAATCAGGAAATGGTGGTTTTACCTCGCGCCAGCAGTTATATTGGCACATTAATTGATGATTTGTGTACGAAGGAATTGCGCGAACCTTACCGAATGCTCACCAGTCGTTCCGAATATCGTTTGATTTTGCGCTCTGATAATGCCGATCAACGGTTAACGGCGATTGGTCGTGAAGTGGGACTCATCCCTGATGATCGTTGGGAGATGTTTACCACCAAGCAGCAACGGATTCAGCAGGAAATTCAACGCCTCAATCAAACCCGCATCAAGGAAATGGATGATGTAGGTAAACAGATTACCCAAGAAACCGGACAGATTATCAAGGGTTCGATTACTTTAGCCGAACTATTACGCCGTCAAGGTATAGAATATCAGAATTTATTAGACTATGGCATTGGCGAGCCTTCCCTAAGCCGGTTTGAGTCCCTTGCTGCTGAAATCGAAGTTAAATATGCCGGTTATATTCAGCGACAGGAACATCAAATTGAAACCGTCTCGCGCCATAGTGAACGGAAATTACCGCCCAACTTGAATTACCATGCTATTGATACTTTATCTAAGGAATCTCGCGAGAAACTTAGCAAAGTTCAGCCTTTAACCATTGGTCAAGCCAGCCGCATTGGTGGTGTCAATCCGGCGGATATTCAGGCACTATTGGTCTATTTAGAGTTGCTCAAACGGCAGACTGAGGCGCAATTAGCCTAATTCCGTTAGTATCATGATGGGATAATTTGCTCTATCGATCTTGCTGGTATGGGCGATTCTCTTTCATGGCAGTAAACGCTTTCTGTAACTCGGTTCCCAAATATAAAGCGTGAGACACGTCAAGGTTAGGGGAATTCGCTGCAATTGTTTGATAGAGCATCCGTAAAGATTTACCGCTGAAACAGTTAATCACTTCGCCATCATGGGGGGTAAGATGTTCCACTAATACTGCCCCATCGTTAATGCTAATCACAAAACTGCCAGCGGGATCGGCATAGTCTTGGGCTTGACAGATGCGGTGATACTGTTCCCTAATTACTTGATCGGCATTATCCCAACAATCATCATAAATATGGGCGCTTTGGCTAATGGTCATCAGTCGTCCCATTGGCACACCCACAGCCTCGGCGATATGGCTCTGTAATGCCCTTAAACCGATGGCATTAGCCACCCACGCCGCAAACATATCATTGCTCCGAAATGTGGCGGTTAGGGTCAGCGCACCGTCTACAATGCGACACCAAATATGATTCAAACAGGGCGGACTAGCTGCACTTTCACCGTCGGTCACATCCCATAGACTCATCACAGCGCGGGCACTGTCAGGATTACTACTAAGTGTGGCGATAACTTGATTAATTTGGTCGATGCCAAAATGAGAGCGCAATCTCTGCCCATAGGTATACTTAACTCCTTCTCTATCAGGAGCATCATCAAGAATTTGCCCAATGTAATTATCAGTAAATTCTTTACTCACTGGCAAGTAATCAGGAAAGTAGCCCAATGCTGGCTCATTGGTAATAACAGCAGTGAGATTAATCACTTCTTGCCATTGGCTATCATAGGCAGTGGGGCGAGCATGACCAGAATTACGAATCCGGTGCAGAATTTTTACCCATGTTTCCCCGATGGTTTTGCCTTCAATGCGATGGCCAAATCGTTCTCCAATGGCGATTTTCTGCGCTTGATTTAATTTAGGAAAGTCTTGGGGTGCGCCACGATCAATTATGACGGTTTCTTTCGCAAAGTTCTGAATTGTAGTAATCGCTTCTGGTAGATTATCACATAAACTAACTAGCAAATTTTGTCGTAAATGATTGAGAGCATCAAGGGAGATTTCCGCATCAATATAGCCTTGAATGTCGCTATTAATCACCCATGCTTTGATACCGGTTTGCGTCTCTCCATTAGTGACCCCGTAGGCAAAAAAATCTGCTAAGCATTGACTACTACCAGCGTTGCGATCTTCTTTGGTAGCGCTGATGATTACTAAATGGCTAATATGCGTCAACCATAATAGATTCCTAATCACAAAATCTATGCCCCTTGTGGCGCTGTACAATTGACCGATAGTGGCATATTCATTGGGGTGCAATTTCTTTGCGATAAACTCTTTAACCGTCCAACCCGTGACTATGCCCACATGACCATGGCCAACAATTAGTTGGGAATTTTTGAACTTAGGTAAAATCGGATCTATAATAACTGGTGAATTAGTTGCTTGACTGGGCATTACTTCTAGAAAAAATTAGAGAACTATAGAAGTTTAGCGCAAGTAGGATCTAAAATTATTAGCTCAATTGATACTAGGGAATTTATCCAGTGGTAGTTAATCTCCAACTCTTAGCAATACTGGCGAGCTATGCGAACATTAAAGATTGATACAATTAGTCTTAAATATGCCAAAATATGCAAATTTTCGCAAAAGTAGAGTTGTGTTCTAAAAATAGGCTTTAATTTATAGGCTTTAATTTAGAAGTATCGAAGGAGCAAAGGATGGTGTTTTACTCCCATAAAATATCAAAATAATCAATTTATGGTAGCTTTATTTTCTCACATCGTCAAGGGAATCTTTGTAAAGAACTACCAACGAATGACTATCCAGTATAGATCAAAAATCGGCGATCATTATGTGGTAATGGGTTTAAACATTTTGAATGCCTATCGGAAAATTCTCATCAAAAATTTGTTCGATAGAGTAAGGGCATTCTTTTGGTAAATCCTTGGGTTTAAGACGAGTTTCCTTTTCTGCCAAAACTAAAGCCAACTCGAAATCATCAGAAATTGCTTCCGATAGATAAGATTTTAGGCTAGGATTCTTGCGGATTAGTTTTTTTATTTGAATTCTTTGTTCCTTGATGGTCAATCGCCAACTTTTACCGCGTAACCTCGGCTGCAAGTCCCACTTAATCAAATGTCCTAATAAAATTGCTAACCGATTTTCCAACTCAGATCTTTTTTGACTCCCCAAAGCTTCAATTTCCTCAACTAAATGCTCTACATCTAAGCTATTCCATTCCCTTAAGCGTAAACGCTCTACCTGGTCAACCGTCCAACGATAAAAGTCTGAATCATATAATAGTTTTGGTATCATCAAAATCACCTCGTTAATCCAAATTAATAAGCATTCCAAATATCACCCGCAAAAGACACCCACAGAAACTAAGCATCTCATTTAGTTTTGCTTAGGGTAATCACATGGCTGGAAAATCTTGCGCCATAATTCTAGAGCCAAACTAAACTATTAATCAAATTATCAAAATTAATTCAAGCTGTCCAACTAAGAACCAGAATTTAAAACCAGTTTTTTGGTAAAAATACATAGGTTAGACGATCTAACCCATCGCTACAATAATTTATTCATAACTCATCCCTTTTAATTCACCGTGCTAGATATTAAACAATTACGCGCTAATCCTGAAACTGTGCAACATCGCTTGAGTTTACGGGGCAAAGGCTATGACATCAGTGATTTGCTAGATGTAGATCGCCAGATGCGTAACCTCGAAAACCAGCGCTCCCAACTTCAAGCCGAAAGCAATGACATTGGCAAACAAGTTGGTAGCAAAATGAAATCCAGCGCAACCCCTGAAGAGATCCAGCCTTTAAGGGATCGAGCTACGACCATTAGGCAAGACATCGCCAACCTCGAAACCGCTGAAAAGGCTTTGCGACAACAGCTAAATGATTTGTTGTTGGCATTGCCCAATTTACCCGATGCAACTACTCCCATTGGTACTAGCGAAGTCGACAATGTGGAAGTCCGCCGCTGGGGAGACGAACATAAACCCACGGGGCAAGAATTTCGCCATCATTGGGATATTGGCGAAAAGTTGGGTATTCTGCAATTTGAGCGGGCGGTGAAAATTGCCCAAACCCGTTTTGTCGCCCTTGTTGGAGCCGGAGCCGCCCTCGAACGGGCCTTGATTAACTTTATGCTCAGTCAACAAATTGCTAAAGGTTATGGCGAAATTGCGCCGCCTTTGCTAGTCAATTCGGCAAGCATGACGGGCACTGGTCAATTACCCAAATTTGCCGAAGATCTATTCCAATGTAAAGAAGATGATCTGTGGTTAATTCCCACGGCAGAAGTACCAGTAACTAATCTCTATCGGGATGAAATTCTCGAAGAAGAAGCATTACCGGTTTATCACTGTGCCTATACACCTTGTTTTCGCCGCGAGGCAGGCAGCTATGGCCGCGACACCAGAGGCTTAATTCGCTTACATCAATTCAATAAAGTGGAATTGGTGAAGTTCGTACATCCGGAAACTTCTGCCACCGAACATGAGAAGCTAGTCGCCGATGCCGAAGCCATTTTACAAGCCCTGAAGTTACCCTATCGCGTGGTAGCTTTGTGTACTGGGGATATTGGTTTTGGCGCAGCTAAATGCTATGACCTTGAAGTATGGCTGCCCGCTGATCAAACCTATCGCGAAATTTCCAGTTGTTCCAATTTCGGCGATTTCCAAGCCCGTCGCGCTAACATTCGCTTCAAAACTAAGGGCAAGAAAGGTACTGATTTTGTGCATACCCTCAATGGTTCTGGTTTAGCAGTGGGTCGGACTATGACCGCTATTTTAGAGAACTATCAGCAGCCCGATGGTTCGGTACGGATTCCTGAAGTCTTACAGCCATTTATGGGACGGGAAATTTTGTAACTGATTCTTAGGTGGAATCTTCATCCCTAGCCTCTTGCCTGAAATGCGCTCAAAATGGGAGAGAGGCTGGGGAGTCAGAGTTTCACATAACATGGCTCTATCAGCTTAAAGTAAATTGGCATACTCTCCTAATTCTTCCAACATCAGAATTTTGGCGTTGCGCAAATAAAAGATGAATCAAGGAAAGGTAGGAAATGATTTGTACTTAAGATAGTGAATTAACAAACGAATTGAATACCTCAGCATTGTCTCCAATTTTGAATAACATAAAGTTTTTCTGTGCCATCTAGCTACATAATGCCTCAGTCTGGTATTTTCACCCTCAACTCTAGTCATGTAGGTCTTGCTGATAACTTGGTCTTCTGAGTTGATCAATATCTTGTAGACACAGTAACCATCGGTAACCCAGAAATAGCATTGCCAAACTTTAATCATTGTCCACAGGGTTTTAAAGGTTTTACTACTCCTATCCCCTAATACCCAAGCCAAGATACCTTGACGAAAATGATTCACCGCAGTCCATCGCCAAATCAAGTTTTTTTGACCCCACAAAAGTCTGGAGTTCATCTAACTCACCCACATCAGGCATAGTTTCAATGGGGGGATGTTCTGGTAATTGCTTTGCTGCCTCCTTAACCCAGTTGATGACTGAGTTGTGAGTAACATTAGTACATCTGATCAATCTGTCTAAATTTCATGCCATTACAGTACATCGCCAATTCAAGGATGAAATGCAACACCTAGAGATCTTTGCATAAAGGGAC
>JBAXSK010000058.1:0-18839 GCA_037130765.1 Pseudanabaena sp. ELA607
AAGTATTCTTTGCTTCATCAGAACCCGTTGCATTTCATCCTTGAATTGGCGAATTTACTTTCTGGATCAGTGATTTCGGAAATAAAAACTATGGTCGTATCCTGCAAATTGTGATCTTGGCGCAGCATTTGACATAAAGAGAAGCCATCTTGATCCGGTAAAAGCACTTCTAGCAAAATTAAATCTGGTATTTCTTGTTTGATACACAGCAATGCTTCAGTAGAAGACGACACCAATTGATACTTATATCCCACCACATCGAGAAGCTTCAACAGAGGATCGAGATGATCATTATATTTTTGGGTGGCATCCACAATTAAAATTTTCATTTGACCATGCCAATATTCCCCTTGTAGGGCTGTGACTGCATCAAGGGTGTTTTCCTCTAGTGGCACAGTATCATCACCTAAATCATCTGGTGCAATGGCATTCGGTTCAATAAAGTCAGGCTCATTAGGGAATGGCTTGGAGTTATGGGGTTTGGAGTTATGGTTTGAGATAGACAATTGAGTTAAGTCGCTCCTTTCAAACATGGGGAATGATTAACACCATCACGCTTGACATTCATCCTGGCCCGTTTTTATAACGAGGATACCTCAATTTTATGACTTAAGGTCTATGGTTGATAGCACCAAGTTGACTGAGATTTGCTCTTTGCGTCGTCTATGCTCATTCTATATTCATTAATAAATGTTTATTATGAGTATAAGTTTTAGGTCAAGCATGGTTTTAAAATATGGTTTTTAGAGTAGCAATTTTTGGTACTGCTAAATCCCTATTAATGGGCAAATATTTTTAGCCAATTCCATCCTCTAATATTGTGTGACATTTGATCAAGAATCTATCTTCAATCAAGTCTATATTCCTTAGATTTAGCAACACGATAATTAATTTTTAGTATAAACTTTATAAATTTCATATAAAGCCTAACCAGATAGATTTTACTTGCATTCTAGCCGTTTAACTAGTGACCTTTGAGTGCGGTTGTAACTTGAGATGTAATTAATTTAGGGCAATAATTTAGGGCAATTTATAGTTAGGCAAATTTATGGTTAGGTGAATTTATGGCGAACCAACACCGGCGGGAAATTGTTCACTGGTTTCGCTACCTGCGCCATTGCTTGGGGGCAAGGGGCAGCCAACCTCAGGACGGAAGTTAACATAACGACTTTGGCGCACTGCCATAATTTCCTGCCGTACATTTTGATCGCGTTCCCCCAAACATAACAGCAGGTGGGTAGACATTTCTAAACTAGCTTCAAACTCAGGGTGGACGACTTCTTTAGCACCCAAGTAATACAAAGCGTCAATATCAGCGTCTTTAGCAGCTCGGGCTACAATATCCAAATGGGGCGCTAAAACCAGAGCGCGTTGCACACAGAGCCGTGTTGCTACCGGATCAGTGGTGGCAATGACCATAGAGCGGGCCGCAGCTACGGCAGCTTTATCTAAAACTAACTTACTGGCGCAGTTACCATAGAGGTAAGGAATTTTTTGGCTGCGTAATAGCTGGATTTTGGCTTCAGACTGTTCGATCACTAGTACGGCATAACCACGCCCCTGTAACAGATTGACAATGTTTTGTCCCACTCGGCCATAGCCACAAACAATTACGTGATTTTCTAATATGGCATCAGCGGTAATTTCTTGGGGAAAGTCTAACTGATTGAGCCATGTACCAATCCACGGTAAGCGCTCCATCAAGGTGAGTAAGGTGGGGATAGCCTTGAGTAAAAATGGTGTTACCATCAGGGTCACGGCAGTTGTCCCCAAAATCAGCAGATACACCGGACGCGACACTAAACCAAGTTTTTGCCCTTCACTGGCTAGCACAAACGAAAATTCCCCAATTTGGGCCAAGGCTAAGCCGGTAAATAGTGCGGTGCGTAAGGGATAGCCAAATAAGCGCACCAAAGGCACGACCACTAAAAATTTGCCCAGCATTACAATAGCCACGAGGGACAAAATTAAGGGCCAATTTTGCACCAAGAAAACCGGATCGATCAGCATTCCCACGGCGGCAAAAAACAACGTGGCGAACACATCCCGCAGTGGCTCAACATAGGTAAGGGTCTGATCGGCATATTCCACCTCAGCAATCATCAACCCCGCCACAAATGCCCCCATTTCAATGGACAGTCCCAGATGCTCGGTCAATAGGGCAATACCAAAACATAGCACCACCACCGTCAGTAAAAATAATTCGCGGCTCTCGGTGCTAGCCACCCAACGTAACAGCGGCGGAATCACCCAAATCCCCACGGCGATCGCACCACCAGCAAACAAAGCCGTCAAAGATAAAGCTTTAATTACTGCCATACCCACGGCATCAGGATGATCGAGGGCAGGCAATACGGCTAACATCAAGCCCAGAGCTAAGTCCTGGACAATTAACATCCCTAAAGTCACCTGACCTTGCACCGAATCGGTTTCATTGTTTTCCATCAGGCTGCGTAATACTACCGCCGTAGAGGAAAGAGATAAAATACCGCCTAAAAATACGCCTTGCACTGGAGTAGTCACCCAGCCCACCAGGGTGGAAATCACCGCTGTAAAACCAATGGTGAGCAAAATCTGTAACGCGCCACCACCAAGGGCAATTTTTTGCACCTTACGCAATTCTGCTAGGGAAAATTCTACGCCTAAAGCAAACAACAAAAAAGCCACACCAAACTGGGCCAGAGTTTCCACTTGAATCAGTTCCTTAATTAATCCCAAGCCTGTAGGCCCCACCACGATGCCTCCTACCAAATAGCCCAGAATCACTGGCAAACGTAAAGCCGCCGCGAGTAGTCCACCCACCGAAGCCGCAGTTAAAACCATTACTAAGTCAACGATTAACCGGAAATCTTCTTGCACACTTAACTCCAAAACATCAAATCGAAAATATAAAATAATCCTTAAGTCATGGCTTAACCCTACAGCCAATCCTTTAACAAATCTGAGGCACAAAAAACTGCTTACAAAAATTATTGATCAGCTTGGGATGAATCAGACTGCCCCAGACAAGTCCAGAGAAATCAAGAAAAATAAACTTAATCAATAAGTTTAATCAATAATTTTAACCCACTGTTAAGTTAACATTGCCATAGAACGATTAGGCTAGGCTACCTAGAGGTATCCTCAGCAGTGTGATGTATTCCTATAGCGCTAATTATTCGGGCGACAGTTATTTGCGTCTATAATTTGGCACTATAAAAATTTACTCCTATAAAATTCAGGGTAAATGTGTTTAAGCTGAATTTGGTATTTAGGGTAAATGCGTCCTTTGATCCATCAACTAATCCAGCATTGATGAAGTATCCATTACATTCCGTGATTAATAAGCCTGTGCCCTATTCGATTATTTCTATGATTGCAACGCTGATCAGTGGCGGCATGACGTTCAATGCCAACAATGCTTTGATGACGGCTATGACGACGACGTTGCTAATCATTACTGCGGCGGTGGCTCCAGTCAAGGCGGCTGATCATGCAGATTTAGGATCATCCCTAGTCAGTCATCTGGATACGGCAGCGATCGCCACTCCGGTTGCCTCTGGTATCGCTGACCCAGATTTAGAGCGCAAACTCCAGCGCCAAGGGGATCCCACCCGCCAAAAGTTTGCCCAAATTCTGCAACTAGCTAAGACCAAAAACTGGCGCAGTCAAAATTTCCCGCAAATTATGCAGCTTGTGGCGGAGCAATTGGTGGGCGCACCCTATGTAGCAGGTTTGCTCGATCAACCTAGCACCGAAACTTTGCTAGTCTATCTCGATAAGTTTGATTGCGTGCTTTTAGTGGAAAACGTTTTAGCCCTAGCCCAAACCATCGCCCTAGAAGACGACTCTTTTGATAATTTTCGGTTTAGGGTGCAGCAGTTGCGTTATCGCGGCGGTAATATCGATGGTTATTGCAGCCGCTTGCATTATTTCACCGACTGGATCAACGACAACCAAAAGCGTCAAGCCGTAGACAACATTAGCGCTAAATTTAGCACCCAGTTCGCATCCCAAAGGCTGCCCCATGCCCTAGATTTTATGAGCAATCACCGCAGCAGCTATGCCCAACTCAAAAAAGATGACGCTAATTTTGCCTGTATCAAAGCTGTCGAGCAAAATCTAGCGCAAAGGCCGATCTATTACATTCCTACGGCGCAAATCCCCAAAGCCGTCAGCCAGATCCAAGCCGGAGATATTATTGCCATTACCACCAAGGTTAAAGGTTTAGATGCCACCCACACCGGCATAGCCTACCGTAACAGCAACGGCACTATTGGACTATTACACGCTTCTCCCAGTGGTAAGGTCACAATTTCCCGTAATTTGTATTTATATGTTAAAGGCGTGCCTGAAAGCATTGGCATTATGGTGGTACGCCCAACCGATCCGCGTCTACGGTAATTACTGCTTTGCTATGGCTAGCTGAATCATTGGCAAATCAGGCAAAATAATGATGTATAGCCCATAGCCAGTTCAAGTCGTCATTTACCCTGCCATTCACCCTTAGGAGTGCCCCAATGAATAATAATCCATTGAGCGATATTCTGCAAAAAACCCTCCAAAAGACTTTTTATATGGGAGTTGGTCTCGCCTCGGTTGCCACCGAAAAAGCTGGCACTACTATCAATGAAATCCGCGCCCAAGCCGGTAAAGTTGCCGATGATCTCGTAGCTCGGGGAGAAATTACTGCGGAAGAGGCGAAAAAATTTGTCGATGATTTTGTGCGCCAAGCCCAGCGTAACCTTGATGGCAAGGGGCATAATCCCGACAGTTCTAGTCCAACTGATCAGCCCAAAAAACAACCCCGCAACATCACTATTGACGATGAAGATGACGCATCTCCTTCAGCCGTCATCAAAACCAAACCGGCAGATGATGTAGATAATTTACGCCAAACCGTTCAGGACTTGCAACAAGAACTAGAGCGGCTCAAAAGAGGTGGGCGATAGATGGGCGCTTAATTTACTGCCGCATGATTGATTGGTCAGACTGTGATCCAACGCTCCCATGACTCAAATACACCTAAACAACGCCTCTAAATATCACTGAGATAGCCTATAGGTTATAATGAGACTTGTTTTGCAGTTGGTCGTCAGTCAAGGAGCCATAGTTACCCATGCCAGAAATTGTCACCCAGGCTTACAATGCCGATCAGATCCAAGTACTAGAAGGCTTGGAAGCGGTACGCAAGCGACCAGGGATGTACATTGGCTCCACTGGGCCGAAGGGTTTACATCATCTTGTTTTTGAAGTTGTTGATAATAGCGTTGACGAAGCTTTAGCCGGTCACTGTAATGAGATTACGATCCATCTGCTGCCGGATGGTTCGGTGTCAGTGACTGACAATGGGCGCGGCATCCCCACCGATGTCCATAGTAAAACTGGTAAATCTGCCCTCGAAACTGTGCTGACGGTGTTACACGCTGGCGGCAAGTTTGGCGATGGTGGCTACAAAGTATCCGGCGGTTTGCACGGGGTAGGCGTGTCGGTCGTCAATGCCCTTTCGGAATGGGTAGAAGTCAGTGTGTGGCGGCATGACAAGATGTATGAACAGCGCTATGAACGAGGCGTTCCGGTAACACTTTTGACTAGCACTCCCGCCCCTGAACCCCGTCGCGGTACTCAGGTCAGATTTAAACCTGATCCGCAGATTTTTACGGTGCAGACCGAGTTTGAATATGACATTCTCGCCGCTCGCTTGAAAGAATTGGCCTATCTTAATGCTGGGGTAAAGATCGAGTTTGCGGATTTGCGTCAAGAAACTCCCCGCACCGATTCTTTTTGCTATAACGGCGGCATTCGTGAATATGTCGCTTACATGACCCATCAAAAGGAACCTTTACATCCCGATATTATCTATGTCCAAGGGGAGCGGGATAATGTGCAGGTGGAAGTGGCATTCCAATGGTGTTCTGATACTTACAACGATAATATTCTCGGTTTTGCGAATAATATTCGGACTATCGATGGTGGGACGCACCTTGAGGGGTTAAAAGCGGTTCTGACTCGTACCATGAATGCCACGGCCCGCAAGCTCAAGAAGCTCAAAGAAGGAGATTCTAATCTAGCTGGAGAAAATATTCGCGAAGGTTTGACAGCGGTTTTGTCGGTGAAAGTGCCTGATCCTGAATTTGAGGGGCAGACTAAAACTAAGCTGGGCAATACGGAAGTGCGGGGGATTGTTGACTCGTTTGTGGGTGAAGTTCTCAATGAGTATTTGGAATTTCATCCGGGGGTAGCCACGGCAATTATTGAGAAAGCAATTCAGGCTTTTAATGCCGCAGAAGCCGCCCGAAGAGCGCGTGAACTGGTACGGCGTAAGTCAGCGTTAGAGTCTTCGACGTTGCCTGGCAAATTGGCTGACTGTAGTTCGCGAGATCCTAAAGAATCGGAAATCTTTATCGTAGAAGGGGATTCTGCGGGTGGCTGCTTTGCTGGTGATACCCTTGTGGCTTTAACTGATGGGCGTAATGTTAGCTTTGAACAGTTAGTTGCCGAAGAAAAAACGGGTAAACAAAATTTCTGCTACACAATTCGTCATGATGGCACGATTGGTGTGGAAAAAATTATTAATGCACGAATCACAAAACGTAATGCTGCTGTGGTGCGAGTGACTTTAGATAACGGAGAGCAGTTAGTATGCACTCCGGATCATCGTTTCATGTTGCGAGATCACACCTACAAACCTGCTGCGGCATTAACTGAAGCTGATTCACTCATGCCGCTCTATCGCAAACTATCGAGTAAAGCTGAGATTGGTATTACCATTGACGGCTATGAAATGGTTTGGAACCCTCGCTCTGATAGCTGGCTGTTTACCCATATGATTGCTGATTGGTACAACCGTTACCACGGAATCTATGAGGCTCAAGATCATCAGCATTGTCATCATATTGACTTTAACAAGCTCAATAACAATCCCACCAATTTAGAGCGACTGTCTCCATCAGATCACTTACGTTTACATCAACTGCATATATCAGAGACTTTACATCGCCCTGAAGTAATCGAGAAATGCCGTCAACTGAGAACTAAGCCAGAATTTCGTCAGCGCATGAGCCAGCGAATGCAAGAGCCAGCGACTAAGGCAGTGCTTTCTCACCAAGCCAAATCTCAATGGCAAAATCCTGAATATAAGGAATATATGATTGAGAAATGGCAGCAATTTTATGACACCAATCCCACATATCAACAGGAGAATAAGCATCGCTTAGATCAGGCGCAACAGGAATATTGGCGCAATCCTGAACATCGCCAGTCCCAATCAGATCGCACCAAACGTTATTTTGCGGAACATCCTGAAGCAAAAACTAATCTTGCACAGATTGCCAAACAACAGTGGCAAAACCAAGATTTAATTGATTGGCGGCGGGAACAAACTAAGTCTCAGTGGACTGATGAGTTTCGTGCTAAGCGTCAAGCTGCTTTAAGTCAAACGTATTACCGCAAGACTTTAGCAGCACTCAAACAGGTATCAGTTGCCAATGGTGTTCTAGATTTAGCAGCTTATCGTGACTATCGTATTGATATCCGCGATAAGTCTTTGCTCAAGTTTGAGACGTTCTGTGAGCGTTATTTTGGTGGTAATTCCCAATTAGCCTTAGAAGCAGTAGCAAACTATAACCATCGGGTTGTCAAAATTGAGTATTTGACTGAACAAATTGATGTTTATGACATCGAAGTACCCCACACCCATAACTTTGCCCTAGCGAGTGGTGTGTTTGTCCACAACAGCGCCAAACAAGGACGGGATCGCCACTTCCAAGCGATTCTACCTCTGCGCGGTAAAGTTCTTAATATCGAAAAAGCCGACGATAGCAAAATCTATAAGAATACCGAAATTCAATCCCTCATTACCGGTATTGGTTTAGGTATTAAAGGTGAAGACTTTGATTCTAATCAATTGCGCTATCACAAAATCATTCTCTTAGCTGATGCTGACGTTGACGGGGCGCACATTCGCACTTTGTTGTTGACGTTCTTTTATCGCTATCAAAGGGAATTACTCGAACAAGGCTTTATTTATATCGGTTGCCCGCCATTGTACAAAGTGGAACGGGGTAAGCAGCATCAATATTGCTATGACGAACGGGAATTACAGGTATATTTGGGTAGTTTGCCTGCCAATGCTAATTACACCATTCAGCGGTTTAAAGGTTTGGGCGAAATGATGCCTCAGCAGTTGTGGGATACCACGATGGATCCGACGACGCGCCGCTTGAAACAAATTACCATTGAAGATGCTGTCGAAGCAGATCGCATTTTTACGATTTTGATGGGTGATAAAGTTGCGCCTCGCCGCGAATTTATTGAAACCAATGCACCGAAATTAGCTCTAACTGATTTGGATATTTAGTTTAAATATTTAGGAGCGGCAATTGTGAATTTTGCTCTAGAAAATTCACTCATAACTAAAATAGGTTCCATTAGTTCTAGGGCTGATGGAATTTTTTATAATGATATAAATTTGCATGATTCGGTGCATATTGATCTGTGGTTAGCAGATTTAAATCAGGCTAAAAGTTTAGCTAAAACATTACTAAATAAGGATTTAGCAGCTTACTATCAGCAAATTTTATCTCCGGCAGAACAACAACGAGCAGCACTGATGGGCACGCAACGCCAGCAAGAATTTATGTTAACTAGAGGGATTTTACGGGAATTATTATCGAGTTATACCGCAATAGAACCACAATATTTAAAGTTGGCTTATAGTCTACATGGAAAACCTTATTTAGATTATGATGAACCTCAATATCAAATCCCATTTAGTGTGAGTCATACCAGAGATTTAGCACTCTATAGTGTGATTAAACCTAATTTATCCTCAAATAAACATCATAGTAAAAATTATTTAGAAGCAGTGGGCATTGATTTAGAATTTAAATATCGTTCTCTATCCATAGAGAAAATGAGGAAATTAGTACAGCGTTATTTTTTACCCCAAGAACAGAAAATCTGGCACGAATATTTAGACGAGCCGCACTTAGCTAAAAGCTGTTTTTTACGAACTTGGACAGCTAAAGAAGCCTATGCCAAAGCTACAGGATTAGGTCTAGCTCAGACTTTAACTCATCTTGATACAAGTCAATGGTTCGATATATTAAAAGAATCGGAATTAGCCAATTTACCTGACTTAAAAATAGAACTAACTCGAAATCCAGATAGCATCTATACAGTTCGTGATATTACACCGCTCCTGGCTAAGAAAGAATTAGAATATATTAGCGCAATCTGTTGGCAAAATTTTAATCACTGAATTGAATGCTTTCCCTCTAAGTGCGGTAATTCAATCACAAAAGTCGTGCCTTGATCCACCACTGATTCACAATAGATTTTGCCTTGATGTTTTTGCGTCACAATCTGATAGCTAATCGACAAACCCAAACCAGTGCCCTTACCTACGGCTTTAGTAGTAAAAAATGGATCAAATAATAGATTCTGAATTGGTTCGGGAATCCCACAACCATTATCTTCAATCCGAATGTGTACTGTCTTGTTAACATCATATTCAGTGGTAATAATAATTAACGGTTTTTCAGGTTTTCCCGTAAACTGAATTTGTTCCTCAATAGCATCAATCGCATTCGTAATCAGATTCATAAATACTTGATTTAATTGCCCAGCATGGCACAAAACATTTGGTAAATCGCCATAGCGTTTAATCACCTCAATGGACTGAGTACCTTTCCGTTTCAGCTTACTTTGCAAAATTAAGATCGTACTATCAATGCCTTCATGGATATTGACGGCTTTTAATTCTGCTTCATCCATGCGCGAGAAATTCCGTAATGATGCGACAATCTCTTGGATGCGTTCTGCCCCAATCCGCATTGATGCTAGTAATTTAGGTAAATCATGATTGAGGAAATCTAAATCAATCTCTTCAATTTTTTCGCCTATGGCAGCTACCGGCTCAGGATAACATTCTTGATATAATAGAACTAAATTCAATAAATCTTTAATATAACCATCGGCATATTTGAGATTCCCATAAATAAAGTTCACGGGATTGTTAATCTCATGGGCAACCCCAGCCACTAATTGCCCTAAACTAGACATTTTTTCGGTTTGGACTAGTTGTGCTTGGGTTTCCCCTAATTGCTTGAGAGTTTCTTCCAATTGTTGGGCTTGTTGGCGGAATTTCGCTTCAGAACGGCGAATTTGCTCGTCAATATTTTGCCGTTCGGTAATGTCCATTGCAGTTCCCGTGATGCCAACCGCCTCACCGTTATCATTATAAACAAAGTCCCCACGCCCTTCAATCCAATGAATTGAACCATCAGCCCAGACAACGCGATGAATTACTGTATAACCTGATTGATTCTGTAAAGCGGCATTAATTGTTTGCAACACAGCAGGACGATCTTCAGGATGAATCAGTTGAGTATAAGCTTCAAAATTATCAGGATTTGTATTTTCTTCTAAACCAAATAATTTGCCCAAATCTTCCGACCAAATCACCTGATTATCATGAATATCCCAATACCAAGTTTGTAATCGGGCTGCTTTTAAGGCAAATCTTAATTGAGCCGCAGAAGTGCGTAAAGCCTCCTCTGCGGCAATACGATCTGTAATATCTTGCACAATGGAAATTACACCCTTAACTTTCCCCTTGGTGTTGATCATAGGAGCATTATGCCATTCACAAATAATTTCCTTACCCTCGCGGGTCAGATTCTGGCTAATCAGATGGGTTCCCCCCGCTCCTTCAAATAGTTGTGTCATCACATTTTCAATCTGATCCAAGTTTATTTGCGGAGTCAATAAAGGAATTGCCGCATGACTGATAATCTCTTCACGGCGATAACCAAAGATTTTTTCTGCGGCGGGATTCCATTCGAGAACTCTAAACTTAGAATTCCATTCAATAACCGCCAGAGGTGTACTCCGCACCAATAAACTTAATCTTTGTTCAGAATTAGCAATAGCCCGATCTAGCCGTTTTTGCTCGCTAATATCAATCATTAGTCCATCCCAAATCATGCTCCCATCTTGACTTCTTTGGGGACGTGCCACCCCTTGGAGCCAACGCTCTTCCCCTGAACGATGATGGAACTTGCCTGTCCATGCCCAAGGTTGACAGGTTAAATTAGACATCATTACTGACTCTTCAAAAGATTGTCTCTCTTGACTATCAATAAGAGAAGTTAATAGCCGCAATGGTGAGGCAGCCTGCATCTCGGCTGGAGTATAGCCAAACAACTCCTCACTGTAAGGACTAATATAAGAGAATTCTCCTTTATGCATATCTTTGTTATAGATGCGGTATTGATAGATCATGCCTGGAATATTTGCCGCTAAACTACGAAACCGTCCTTCGCTTTCTTGGAGCGCTCTTTCGGCAGCTAGATGATCGCTAATATCTTCAAAAATAGTCAGAATATATCGCGGCGAACCATCGGGTTGCAATATCAGTAATTTCTTAAATTGAAAATATCGTTGCCCACGGTGGGGAGTCGCCACATGATGGGCAAAAGTCAGCATATTTAATGCCGGATCACTATTTTTAGTCTCGGCGCTAGTATCTGCTGGTTGATAGTGACGCTCAAGAATTTGGTTATCCATCTGCTGAAGTAAGTCAGATTGAGATGATTCGAGAAAATCAGCCACAGTTTTATGTAGAGCAATGGCTTTCTCATAGCCAAAAATCTCTGTGGCTTGAGCATTCCAATACACATACCGAAATGTTTGGGCATCCTTAACTGATACCCCCACCGGTAAACTATCTAATAGAGAATTGAGAAATACTTGGCTCGCAGATTTAGCGGTAATAATTGCTGGCGAAAATCGGGGTAAATAAGATTGTTCTGCTACTTCTGTAGAATTGCGATGGGGAATTTTAGCTAATACCTGGGCGATCTGATAGGCAATGGTTTGTAATAATGTCCAAACTGTTACACTGGGACGCTCCGTACTATCGGTAAAAACCATTAAGACCCCAATGCATTCACTGGCAGCACGCAAAGGTATACCAAGGGCGCTTTTGATGTTAGTGTTAGCCACATAGCGGGAGCGCCAAAATCGTAAGTCATCATCTAGCTTCGCTTCCCAAAATAGCGATTGTCTTTCCCAAACGCATCCGGGTAAAGCTACTCCTTTAAGGAAGCGATAGGTATAAGATACTTTCTCTAATTCAGCTAGGCCACGTCCCCCATTATGCCAAGTTTCTCGTAGATATAAAGCTGGTTCGCTATGATCTTCGGGTGTTTTAATTTCCCAGACTTCGATAAACTCGCAAGTTAAACCATCACCAATTAAACCTAAAATTGAATGCAGGGTTTGGGAAGTCAATATTTGTTCCGTCAATAGGGTGGTTACTGCCGATTGCACTGCCCAGATCTGCTGCATAAAATCAATGCTGGGAATTAAATCGCTGGATATTTCTGGGGAATGATTAAAGCTGGCCATACTTAAATATTATGGTTGAACATATCAGCGTTGAATGGCGCATTATGGCAATATTAGCAGCCATGATTTAATTTAGATTTATTAGATTTAGATGATTTAATTTAATTGATGCCATGATCAACCCATCAGCCTATGCTCAATGCTCTAACCAAAAATCAACTATAGCGGTGGCGGTTAAGTCAGGGCGTTCTAGATGCGGCACATGGCCACAGGCTTCAATCCACTGTAGCCGAGATTTGGAGATGAGATGACCAAATTTTGGGCCATCTTTTGTGCCTAAAATCTGATCATTGCGTCCCCACAAAATCAGTGTTTTCATGGCTAGTTGCTTTAAAACGCTGCCATAGGAACCATAGCCGCCACTTTTGGTAAATGAAATCAAACCCTCTGACCAGCGCGGCATTTGCAAATGTAAGGCAGCACATAATTCCGCATCAGGGTTAACGAAAGCAGGATCTAGATAAGCTTTGAGGCTCACTTGACGACGCACCGCCGCACTAGCTAGAAATTGCGTAGCCCACCGATCTAAAGGCGGAAATAGCCATTTACCCACGGGTGAACCACTGGCTAAACCAGCACTGTCAATTAAGACTAACTTGGCTACGGCTTCAGGATAGGTCAGAGCGAAATCTAGGGCCGCCGCTCCTCCCATAGAAGCTCCCACTAAAACCATTGGCTCAGGGCAATAGGTGCGCCAAAATTGATAAAGATGGGTCTTAATGGTGGCTGGGCTGATGGGCAAATGGATCGGACGTTCCGTAAACCCAAATCCTAATAAATCTAATAGCCAAATATTCCCGATAGCATCAATATTAGTTGATTGACGCTGATTTAGGGCTTGTTCTAGGGCGGGCAGGAGGCGACGGAATTCTAATAGTGAACTATCAAATCCATGTAAACACACCAGAGGCTGACCTGTAACATGGGCACTACTACTGCGAACCAATGCCGTTGCTACGTCTAAATCTGTCGTCATAGCCACAGGTTCAATAGTCATGCGTTGTACTAAATCTCGTGAAGTAGTTTCAGTAAGATTCGTAAATTGCTCCACTAAACTAGCAGGTAAATTTTGGGACACTGATGCAGTCAGAGTCAAATCTGTGACAACTTGATTTAAATTATCTTGATTTAAGTTATTTCTGGTTAACGAAGAAAAAGACAAAACGCCTCCACAGTTTAAATCGGTAGTATTTAGTAAAGTATTTAGTAAAAAATGGCAAAAAGTATCTCTACTTAGAGAAGCAAATCAACTTTAGAACTTTCTGCCTAAGTCCTAAACTTATCAAAAAGGAGATGAGAAAATCTAGATCAGCTAATTAAACCTTAAGTGTTAAGCCCTATTTTGATATAGAACTGGCACAGATAATTCGTTGGCGTATTCTCAGCTTTAAATTCTTTGCACCGCAGCTAAATCATGAATTTATACAAGTTTTATATTGATGAAATTCCCATTTAAATCATTAAAATTCAAGCTGCATTAAGCTATAGATTTACTTCTGATACTATATTTGGTGAAATTTCAGCTTTTAATGTGTTTTATGGAACGGTCTAACTTCAGTTTAACTAAATTAGCCCCTGTGATCGCCGCATAAAAGGGCATAAATCCCAAGAAAAAGATCAACAAAGCAAATAAACCGCCACGCCCACGAAAAATAACAATAATTGCCAATCCAGTTAAACCAAACAAGACGCTATGTAAAAATACCCACCAAGCACTACGCCACACCACAGCACGCCGCCAAGGTGAACGCCCCGAAGTTGAGTTCCGCCAAGTCGCAAACACTAATACTAGCCATTGCAACATTCCTAACAAAATACCAGAGCCAATTAACCAGCCCCATCCGGTAGTTAAACTCGGTAACTGTTGGCTAATTGAAGGATCTATGCTGGGGCCTTCTGGGGCAATAATCGCAGTTAAAACTGGCAAATAAGCCAAACTGGTGGCAGTTAAGCCAATGCAAGTCCAACCAATCACACTGGCTAAAACCCACCACCGGCGATAGGGGCGCTGTCTCGGATAGGGAAGCATCTCTTCTGGAAATAGGGATCTAGCGCGATATTTCCGCCCTAAAATCTGATGCCCCAAAATTCTGGGCAAAATCCATGATTGACAAAGCCCCAGCCAAAGTCCCATTACCACGGAACCACTTAACATGGCGGTAGCAATACCACATCCTAAATGAGTGCTGCCCCCAAATATAGGCTGACATAGCTGGTGTTCGATTAATACTTCCCCCCACCAATACAGCCCCGCCAAACAAGCCGGAATCCCAGTAATTGTCCCTAAAAGCACCCCAAATAAGGTCATCAAAAACCAGCGCCACCACAATCCCACGTCAGTAATGGCAGGCATGAACAGTTGTTCTTGGGGTATATCGCCATCAAGAGCGGCGGTGTCAGCGGATAAATTGGGCGTTATCTCAGGATTGGCGTTCGTTGCTTGAGAAATTGTGTCGGATAGGGGTTCCGGTGACAATGGTTGATTGTCCATATAGGTGGGGAATGAGGGGCGGCAAAAAAGCGAAGTTTAACTCTGGATTTGAGCAATGAGAGTTTGTATTAAAGCACTTTGGGCGGTGGGTTGTTGACCAAAGGCAAATCCCCACGGTACATCAGGGGTTAGGTATTGCTTGAGATCGGTTAGACCATAGGGACTGCCATAGACTAACAGGGCTGACAGTTGTTGCCTATGGACTAGATTTTGCACTAAAGCAGCGGTTTTTTGGTGTAATCCGGCCCTACCACGGAAGGGATTGCCGCGACTAAAAATTTGCATCACTACATTAGATAATGCCTCAAATTGTAAATAATCAATGGTTTGTCCATCAATTAATAACTTTTGATAGCCGTAACTTTGAGGAATTTTGACCGCTGGAGCGTTGTGGCTGAGGATCCCTTCGAGGTGTAATGGATCATCGACCAAAATCAAGTTAATGCCCAAGTTAGTGCCAGTTAAGGGCAGACTGCTTTGGTGGCGTGTTGTAAAAGCCTTAATGGGGCAATGAGGAGCCACCCCATCCGATGCTACAGGATCGGGCACATAAATTTCTAGGGATGCAGTAGTAATTGCCTCGGCAATAGCTAAGGATGCAGGTAGTCCCACTTGTTGCAGATTACGATAATTGCTAACTGGTGGGGTGGGATTAGGCAAAACTTTAGCTTTAGCCCGCCAAATCCGCGCCACACTAGCTTGGATGCGCTCTAGGGTAATTTCTCCTGATTCTACCGCAGCGACTACGGCAGCAATTGTGGCCCAAGGATCAATCGGCATCAATAAAATATCGGCTCCGGCTTTGACCGCTTGCACCGCCACATCAGCGGATGTCCCTAAATCAGCTACCCCAGACATAATCAACGCATCAGTGACAATCAAACCCTCAAAGCCCATTTCTTGGCGTAAAATTCCTGTCAAAATCGTGGGGGATAGGGTGGCGATCCATTTTTCGTCTAGGGCAGGGGCTAGCACATGGGCAGTCATGATCGCATCTACGCCCTGGGCAATGGCATGACGAAAAGGCAACCATTCCAATGCGTTAAATCTGTCGCGGCTGTGGGGCAAAACAGGGGTTTGCAGATGGGAATCAACCGCCGTATCCCCATGACCAGGGAAATGTTTGGCGGTGGTCAAAATCGGATAGGTTTGGGCCCCTTGAATAAAAGCCGCCGTTTTAGCCATGACCGTATCAGGGGTCGTGCCAAAAGCCCGCACGTTAATCACGGGATTTAAAGGATTATTGTTGACATCGACGATGGGGGCAAATAACCAGTTAATCCCGATGGCAAGGGATTCTTGGGCGGTAATTCGTCCCATGCTTTCGGCTTGAGCATCAGGTAAATGTTCCAGGGCCATCGGTGCGGGAAACCATGTTGCCCCAGCAAAGCGATGCCCTACGCCCTCTTCGACATCGGCGGTAATTAACAGCGGAATGGCGGCTAAGTCTTGTAATTGCTGGGTTCGGGCATAGATTTCGGCCGCACTACCGCCTAATAAAATCACTCCCCCTACACCATAGTTACCAATCAGATCCGCTAGTTCTTTATTGTTGCGTTCCCAGGCGGGATAGGCAATCTGATGATCATAGAGATGACCCGTGGTACGAATCACAACCATTTGGGCGACTAGTTGGGACACAGTTAGGGAATCTATGGCGGGGAGGTTTTTCGGTGGCATAAAGGGAAAAAACAATGGCGCTAGGTGAAATGGGCTAGGTCAAATCTAGGTCAAATGGTGATGGGCTTAAAAATTTGCTTTAAAACATCATGCCGCTTAAAAATGTTGAATGGGTCAACAAAATTTAATTAGCCTGCACAGAACAATTGACTATTTTTTGTCCTTATTTGTACCTGTATTTATACCTGTCAACACTTGGGCATCAAACCCAACCAAACATCAGACTGCTGATATGAGAGATTTAGTTAAGTAAGCATGAGTAATTACTCGACTAAAATCAGGATCTGTTATTAATCCGCCAACTTGCAACCAGCTTGATTGGCTGCTCGTTTGAAAGGGGCAATGGTGCGGAGATTGTAATGCATCAGAGAGGCTTTGAGGCGATCAAAGTTTCTGTAAAGTTATTGACGCACCACTGAAGAGTAAGTCAAACTGTTAAATTATTGCCTTAAAGCCATCAAAGCCCAAGTTATTTAGGCTAATACCCTAAAATCTCACTCTAAAACCTCACTGTAAAACCCAATAACTGTAGGCAAGCGCAGGTCACTATGGAAACCTTGGAATTTATTATCTATCCCGATGGTAGGGTCGAAGAGCGCGTTACGGGCATTATTGGCTCTAGTTGCGCTGCGGTTACTGAAGCCATTGAAGCTCAATTAGGCATCGTGGCCCATCGGGAGCTAACCGCCGAGCATTTTACCCAAAAGCAATATACGGCACAGGTTGCGGCTCAGTCCAATGGTTTATCCTATGACTCTGGCACGGTGCATAGTGCTTGGTAACTAGAGTTTGAGTGATGATTAAGTTATGATTTTAGCCAAGTTTAATCTAGGTTAAATTTTTAGTTAAATTCCTGACTGATCCTTAGTTTGAGTAATTAATGATTTAAACCCATGTTTAGCCCTAAATTAGGAGAAAATTAGTCATAATATTTATTGAGTGATTAATCACTTAAAAGTTAAGCAAAATTTCTTCATTTAACTTTTAAGTCCCTAGCTGATGCAGGCGATATGTACCAAACCAGATATGTACCCCAAATGCCTGCCAAAACCTGACTGAACATTTTTCAAAAATCATCCATTTAACAGGAAGCTAATTTATGTCCCACTTTAGCCAAATCAAAACCCAAATCCGTCACCTTGAACCCTTGCAAAATGCCCTAAATACTATGGGTGTATCGTGGAAAGGTGCTGCGCCTTTGCGTGGTTATCAAGGCAATGCCACCACTGCCGATGTGGTCATCGAGCAAGAAAATGGTTATGACATTGGTTTTAAGTGGAATGGCACGAGCTATGAACTCGTAGCAGATATGCAGTTTTGGCAACAGCCTTGTTCTTTGGAAAGTTTCTTGCATAAAATCACGCAACAGTATGCCTTGGCTACGGTAACCGCTGAATCGACTAAACAAGGTTTTGCCGTTGCCGAGCAAGAAAATCGGGCAGATGGTTCAGTACGCCTTGTGTTGCAGCGCTGGCATGGTTAATCCATCCTTTGATGAAATTAGTGGTTTAGAGCCAGAGCTAGGTGGTCTTTTACGCCAAGATGACCTAGAACGCTCTGGCTTGGAGCCGGAACTAGGCGGGGCGTTGCGTCAAAATGCGGTGTATGTGGACGAGACTACTTGCATTGGTTGCGGTCATTGTTCCCATGTGGCGCGGGATACTTTTTTCTTAGAGCCGAGTTATGGCAGGGCGCGGGTGGTAGCCCAAGATGGCGATGGAGTAGACACAATCCAAGAGGCGATTGATACCTGTCCGGTGGACTGTATTCATTGGGTTAATTACCACGAGTTAAAGCGTCTAGAATTAGCTAGAGAGCAAATGACGCTGCACAATTTGGGCATGATTGGGGATGGAGCGGCGTTACGGCGCAGTCAGAATCGTTATCGCCCTACAGCAGGGCCAGAATTAGAGTAATCAAGCCAAATTCATGTCAATTCCTATTTCATAGAAGTGCTTTTTTGATTGGCTTTCCTGTCAGAGCTATTGCTCAACTTCTGACGGTAGATTAAGGTTGAGAGTCGTAGATTTTTTTGAGATTGAGTTGATTCGGATTTTGCCGATGACTATTCAAACAAAAATAAGGTGTGTTAAATTGCATTAACACACCCTACTGGATAGACACAGCTAATTTGATGCTTTATAAGAATTTGGATATGTTTACGCAGTAAGCTTTTAACCTAAAATATACTGCACTATTTTAGGTGTGTCTGTCCACTACTGGATAGACACAGCTAATTTGATGCTTTATAAGAATTTGGATATGTTTACGCAGT
>JBAXSK010000059.1:0-18470 GCA_037130765.1 Pseudanabaena sp. ELA607
TATCTGGGACAGTATGTACCTCAAGGCAAAGTATTAGCTTTTGAGCCAGGACAAGAAGCTACAAATTGGCTCAGGGAATGCTTGTCAGTGAATCAGCATCTTCCAGTACAACAAATTCAGGCTGGATTAGGGAATAAAAAATCACAAATGCGTCTAGTTTCCTTAGGCGATGATCATCAGCATGGCGCACAAAATCAAGTTACGGAATCTTTTAATGAATCTTCTTTAGGGGAAACTATTGAAATTATCACTCTTACAGAGCAGTTACAAGCCTTAAATATTGACCATGTGGATTTATGGTGTTTAGATATCGAAGGTTATGAGATTCCTGCCTTAGAAGGAGCGGCAGAGCTATTGCAAAATCACCAAATCAGAGCTATTTATGCTGAGTTGAGTGGGGAAAATAGTCAAAAAGTTCGCAATTATTTAGATGAATTTGGTTATCAATGTTACCTTATCAAAAATGGTAAATTACACATTCCCGAAAGCTTTCCCGATCATACCAATGGCTTATTTTTAAAGCGATCTGCTTAAAATAATTTTAGAAAGATCGCAATGCTTGTTTGACTTGTTTAATTACCCCATGCCAATCCCCGGGAGTACACTGACGAAATAATTGCATAGTCGGATACCAAGGGCTATGGCTCTGATATTTTTCTTTCAAATGCCCAGGGCAGTCACCGAGCCACCGCCAATCACTGTGATAACTTAATAAAACCCAAGTCGGTTTAGCTAAAGCTCCCGCCAGATGCGCTACCGCTGTATCAATGGTAATGATCAAATCCATTTGACTGATAAAGCCTGCGGTGTCGGCAAAGTCAGTAATGTAAGGATGTAAGGGCACAAGCCTTTCTGTGAGCAGATATTCAGCCATAGCATTGGCAGCAGCATAACTAGGCTCAGGGGTAGACTGTTGCTCTAAAATTGCCGTCTCCGGCCCCACCTGTAAGCTATAAATCCGCATCTGTGCTACATCAAAGCATTCCAAAAGCAGGGCTAAATCCACAGACTTTTGCCCCTGAAATTTTTGATAATCTAAATGTCCTTTAGCACTACTAGACCAAACAATCCCAATTTGTAATGGTTTAGGAAAACATTGTTGTAAATTTTGCAGTAACTGAGCATCATCATCGAGATCAAACTGCGGTGGTAAAGGTAAACACACCGAAGGCTGCAAATATGGCACAGCAGCGGGAATTATCTCTAAGGTAGTGCCGAAAATCTGCGGTAAGCTCATTAATGGCGCATAATAATCGAACTCAGGGATTGGCTCCTCCGCCGTAACCAGCCAAGTTACTCCCGCTAAAGTGGTCAATAAACGTTTAATCTCCGGCTGACACTGCAAAATTACCCGCGTTCCGCGTTCCGCCACTAAGGGTACATAGCGACAAAATTGTATGGCATCGCCAAACCCTTGCTCCGTAAATAGAAAAATCACTTTACCTTGCAGATCTTCCCCTTGCCAGCGCGGACAATCCATCGCCATCGGTAAATCTAAATGATGGGTTTGCCAGCGCCATTCATATTCCTGCCAACCCCGTTCCAAATTCCCTTGGGCTAGCAAAAGTAAAGATAAATTAGTATGCACATCAGCCACTAATTTATGGTTAGCAGCACAAGAAGAGAGTGCTTTTTCATAGGACGTAATTGCTGCTTGAGTATCATAATTTTGCGTCTGGGCAATGGCAAGATTATAGTAAGCATCGGTAATGGAATAATTCCCATTGGGTAAAGAATCGGTTTCTAAACATAGCTGGATTGCTCTTTCATGATAGCGAATAGCTTGAGCTAAATCCCCAGATTGTTGCCGATTGACTAGCACAGCCCCTAATTTGGTGCAAGCTTCGGCATAGTCGGGCTTAAAGAATAAAGCGGTTTCTAGATGGGCGATGGCCAAATCCCAATTTTCTAGACGAAAATAGGCCGCCCCCAAATTAAAATGGGCTGGCACTAAATTAGGCATAACCGCCACAGCTTGATGATAGTAGTCAATCGCTTGATGCAAACAAACATCGGTGGCTTGCATCGCCCATGCCGCCCCCAAATTACATAACAAACTGCCAGCTTTAGCCGCCCATTGGGGATCGCTTTGGGCCAACAAAGCTAATTCTTTGATCAATAAATCCGGTGTATTAACCTGCGTCGCTAATTGCTCTAAATCCATCTCAGGCAGTGCCTTAGCGAGGAAATTAAAAATGCTGACTGGGGCTAAACTCAGCCACGCCAATTCAAAGCCAAATACCGCCCCTGCCCACAGTCCCCGCTTAAAAAAAGCCATGCCTAGTTGTTGATGCAAATCATAAATCACCCGAGGAACTGATACAGGGCTATCCTGATCTTTTGCCTCTAGGTTAATTTGCCCATAGGCGCGAATTTGGGCGACCACAAATTGACGGTAATGCTCAACAAAATCTTGCCAAGATCGTTTAGCTGCCGCGCCTTGCCACAAAGGACTATCCCACAATAACCAGATGATCTCGTTAATTTTGGCGATCACCTCAATAGAGAGATCAATGGCATCTTCAGATGATACTTTCGGGCTTAAATCTTTGGCTGGCGAGAAGTCTACAGGCAACAATTGCCACAACTGCCCTAATTTCTGAAGCAGTTGCCTACGCTGGGTGATCGATTCTAAATATGCCGCTGGTTGGTTAAGAATGCGAATAATTTCATCAATCAAACCCACCATAGAGCCACACCTCAAATTTTATTGATGAACCATTATGAGCAAATAATTTGTGATATGTCCGCCATCAACAAGGGAATGCTTTTAATGGTTAGCACTCCCCAAGTGTGTCGCAAATTTAAGTGTGTCCCAAAGCTTTTTAGATCTAATTTTGGCGCTAAATTCTATTGAGCCTCAAGTTCGGGATAGCTGCAACCCGATCCCTGTCCATTGCCCCTAGCGAATAAAAGCAATGGCGTGTTGCCATAACACCATTTTGCCTTCAGCAGATTCCAAGCCCAGACACATATCATCAACCCATAAAATCCGGCCCTGCAAAACATCCCCTGTGGTTAGTTTGACCTGGACAGCGCTTTTATCTTTAATTAGGCTATGGATGCGGCGGATGCTGGGCAGTGAAATATTTAAGCCAGCGGGACTAGATGTGGCAGTTTTACTCATAGTAATCCGATGCTAAGAGAATTAATGGGGAAAATTTGAGCCGTGCTGACTCAAATATGTCAATCTGGTGGCATCTTATCATGTCTATATTTGCTGTCTATTGGACTGACTTAGCTGCCTTGATCAAACTTGATCAAAATGGTTATAGCTTTTACTTATAGCTCTGATTGCCAGATGTGATTATTAGCTCTAGAGTCGCTAAAAGTATATTGTAAATCCCATAAAATAATAAATTGAAATCAAAGTAATTTTAATTTATTACAAATTATATTGCAAATTGTCATTCGCGAATTTAGGCTAATAATCCCCAGTTTAATTGAGTAAATCAATCTAGTTTAGCTTACCCTTAAAATCACCAAAATGCAAGCCAAAACTTTTCTAGGCAAAGATTTATCAGGATGTAAATCATACTTAAATAATTATTAAATCAGAATTATGATCGAAATTAGTTGGCAGCCTAAATTCAGATTAAATCAAGAAAATGCCCGTTTATGCAGATATAATAGAAAAAACTTAGACAGCAATTTCTAGCCTTAGTTTTAACAACTCGTAAAGTTTTGTATCAAATTTGTAGCAAAATATTGGCAAAAATTACTGTGAATAGAGTTAGCCATTGTTTGTAAAATTAAAGTTGCCTTTGTTAGTACGAAACTTTTGGGCTTGCTTTGATCACCTTAGCATCGCCTTGGCATTTCGCTGCTGATGGGGCGGTGATGGTTATAGTTGATCATGATGAGCCTCGGCACTAGATCCCGCTTGTTTTAGGACATAACTCAATTCCCCTCCATAATCTAAATAATTTTAGTCAGCAATAATTTAGCTTCAATCATTAGCTCAACAGCAAAAATCAGGATAAATCAACCACTATGACTACTGGCAACGAACCTAAACCCGAAACCGCCGCCGAAAAGTCTGCCCGGACTCCCGCAGTGCGCAAATCTGCGGAAACCACTGAAACTAAGGCTAATACCCCAGAAGTTTCAGCTTTGGCAGTGCAACAGGCAACGGCTACTCCGGCTCCCGCTGCGGCTAAAGGCGCTTTACAAGTAAGTAATACCATCAAACACTTTGGCGAGCGCCCCATTATGACTGGTGGCTTTCACTCCACGCAATCGTTTATGATGGCAGGCGAGCGTCCCATTATGACCGGTACTCTAGTAGTGCATGATACCTTTAAGTCTGGTGGGGCAGATCGTCCTGTATCGGCCGCAGCGATTGAAGTAACTGGTAGTTTCTTTTCCTCTGGCGAGCGTCCCATTGTGGCAGATCACTTGGATATTGTGGGGACATTTTTCTCCTCTGGTGAACGTCCGGTAACCTCGGGTAATTTGGTGATTAGCGATTCTTATACGGTGATGGGGAATCGTCCGGTGGCTTCTAATGTGATTGACGATGCACCAGCCTTAATGGGCTTCATTGATTAGGGGCATGCATAACCGCATCCACAAATAATCTTCTAGGGGTAGCCTATGGTGGTTATCCCTTAAATTTTGGGGATACTCTTTACCGATATTTTCACCGATATTTTAGCTGTCAAGTTGGCTATTAATTGGCTATTAAGTATTTGTACTCTGATGTGTCTGTGGTCACAATGTAGGGTAAGATTTTTTACAGAATTTTTGTTATATATCACTAAAAAATTAAATCAGTAGCAACGCTGTATGTCTGATGTAAAGTTGGCAGAACTCAAAGAGAAATTATTTTCGGGCAAGGAGTCGAGCCAAATGCCTGCGATACCAGAATTAGCCAGTTATGGCGCGGCCGGTTTGGCGATTTTGGTGGAGTTTATCGCACAACGGCAAGGCAATCAGACCGCAGTATCACCTATTGACGGTAAGCTGCACCAAACGCTTTTGGCTTGGGATCAAGACGACTCTGCCCATGAAGCAGTTAACGTAGCCCAGAGATTTTATGCTCAAGGGGTGTTGCCCCTGCGTTCCGAAAAGAATGTGGACTATCAAGAATTACAGGAACTATTAGCAAAGGGCGAATTTGAGGCGGCCGATAAGCTGACTAATCTCAAATTGTGCGAGGCGGCTAATAGTAATGCTTTACAGCGGGGGTGGTTATATTTTACGGATGTGCGGCAGATTCCCCATGTTGATCTGCAAATGATTAATGATCTGTGGCTGATTTATTCTGAAGGGAAATTTGGCTTCTCGGTGCAGCGCAAAATCTGGCTCAGTTTAGGCAAAAATTGGGAAAAACTGTGGTTCCAAATTGGTTGGAAGAAGGATGGTTCTTTTACGCGCTATCCGACGGAATTTACCTGGAGTTTAACCGCACCTAAAGGACATTTACCCTTGTCTAATCAGTTACGGGGTAATAAAGTAATTCAAGCTTTGTTTGGTCATCCCTTGTGGTCATAGCTATGAATATTTATTAGTATTTATGAATATTGATTTCTAAGAGTGATTAAGTGATGAGTATAGATCAAGTACTGGGCTGGATGGGTCATTCATGGAACCAATGGGCGATCAGTTTGCGAAAGTACTACGCCCAGAGAATTGAAACTGAAGGGTTTAGTTTTGGTGAGGCAGTGAGTGAGGAAAATCTCAGCGGTTGCACCACTAATGTACAAATAGTTTATGAGGCTTTGCAGAACAGCACCCCGCAGGCTAAATGCCGGATTCATAAAGCGGAATTTCTCAAGGTTAAGAGTGAAACATTGATTGTAGAAATGAGTCCTAATTATGGATTCATTGCGGCTTTTGGTAAGGATAACTCTTTGGCGGGTGCGACTATGCCCTGTCAGGTGACTGAGCCAATGCAATGGCTTTTCCATAAAGTACCAATCAATACTGCGGCTCTAATTACTGAAGTCCCTTTCGCTAAGATTAATATTGACGGGGTGGATGAATATATTACGGCTCAGGTTTACGAGCAAACTTTTTCTTACAATAGCGTCGGTGGCATCAGCAGCAATTTTAGTACTAATATCTTTACGGGCTGGTCGTTTTGGTGGCGGAATCAACAATTCAAATTTAAATACCAAGGACCACCGCCGCGCAATTATACTAATTCCTATAAGCCATTTCCGGCAGAAAAGGAATGCACTTGCTTTACAAATATTGATGGTTCCTCCTATACCAGCGAGTGGTACAGGGCAACCGAAGGAGAGAGTCATACTCCTAAAGTAGGTCGGGGTAATACGTTACCTTTGGTCGCACACCGCGTTAATACGGAAAGCCCAGAACAACGGCTGTGGCGGCTGAAATTCAGCATTCTCTATGCCCCCAGAGATCTGCCTTATTCTGGCACAATTCATAATATTGTGACGTTTGATTTAGACAAATATGAGATGAATGCTTTCACCACGGATGATGGATTTGAATAGAATTAGCATAGATGATGCAGCGGTTTCTGATTTGATCGGAACCAGATTTAATCAACCAATCTATCGCATAAAACTAAGCTGCAAAGTAATGGATCATCATTTGTGACCTGCTTTTGACTTCTGCAATAATTTCTTAGATTAGTTTACTAACTTTCCTAATTTACCCATGACATCAGAACTGACGCAAACCATCACCCATCATATCAGTGTGGCGACAGGTGTGCCATTTACCGCTGTAAAGTGCCACGCTCAAGGGGGAGGCTGCATCAATCAAACGATGATTATGACTGATGGGCAGCGGTCATTTTTTATCAAGCTCAATAGTGGGCAATATCTGCCGATGTTGATGGGGGAAGCTAAAGCTCTAAAAGCAATAGATGATACACAGACAATCCGTGTGCCCCAAGTGATTTGTTATGGCTTAGGTGGAGGAGCGCAGGGTGATAAAGCCTATTTAGTTCTGGAATATTTACCTTTGACCCATCAAAATCGTGCCCAATCTTGGCACATCATGGGACAAAATCTCGCGGCAATGCATCGGGTCAGCAGCAGTCGTGGCTTTGGTTGGGAAGAAAATAATACCATTGGTTTAACGCCTCAGCCTAATCCTTGGACGGAGAGTTGGCCAGAATTTTGGCAAAAGCATCGCATTGGGTTTCAGATGGAATTAGCACGGCGGCAAGGATGGCGTTGCGCTGTGTCAGAAGCAACTTTATTTCAGGCAATAGAGGCACTATTAGCTGATCATAAGCCAATTCCTGCAATGGTTCATGGCGATTTATGGGGCGGCAATGCGAGTTTTATTGACGATTCTCATCATGGAAGCGATGCCGAATTAGTGCCAGTAATTTATGATCCCGCTTTATATTTTGGTGATCGGGAAGTGGATTTAGCTATGACTCATTTATTTGGCGGTTTTCCAGAAGCTTTTTATCAAGGTTATAGGGAGGCTTATCCCTTACCAATTGGTTATAAGCAACGGCAGGATTTATATAATCTTTATCACATTCTCAATCATTTTAATTTGTTTGGTGGTGGCTATGGAGCGCAGGCTAATTCAATGATCCAGAGGATTTGTCGTTAAGGTTTCAGTCAGGATTTTCATGATTGCCATCGCCCTAAAACCACCCGCACCGTGCCATCAGCCAAAACCTCTTCGGTTTCGATGGTAAAACCTTGCTGGGCGGCGTGATGCAATATGGCTCTATGGGCATAGCGTTGATTTAAGTCTTGGCTAAATTCTGTGGCACTAACTCCTACGCCCCACCAATCTGCCACTGCTTCATAGGTGGTTCCATCTTGACTTTGCCGCAAGCCAATATCATAGCCGTGGGATAGCCGAATCACAATGGCTGCTGTGGTGGTATTACCTTGATACCCCCTCACGAGGGCATTCTCCACAAAATCATAACCAGCTTCTTGTAAAACGGTTTTTAAAATTGCCTGATCAGTGACCGCCACCTGAATGGTCGAAAAATGAGACATAGGAGTAGTATCACGAAGAAAAATAGATGATTATGATTAGGCTTCGCCAGTTACGGAAACTCCAGTAACCCACACGTGGGGGGCGGCTCCAGAGGGGGTAACTTTGACTTCTGATTCCACATAGACAATAGATTGCAGGATTTCCCGAATATCACCGGCAATAGTAGCTGATTCCACACTGCGGCGTTGACCATTAGCGATGAGCCAGCCATCAAAAGGCAATGAGAAAGAACCTTGGGATGATTGCACTCCAGCGTGAAGGGCTTGGAGCGAATCAATCAGGATTACTGGCTCGGTCAGTTGTGCGGCATCGTCTAAACTACGGGATGGCGCAGTATGATTAACGCTAGGACTGATGTGATAGAAGTTAGGGCTAACGGAAACCTTTGCGCCAATGCTAGCATTACCCGTAGGACTGGCATTGAGACGTTTGGCAGTAACGGAACTATGGAGGAAATTAGTGAGAATACCATCCACAATTAAAGGAGTGTATTGGGTGGGTGTGCCTTCACCGTCAAAAGTAATTGCGCCAACGTTGCCGGGAAATAGTTCGTTGTCAGATAAACAGAATAAGGGGGCGGCAATTTGGGAACCAATGGATTCAGGGGTAGACAAACTGAGTTTATCTAGAATGCTCTGGGCATTGAATAAACTAGAAAATGCCCCCACTAAACTCAAAATTGCTTCCGGTGAAAAGACAACTAAGTATTTACCAGACTTGATTTTATCGTAATCCAAATGGGAAATAGTCTTCTCACAGACTTCGGCAATGCAGCCTGATACATCTAAATCGGCAAAAGTACGACTGACCCGATATGCGCCACCACTGCGGGGTTTACGGTCTAGCTCTTCGGCTTTGGTATACAGATAAATGGAACTATAGGAAATCTCCTCATGACGAGTTGCCCCAGCGCTATTGAGATAAAAGCGACTCATATTCCGTTGGGACAAACCGTTATAAGGTACGCCATTAATTGCCGGATGTGCCGCACAGACTTGTTGCTCCGCATCGAGTAGGGTGTGTAGTAATTCTTGGACATCATTCTGAGGGGCAGTACGATCCGGCAGATTGGCGGTAGCATCGCTTACGGCAGGGCTAAAATCGGGCACAAATTCGGTCATGCCAAAATAACTAGCTTCATGGGCAGTTTGCAGGGCGATTTCTAAACCAGCAGATTCTAAATTAGTAGTGGAAGTTACCCCCATTGTCCCATTTTCATTCCAGACCCGTACTGTAATGCTGGCACGATTGGAAGCGGCAACTTGCTTAGGCTTACCTTGATCAACCTCGGCGCTAGTTTCGTCAATTGTTGCACCATAAATATCGAATTTGGTAATTCCTAGCTTTACGGCCACAGCATGAGCTTGCTCGGCGAGGGCAATCACTTTAGGCTCAAGGGTGACGGAATCAGAAGCAATGGGCGCAGCAATGGTCATAGATTTGGCACAATAGGTTTTGAGAATAAGGTTTTGGGATAGATTTTCAGGACAAACAATTATAGAATAACTACCGAAGTTTAAATTACTGTCTTCAGTCATGTATTTTTAGAGACATACAGCATTTTACAACTTGATGAAACACTTTAGTATGGGCATCTTGCCTGCTCATCATGACCTAATGTAATCCAAACCTTATATAGTTTAAATAGGCTGTATCAATGCCAATGTATCACACTGTAATGGGTTAGTAATAGGTTAGTGGACTGTTTGTATGACAAAGCTAGAAAAAGATCGAAAGCGTTACCCCCAGTCCCAACTATTACCAAACATCCAATTCATAACGCCCCAATAGAGTGTATTATCTCTTAGTAATTTAAGATGCAATACTAGCTGCTCAGATTGATTCATTAGCATTTGTATTATATCAGATCGGCAACTGGTTTGATTGATGTATGCTTCAGGATTCGTAATTGAGCTATAAACTGATTTACAATATGATATGATTACAGAATAATAGAACTCCTATAGGACTTCCACATTAATTTCTGATTTAATGAAGTGCAAATATTGTTCACTCCAAACTAGTATTTAGTCAAAATCAATTAGTAAATCACCGCCCGACAATTGCTCATGTTACGCATCACTGAAATTAAACTACCCCTCGATCACCCACCAGAAGCCCTAACCGTAGCCATTCTGAAAAAGCTTCATATTGCGGCAACAGATTTACGCAACTTAACGATTTTCAAACGGAGTTATGACGCACGAAAGAAATCAGAGATTAGTTTAGTTTATATCGTTGATGTGGAAGTAGCCCAAGAAGCGGCTCTGCTAAAAACTTATAGCCACGATCCCCATGTGATGGCTACTCCAGACATGAGCTATCATTCGGTAACCACAGCCCCCGCTGATTTTTTCATCCCCCGATCCAATGGAGTCCATAAATTACGTCCCATCATTATTGGTATGGGGCCTTCGGGAATGTTTGCGGGCTTGATGTTGGCACAGATGGGATTTCAGCCGATTATTCTGGAACGCGGTAAATCAGTGCGCGAGCGGACTGCCGACACCTTCGCTTTTTGGAAGAAAAAAGATACTCTCAATCCCGAATCTAATGCTCAATTTGGTGAAGGTGGCGCAGGCACTTTTTCCGATGGTAAGCTCTACAGCCAAGTGCGCGATCCCCACCATTACGGGCGCAAAGTCCTGACTGAATTCGTTAAAGCTGGGGCAAATCCTGAAATTCTCTATATCAATAAACCGCATATTGGTACATTTAAATTAGTAGGAATTGTGCAAAATATCCGCGCTCAAATTACTGCTTTAGGGGGAGAAGTACGCTTTCAAAGCCGAGTAGAAAAAATTGATATGCAGCAGCAGCGGGTTCGTGGAGTGATTCTGGCTAATGGTGAATATCTGCCTAGCAGTCACGTAATTTTAGCCGTGGGACACAGTGCCAGAGATACTTTTCAAATGCTCTATGATCAAGGAGTTTATATCGAAGCGAAGCCTTTTTCCATTGGATTTCGCATTGAACATCCCCAAAATATTGTGGATCGAGCGCGATATGGAGCTTATGCCGGTCATCCTTTATTAGGTGCAGCGGACTATAAATTAGTGCATCACTGCCGGAATGGGCGCTCAGTTTATAGCTTCTGTATGTGTCCGGGGGGCTTAGTGGTGGCGGCAACTTCAGAAATTGGTCGCGTGGTTACCAATGGCATGAGTCAATATTCCCGCAATGAACGCAATGCTAATAGTGGAATTGTGGTAGGCATTACCCCTGAAGTAGATTATCCGGGACATCCTTTAGCAGGGATTGCTTTACAACGTCAACTAGAAGAGAATGCGTTCCATTTAGGCGGCGGTAATTATGATGCCCCTGGTCAATTGGTGGGAGACTTTCTTGCCCATCGTCCTTCAGTGGATTTGCGCTCTGTCCAGCCTTCCTATACCCCAGGGGTCAAATTAGGGGATTTGAGTCAGAGTTTACCTGATTATGCCATTACCGCGATTCGCGAAGCCTTACCCGCTTTTAACAAACAAATTGCTGGATTTGCGATGGATGATGCCGTATTAACAGGAGTAGAGACGCGCACTTCCTCACCAATTCGGATTAAACGGGGTGACAATTATCAAAGCATCAATATTGAGGGGCTTTATCCCACCGGTGAAGGGGCAGGCTATGCTGGGGGAATTCTCTCTGCTGGTATTGATGGCATTAAAGTTGCAGAAGCAGTAGCTTTAGACTTGATGGCTAATGTTTGAGAATAAACAAAAACTACCATAAGTTTAGTCACAGCAGATCGAAAATATGGGCGATGAGGGACTCGAACCCCCGACATTCTCGGTGTAAACGAGACGCTCTACCAACTGAGCTAATCGCCCGATGTCGTTTCTATATTCGGTCATTTTTTGTCAGTGGATTAATCTGAAAAAATTGACCTTGATTACTATAGCAAATAAATTTATCTTGGCAAGTGGTTGGGAATAAATTTTTACAATTTTTGGTAAAATTTTTCAGAAAGCATTTAAACACACTGGCTTGCCCGTTAACATTGCTGACTTAAAACTATGTAGAGCAACGGTTTTAGGGATTTAGTAGATACATTTGTCGTGCCACTATATAATTTAAATGCAATTATTTTAATCATAAATTCTTTTTTGCAACTAATTGTAAATATTTTATTGGATTTAATTACATTTTTGTTGCGAAATGTTGATTTTTATCACTGAGAAATCTGCTTTATTCATCACTTTTGCTGCGGTTTACAGTAAAAGATCGCCCAAATATAAAGTGAATATTAAATAAATTTTGCGTGATATTATTGCTCGGCAGGCATAGAGACTAACTTCTCTAGGGGCTGGATTGCCGCTATGGTAGGCTGATCATAATGATGCCGATCAATTATCTCCTCTGGAGCATTCGGTCACAGTCCCCTAGGATCACTTTTAAAACCATACCCCAAAACCAAAGGGTTAAAATGTAGTGAATTGGGGACTCCAGAGCTAAACTTAGCCATGAGTGATTACTTATCCCTTAAACTGGCTATAACTTATGACTCGATCCCATCGCCATATCCCCGCCTATAAATGATCCCGTATCCCAAAAGGCACAAAATCTGGTTTGATTGCCTCGGTGCGGTTGCTACATTAACGTTTCTAGCGTTACTATTGTTTACTATTGACTGCTTAAGATTAATTTTTTGTCTGATTTTGCCTAAATTTTTATCTCAGTTTTAGCTCGATAGATCAACGCAAAAATGAGGATAATCTTGATTTTGCGAAATCTGTACGAATGGAAAAGATAACGCTAAGGAGACTGCATGTTCACTTCTGTACAACCGCCCGCATCCCTCGCCAGCAAAAATATTTTGCCCGAAGACACCAACGGGCGTGCTTTGATGAAATTGGTGTATGTGGTATTAGAACCGCAATATCAGAGCGCCCTGTCTGCGGCTGTGCATTCGATTAATCGCAATAATCCTTCCTTGGCAATTCAAGTTAATGGTTATTTAATCGAAGACTTACGCAATGCTGAGAATTATGAGGTGTTCAAGACAGATCTAGCTGATGCCAATGTATTTATTGGTTCGCTGATCTTTATTGATGACATTGCCCAAAAAGTCGTGGCTGCCGTCGAACCAGTGCGCGACAAACTAGATGTGTGCTTGATTTTCCCCTCCATGCCCGAGGTGATGCGCCTCAACAAGATGGGGAGTCTGAGTATGGCTAATTTGGGTCAATCTAAGTCCGCCATTGCTCAATTTATGCGCAAACGGAAGGAAAAGTCCGGCAGTTCTTTCCAAGACAGTATGCTCAAGGTGGTGCAGACACTGCCCAAAATCCTGAAATATATGCCCATTGACAAGGCTCAGGATGCGCGGAATTTCATGCTGAGTTTTCAGTATTGGTTAGGGGGATCGCAGGACAATCTGGCTAATTTCCTGTTGATGATTGCCGATAAGTATGTCTTTGAAGCCAAAAAGCCGGGGATCAAGATGCAGTATGCCGATCCCGTGTCCTATCCTGACATGGGTATTTGGCATCCCCTCGCACCAAAGATGTATGAAACCGTTGGCGAATATCTGGCATGGCTCAACAGCCGCGAAGATCTGCCCGAAGACATGAAAGATCCCCTCGCCCCATGCATTGGCTTAGTTTTAGCCCGCACTCACTTAGTGACCGGTGACGATGCCCATTATGTGGCGATGGTACAAGAACTCGAATCTAAAGGGGCACGGGTGATCCCGATTTTTGCTGGTGGTTTAGATTTTTCCAAGCCTCTGAGTGAATTTTTCTATGAACCGGACAAGAGCCGTGATTTAGCTCGTCCCTTGGTAGATGGCGTAGTTTCTTTGACGGGATTTGCCCTAGTGGGGGGGCCCGCCAAACAAGATCACCCCAAAGCCATCGAAGCCCTGAAAAAATTGAATCGCCCCTATATGGTGGCATTGCCCCTCGTGTTCCAGTCCACCGAAGAATGGCAGGATAGCGAACTAGGGTTACATCCGGTGCAAGTGGCGTTACAGGTGGCATTGCCTGAACTCGACGGTGGCATGGACCCAATTGTGTTATCAGGTCGGGACGGCATGACCGGACGCTCCCATGCTTTGAGTGATCGTGTCGAAACCATTGCCGCTCGTGCCTTGAAGTGGGCAAATTTACGCCGCAAGCCCCGCCATGAGAAAAAACTGGCGATTACGATTTTCAGTTTCCCACCAGATAAGGGCAACATCGGTACTGCCGCCTATTTGGATGTATTTGCTTCGATTCATAAAGTGATTGAATCCTTAGGGCGCAATGGCTATGATGTGCAAGATCTGCCAGCGACCCCCCAAGATTTGATTTCTGATATTTTGCATAATCCTAGTGCAATGGCGGGCAGTCCCGAATTGAACATTGCTTACAAAATGTCAGTGCGGGAATATGAAGCTCAAACTCCCTATGTCGAAGGCATTATCGAACAATGGGGAGCGGCTCCGGGGCAACTCAATTCTGATGGACAGAATTTACTCATCTACGGAAAGCATTACGGGAATGTGTTCGTAGGTGTGCAACCCACTTTCGGCTATGAAGGCGATCCCATGCGGTTGCTGTTCAGTAAATCTGCTTCACCTCACCACGGTTTTGCGGCTTTTTACACTTATTTGAATAACGTCTGGGGTGCGGATGCCGTGCTGCATTTCGGAACCCACGGCTCTATGGAATTTATGCCTGGTAAACAGGTGGGAATGTCTGGGGATTGTTACCCTGACAGCCTGATCGGTCAGTTGCCCAACATCTATTACTATGCCGTTAATAACCCTTCCGAGGGAACCATTGCCAAGCGGCGCGGTTATGCCACGATTATCAGCTATATCACCCCCGCCCCAGAGAATGCCGGTTTGAGTCGTAATCTTCAGGAAGTGAGCGAATTGATCGCTTCTTATAAGGATTTACGTCAGGGTGGGCGCGGCATTCAGATCACCAATGCCATCATGGATAAGGTGCGCCAAGTAAATCTCGATAAAGATGTGCAACTGCCAGATATTGATGCCAAAGACATGAATCTCGAAGAGCGGGATAATCTGATTGGTGCAGTGTACAGCAAGTTAATGGAAATTGAATCGCGGGTCTTGCCCTGTGGTTTGCACATTGTCGGTGAGCCGCCCAAGGTAGAAGATGTCACCGATGTTTTGACCAGTATCGCCAGTTTTGACCGGGTGGAAGCCAATGTTAAATCTATTTTACGGATTATTGCCGAAAGCCAAGGTAAAGACATTGATGTAATTTACCGCGAAAGCGATAAGGGCATTTACACTTCAGTGGAACTGTTAGCCAACTGGAAACAAGCTGCTAGTGATGCAGTGCGTGCCTTAGTCCAAGCTAAAGCTGACGATGATGGGCGCGTGTCGAAGATTTCCGTGCTGAACTTCTGGCGCATGGGTAAAACCGAGCCTTGGATTGAAGCGCTCCAAAATTCAGGCTATGGCAATGTCAATAAAGACGACATCAAGCCATTATTCGAGTTTTTGGAATTCTGTCTCAAGCAAGTCATTGCTGATAACGAACTGGGCGGTTTAATTCGTGCATTGGAAGGGGAATACATCGTTCCCAGTCCGGGGGGTGATCCGATTCGGAATCCGGCAGTATTACCCACCGGCGGTAATATGCACGCTTTAGATCCGAATTCTATTCCCACCTCTGCCGCAGTCCAAGCCGCCGAAGTGGTGGTAAATCGCCTCTTAGAACGGCAACGCCTCGACAACAACGGACAATATCCTGAATCTATTGCCGTAGTGCTATGGGGCACAGACAACATCAAAACCTATGGCGAATCCCTCGCGCAGGTGCTATCCATGTTAGGAGTGCGTCCTATGCCCGATGCTTTAGGACGGGTAAATCGTTTGGAAATAATTCCTTTAGAAGAGCTGGGTCGCCCTCGGGTGGATGTGGTGGTCAATTGTTCCGGCGTATTTCGGGATCTATTTGTGAATCAAATGGATTTGATTGATCGGGCAGTGCGTTTAGTGGCTGAATTAGACGAACCCCTCGATCAAAACTTTGTCCGCAAACACGCTTTGGCTCAGGCAGCAGAGTTAGGGGTTTCTGTCCGTCAGGCGGCAACGCGAGTTTTTAGTAATGCTTCTGGTTCCTATTCTTCTAACGTCAACTTGGCGGTAGAAAACAGTACTTGGGAAAACGAACAGGAATTGCAAGAGATGTATTTATCGCGCAAGTCTTTCGCTTTCGGTGCCGATGTGAATAACCAACAGCAACGCAAACTCTATGAAGCAGCTTTAGGTACAGTGGATTTAACCTTCCAAAACCTTGACTCTTCGGAAATCAGTTTAACGGATGTTTCCCATTACTTTGACTCTGATCCGACTAAGTTAGTGGCAGGTTTACGCAAGGATGGCAAGCAACCGGCTTCATTTATTGCTGACACAACTACGGCTAATGCCCAAGTACGCACCCTGAGCGAAACCGTGCGCTTAGATGCCCGCACCAAAATCCTCAATCCCAAATGGTACGAAGGAATGCTCAAGAGTGGTTACGAAGGCGTGCGGGAAATTTCCAAGCGCTTGGTGAACACGATGGGCTGGTCTGCCACCGCCGGAGCCGTTGATAACTGGGTTTATGAAGATGTAAACGATGTTTATGTCAAGGATTCCGAGATGTGCGAACGGTTGAAGAATATGAATCCTCATTCATTCCGGAAGATGGTAGGGACTTTATTGGAAGTCAATGGTCGCGGCTATTGGGAAACCAGTGAAGATAATCTAGATCGTTTGCGAGAGTTGTATCAAGAACTCGAAGATCGCATTGAAGGTGTAGTGGAATAGGCTCAAAAATCAGACACCCAAACGATTTAAAACTTTGGGTGTCTGGTTAACTGAAATTATATCTGGCAAGCAACCAATTGCAAGGACTAAATCTTCTCTTGAGACTTGATGGCATTACTTGAAGTTACTTTTAGGTAATTCAAGGTAACTCAAATGGAATAAATCGATGAGGAAGCACCCCGTACTCCAATTACTGAAACACTTTGAAAATCCCCTCACTTTCTGGCTAATCGTCAGTTGTTTAAGTCTAATTGGAGCAAAAATTTTTGAGGTCACTATTCTCCATGAACCATTCTTTGGCATTATTCTGATCTTCCTTTGTGCAATTGCCCAAGTGATTCCCTGCGGCATCGGTATAATTTATCTCTGGCAAAATTATCGACAGCAACAAATAAAAGCGAGCATTCCTCTATTTATTGCTTGTGCTAGCTTATTCTTGATTCATCATATCGATCCAGTATTGGCTGACTTCTATTTGTACTTACCTATTCGTCAACCTATAGTAGACCGAATTATCTCTAGTACATCGCCTAATTTACAATCTGTATCTAAAGAAAATCATTGGATTGTAGGTGATATTCGTTACTCAATTGTTGATCGCGCAACACAAATTAGCTTTCCTCGTTACACCATCGGCATGGGTGACGGTGGTGCAGGATTTATCTACCGCTCCGACAATACTGATATATCCATCAGTTTAGATGCCTATCAAAAACTCCGTCCCACTCTGCCTCAATTACCGATATTACCATTTCTTAAAGAAGTGAGACGAATTAAAGAACATTGGTTCTGGCAATACGACGAATGGTAAGCTATATTTATCTCATTGTCAGGTAAGATGCTTACCATCACAAGAGTTTTATCGTTAAAGTCTGTATTGTGTCAGATCAGAAACTGCTGTAGGCTAATGTTAGTTTTACTGATTTGGTCGTCATTTAGAAAATACGTTTACAAAATAACTGACAAAATTATGCCAACTTGGCAATGTATTCACAGTTGTGGCGCTTGTTGCCGACTCGCTCCCGAAGAACGCCCTGATGTAGCCGATTATCTCGCTCCAGCAGAATACGCCCAATACTTGCTCATGGCTGGGGCGGATGGGTGGTGTATCTATTTTGATCACATCAGCAAAGGTTGCACCATTTATGAAACTCGCCCGCAATTTTGCCGCGTTCTACCTGAAACTTTTCAGGCTATGTATGGAATCACTGCGGCAGAGTTAAATGATTTTGCGATTGAATGTTGCTATGATCAAATCGAGTCAGTTTATGGTGAAGACTCAATGGAAATGCTGCGCTTTGAAGAAACTATTTATGCCGCAGAACTGGCAGAGCAGGGATTAGTCTAACCAGCAATTGCAAATTCAAAAAGCAGCAAAATATACAGATGTAAGTAACTACAGCAATTTCCGGTCAAACCCGCCACAAAAAAGCTACCTGAAAGGGTCAAAATAAATGCCACAATGATGAAACCAATTCAGAGCATCTTCATCAGTAATAGCATTAATAGCCATAGTAATTGCTGAATCAAGAGTCTCAATTGTACGAGCTTTAGCTGAGCGGATAATTTCTTTTAGCTTTGACCAACATAACTCAATAGGTGATAAATCGGGGGAATAAGGGGGTAAAAACTTAATCTTAGCACCAACAGATTCAATTAATGTTTTAGCAATTTCAGCTTGTTCGCTCGCTACTAAAGTTTTTTTCGTCCTAAATCCAATCGCTTCAGAGTCCGACTCAGTGTCGATACACTC
>JBAXSK010000006.1:0-47721 GCA_037130765.1 Pseudanabaena sp. ELA607
CCTTTGCAAGGGGGAATTAAAGGGGGTATTTAGACTTGTGTGTACACGGTAGCCCGTGGAGGGGTGGCAGGCTTTGCCTGACGGGGTGGTGCTACTTATTGCCTTCAAGCTGTGCCATTCTTAATTTGGTTGACTATAGATTGCCTTAAAATGTCTTGACAGCCTAGAATCAGATTAATCTTGCCGCCTGTAATTACAGTATCACTATCAGGAAGGAGTAAAAATAAATTTTATGGCCTATTGGCTACTCAAAAGCGAACCACAGGTTTATGCCTATGCTGACTTGGTGCGAGATCAGCAAACCATTTGGGATGGTGTCAACAATAACCTCGCCTTAAAACACATCCGCACCATGAATATCGGCGACTTAGCTTTGATCTATCACACCGGTGATGAACGGCGGGCGATGGGAATTGCTGAAGTGATTAGCCAACCCTATATCGATCCTAAATTAAATGATCCCAAACGGGCTGTGGTGGATGTCAAAGCCGTCCAAGCCCTTGCCCATCCAGTCACCCTTGCCCAGATTAAGCTCGATTCCAGATTTGAAGGCTTTGATCTGTTGCGAATTTCACGGCTCTCCGTAGTTCCGGTATCTGAAGCCCATTGGCAATTAATTTTATCCTTAGCAGGCAACTAGATCGGTATAGCTCGATAATGATTATGCCGCGCTGTATAGGTTATGTTTAAGCCATTTTTTCAGCAAATTCCCGGGCGAGTTTATCTATTACTAGCAATTTTGATCTTTGCCGCAGCCAATCCAATTAGTAGCAAATTGACCGCTTTAGGCGCACAAAATCTCATTAACGGGAGAAATCCTATTTCATTGTGTAATGTTCTGTTTGTGGGTAATCTGTGCGCTTTGATATTAATGCTATTGATGTATGGGCGAGAGCTTAGCTTAAAGTTTCTACAACGAATTACTCGTCGCCATTGGTTCTATATGTTTTTGGTTGCAGTGATTGGTGGTGCTTTAGCTCCAGCATTATTTTTTACAGCCTTGTCTTTAACTCCCGTCAATAACGTAATTCTAATTAGTCGCATTGAACCGCCCTTAATTCTAGCTTTATCAGTGCTTTTGCTAGGTGAATCGGTCAATATTTGGGTGCTTTCCGGTTCGTTAATTGCTTTTATTGGTGTGAGTTTAACCGTTCTCTTGCCTTTATTGAATAGTGGCAATTCATTGCAAATTGGGCGCGGTGATTGGATGACCTTAGGTGGTGCAGTGGCTGCGGCAATTGCAACCGTGATTAGTAAATCTCAGCTATCGCAAATTTCCTTGGGAATTTCTAGTTTATTCCGTCTCACCGTAGCGACGATCATCTTTTTTACAGCCGCGACTTATTTATTTGGTTGGGAACACTTTGCTGATGTTGCCACGCCGTTTTTATGGCAATGGATGCTGATTTATAGTGCGATTATTGTCGTTGGTGGTCAGTGGGCGTGGTTTTCTGGCTTACGCAAGGCTAGTACTTCTGAAATCTCATTGGTGAGTTCCTTTAGTCCCATTGCGGGCATCTTGGCCACTTATCTCATTCTCGGTGATGCGCCTACGATGTCCCAATACATTGGCGGTGCAGTAATTTTAATTGGCATTGTTTTCAGCCAGATTGGTACAGCAGATCTGCAAGCTAAGCAGCGTCAAGAGGTGCTTCCAGCATCAGGGGCAGCGATGGATGAGGTTGGCTACAAAGGAATTTAGTCCAGCACAATCACGGCAATACAGCCCAGAATCTCTAAAATCAATAAAAATGCCGCCTCAGCAACTCCTAATTAGCAGTGCTAGCGGCATTTTATCTTATACAATTCCAATTAATTTAATTAATATGCATCCTGTAATTCATAAAAATCAGGGGTAACATAATCTTTCCGCATGGGATAACCCACCCAATCCTCTGGCATCAAAATCCGTTTTAAGTTGGGATGTCCTTCATAGACAATGCCATACATATCAAAGGTTTCCCGCTCTTGCCAGTCCGCTGACTTCCAAATCCAATACACCGAAGGACAGGTGGGATCTTGGCGCGGTAAAAATACCTTGACTCTTACTTCTTCGGCTTTAGGAGCATTATCCTGCATCTTGGCGATGTGATACATACTCACCAGATCATCACCGGTGCCCGTATCATAACCACACTGACACATCAAATAATCAAAGCCATAGGCATACAAAGCCGCTGCAAAAGGCAATAAATACTGCCGATCCACTTTCAGAATGGGCACACCTTGATGATCTAAGCCGAGAAATTCATGGCCAAAACCATTATTGGTCAACCATTCCGAAATAGCTGGCTTAGCCTCAGGAGCCAGAGCGCTCGATTGTTCTTCAGCCAAGTTTCTGTTCCTCCATTTGAGCCATTTGCAACGCCGGTAAAGGAATGCCCGATGCCACTAATTCCGCTGGCGGTGTGTTACGGGTAGGCATTTCTAAATATTGTCCCGTTAAGATGGGGGCAACGTTCTTCATTTCGTGCTGCACCGTATAAAAACGATGGGTGCGATCCGGATTAGCCCGCTCGCCAAACCCTTCCGTACCAATCTTTTTCCGCAATTTGATAATGGCATCCATAATTGCTTCGGGACGGGGTGGGCAACCAGGAATATACACATCCACCGGAATTAGCTTATCCACACCGCGCACTGTGGTATAGGAATCGGTGCTAAACATCCCGCCCGTAATCGTACAAGCGCCCATAGCAATGACATATTTGGGTTCTTGCATTTGCTCATAGAGCCGCACCAACGCCGGAGCCATTTTCATGGTGACCGTGCCAGCGGTAATAATTAAATCCGCTTGACGAGGACTAGACCGAGGCAATAAACCAAATCGGTCAAAGTCAAACCGTGAGCCGATCATCGCCGCAAATTCAATGAAACAACAGCTTGTACCATAGAGCATGGGCCACAAGCTCGACATCCGCGCCCAGTTATACAGATCGTTTAACGTCGTCAAAACCACGTTATTTGACAGATCTTGCGTTATCTGGGGGGTCTCGATGGGATTGATGAGCCGCTGTTTTTGCTCATCTAAACTAAAATCCAAACGAACATCTTCGGCTTTCATGACCACTCCAAAGCTCCCTTTCTCCAAGCGTAAACCAGACCCAGCAAAAGAATGGCAATAAAAATCAAGGCTTCGATAAACGCTAACAAGCCCAGTTGATTGAACGCCACCGCCCAAGGATACAGAAACACGGTTTCTACATCAAAAATGACGAAGGCGAGGGCAAACATATAATAGCGAATATTAAACTGGATCCATGCCCCGCCAATGGGTTCACAGCCCGATTCATAGGTGGTGCGCCCCACTGCGCCAGTGCTTTTAGGACTGAATAAATGGGACAGTAATAAACCTGAAATCGGTACCAGTGTACAAACAATAATGAATACCAACAGGTACTCGTAGCCGCTCAAAACCAAGTGTGCTACCTCCGACAAGAGACCCTTATGCAGAAATATTATAATACTTCGAGGGAAATAAATGAAAAATTGTTTTAGCCTAGTAATTTCTCTATGGTTTGTGGTGCATCCTAGTCAAAAACTCAATAGTTAGGGCTAATTTAGGGGCGATCTCTTACGGAAAGTCTCAACTAGTGAGGTTTTGCCCCCATGCCCCAGCCTCTTACCCATGACATTAGCCGCAGATGATAAATGTTGTTTTGGCTACTGCTTAGTAATACTTAATATTTATGGGTGCATTAATCGACAACATTCACCCTCATAATTAGCCATAATTAGACAAGTCAAATATATTAAGTTAAATCACCCTTAAACAATTCTTTAGCTCCCTCAGACTGACCTAAATTTTCATTAAATTCAAGGTTCCGTCAACATTTCCCGACTTTTTGGTTAAATACTTTTTGGTTAAATCCTGCGGGAATACCATCAAAAATTTATCAACTATTTTATTAACTTTTATTAACTAGTAACAAATTTTAGTAGGAGGCATTTGTGGCTGAAGGTTTAGCAACACTATTGAAAGTGGGCACTCAGAAATCCCACTCGGCAGCGGAAAGTACCGATTTTATCAAGTGCTTTTTGAAAGGGGTGGTCAATAAGACTTCCTACAGCCGCTTGGTGGGTAATTTGTACTTTGTGTACAAGGCTCTAGAAACCGAGTTTGAGCGCCACAAGGATCATCCTGTGCTGGGCAAAATTTATTTCCGACAACTGTGGCGGGAAAAGAGTTTAGAGCTAGATATGCTCTACTATTTTGGCAGCACTTGGCGCGAAACCGTCAAGCCCACCCCTGCCTGTGAGCAGTACATTACGCGGATTCGGCAAATTTCTGATGAAAATCCGGTGTTGTTGGTAGCCCATGCTTACACTCGTTATATGGGTGATCTTTCTGGGGGACAGATTCTCAAGAAGATTGCTAAGGAGTCGATGGGTCTGGCAGAAGATAATGGCACGGCTTTCTATGAATTTGATGACATCAAAAATCATGGTGAATTCAAGAAGACCTATCGCCATGCTTTGGATACCTTGCCCGTAGATGAAGCAACGGCTCAGGCAATTGTTGATGAGGCTAATGATGCTTTTCACATGAACATGGCCATGTTTCGGGAATTGGAAGGTAATTGGTTTATTGCCTTGGTGAAGATCATTTGGAATTCGATTCTATCTTATTTCAAGGGTCAGAAGCAGAAGAAAGTGCCCACGCGCCCTGTATCACCTCAGCCTCGCCCTCAGACTATCAATAATGGTACTGGTTCTCTGGCTGGTTCCCAAGGTAAATCTTAGAATGAGTCTTAGAATTGATTCTGGGAGATTGTTTCCCAATTAATTGAGATCCCCCCTTTGACTGGGGGGATTATTTTTGTGATTTTTGCAGAGAGATTGAAGGAAAGAATTTTTGATCGTGCCTTTGAGCTATGGCAGGATGATCAGGCATAATCCCCACTCTATAAAGGTTTAATTATTAATATTCATATTGCTGATGATAAGCCATAACTGAATCAGCCTGACTTGAGAGAAATCACTTTGCCAATTATTACTTCTTCGTGACAAGAAAGGGAAAATGTTGATTAAATGGTGGACTAGTTTTTGAGACTGAGGTCTGAGCAATCTATTAAAAGGAGACATGAAAGGGTTAATTAGTCGCTGCATCAATAAACAGCATCGGATAGCTTAAGAAATCTTTGAATCAGAGAAACTGATCGAAATCTATTGAATGTAGAGTTGCTATCACTAGGATACGCCTGATGGGTTCCATTCTTAATCTCTAGTAGCCTGCTCATCTTCTTTTACCTCTTCTAACAATTTTCTCTTTAATTTATATCTATTCCCTTTATGCTTTATTTAGGCATTAGCTATAAATGATTTCAGTGCAAATTAGGTTAGGCTTAATATCATGACAATACGGTGATAGATTTGTATAAGGAGAATTGCTTGGGAAATACTCACACTTAAACCCCTTAAGACCGTGCTTTAGACCCATTTTTCTGGTAAAAGGGTTAATTATCATATTATTGAATAACTTCCCTTAACTAGTCATCCCAACTAAGCTTCAGCCTATGTCCATTGAGCCTAACCACCAGATGAGTTTGTTTGACCTCAACCCATCCCCCGCACCAGAAACTCCACCACAAAAGTTGAAACCTGTCAGTTCTGAGCCTGTCTCTACGGCTCCCATGACAATACAGCCACTACAATCTAAATTGCAGACTAATCTCGGTTATGAGAGCCTCGATCAGTTAGAGCAGGCTTTGCAGGGTTGCCAGAAATGTCCTTTGAGTCAATATCGCACCCAAATTGTGTTTGAGCGCGGTAATCGTCACGCCCAAATTGTGCTGATCGGTGAAGCCCCCGGACAAAATGAAGATGAATTAGGAATGCCTTTTGTGGGGAAGTCAGGGCAGTTATTGGATAAAATCTTGGCTTCGGTGGGTTTAGATAGCAATCAAGATATTTATATTTGTAATGTGAATAAATGTCGTCCTGAAAATAATCGCACTCCCACCGATGCTGAAATTGAAGCTTGTAAACCATTTCTGTTAGAGCAACTGCGGCTGTTAGATCCGAAAATCATTCTCTTGACTGGGGCAACGGCGGTTAAGGCGATTTTAAAAATTAATCTGGGTATTACGAAAATTCGCGGGCAATGGAGCCAATGGGAAGGGCGTTGGGTGATGCCGATTTTTCATCCTGCCTATTTATTGCGTAATCAAAGCAGGGAAGTGGGTAAGCCGAAGTGGTTAATGTGGCAAGATATTCAAGCGGTCAAAGCGAAACTAGTTGAGTTATTGGGTGAGCCAGCAGCGGCATCGGATCTAGAGCCATTGCTAGTGGTGACTCATCATGAAGCCCAACAGTTAGACGATGACGATGATGAATTTTAAACCGCTCTTTTTTAAGTCTCGCTTGTGCAGTCCTGTTTGAGTCTATTGTGAATCATCCTGAAAATTACCCCGAACCGATGACTAATATCGATCCTAACCTAGCTAATACCACTGACGCACCCAAGGAACCGAGTCAGAATGAACCTTGTCAGCCCAAGGATTTGCGGGCTGATCTGACGGAAATGCTCGAAACTGTGCATTGGGGTTTAGTGGCTCCCCATGCCAAACGAGCGCGGGCCATTTTAGTCGCGGCCCATTTAGACATGGTGGAAGTAGCCGTGCAGCTAGCGGAAGACAATGCCCCAATCGTCAAGCAATGGATTGATGATGGTTGGCTAGCACACCCCACCGCTGCACAACTGAGCCAGTGGCACGAGCAGTCTGATAGTTTGTTTGAGTGTTTGGTGATTCCGCCTTTTGTGTTGGTGCGTCCAGACGCTAGTTCCGGTGGCTAATTAAGGTGAATCAACTTGTGTCAGATCTGGCTCTAGACAAATCATCTCCGGTGACAAAATCGGCAACGGCGCTGTATCTGCATATCCCGTTTTGTCGGCGGCGCTGTTTTTATTGTGATTTTGCCATTACCACCGGCGGTGAGGATCTGAAGCAAAAATATGTGGCGGCTTTGGTAGACGAACTCAGACTCACCGCCGCCGTTGACCCTAATCCTGTGCCATTACAGACGATTTTTTTTGGTGGTGGTACGCCATCTCTATTATCGGTAGGTCAGTTGGCGACGATTTTAGAGGCAGTAGCTAAATATTTCCCCATCGCAGCAGGGGCAGAAATTTCCCTCGAAGCCAATCCGGGCACAGTTACCCGTGAGTCGTTGCAGGGCTATGGTGATTTGGGGGTAAATCGGATCAGTTTGGGGGCACAATCTTTTCAACAGGATTTTTTAGATTTGTGTGGACGGGGGCATAGTGTCAGCGAAATTTTTGCCGCTGTGGACTGTATTGCCGCTGCGGGCATTGATAACTGGAGTATCGATCTGATCAGTGGCTTGCCCCATCAAACTATGGGCCAATGGCAGCAGGATCTCACAGCAGCGCTCTCATTGCAGCCCCGTCATATTTCGGTGTATGACCTGATTATCGAAAATGGCACGGCATTCGGCAAACGCTATGCCGCTGGTGATGCGCCTTTACCCAGTGATGAGCTAACGGTGGCTATGTATATCGCGGCCGATGAAAGACTCACTGAGGCAGGGTTTGAACATTACGAAATTTCTAACTATGCACGGCAGGGCTATCAATGCGCCCATAACTTGACCTATTGGCATAATCAAGATTTTTATGGGGTGGGCATGGGCGCTACCAGTTATCGTCATGGGCAACGGCTGGATCGACCGCGCAAAATGCGGGATTATTTCGAGATGATCAGCACATGGCAAAACACTGGCATTGCCCCCACTGCGCCCACGCTGCCTGAGCCAGAAATTTTGCTCGATACCTTGTTGCAAGGTTTGCGCTTAGCCCAAGGAATTGATTGGACTGCTTTAACAGCAAAATATTCCCCCAAATTGCTGGTGCAGGTACGCCAAACACTTGCCCCCTATGTAGCTAAAGGTTGGGTGATGCCTTGGCACAGTGAGCCGAACCTTACCTCTAACATCAACACAAACCAAAGCCTGCGGTTAACGGTTCCCACAGGCTGGTTATTTTCTAATGAAATTTTGACGGATTTGTATCTTGCTCTAGTACCTTAAGCGGCAAGTTAGATTTTATAGTCATTTCAATTAAAGATGGCACAACAAAGGAGATAGATAAACGGACAAGATGTCCGCTCTACGTTTTTTGACCTATCGTAGGTCAGACATCTTGTCTGACAACAGTCCTAAATAAAGTGCCATTCTTAATTTGATTGACTATACCTATGCCCTAGCATCAAACCTAAGACTGGGGCGCACTAGCAGGACGGGGATAGGCATCCTCCACAAACCCGATCTCTAGTAACTGCTGATAGGACTTTTGCCCTAACTCGCGGGAAATCGACTGACTACGGATCAACTGAATCAGCAATGGCACGGATAGCTCCGGCTGATTTTTAGCGCGATAGATCAAAGCCAGTTGATAGGTGGCTCCATCTCTTTCTTGGGCGGTATCAACGGCGCGTTTGCGCAGTCTGTCAGCAATGCGGTTATCTACGCCATCAAACTGTTTGGCTAATTCTTGGTAGAAGTTGGAAAGCTGGTTAAAGACTTGGCGGGAGTCTTGGATCTTGGTGACCGCGAGATCATAATTTTGGACACTCGCCGCAGCTAGAGCTTCTTTGAGTAAACGTCGCCCCCCAGTCACACTCAAAACCCCATTTTCTAAGGAATTAGGGGCAGAATTAATTGGCGACGTAGGCTGAACTTGGGGGTTCACCTGCGGATTTGTGGTGGTCGGTAATGATGTAGAAGCTGGAGTAGGATTCGTCGAGGCGGGTTGTTGCTGAGCCTTTGCTGGTTGCATGGGCAGAATGGTTGCCGCAGAGCAGAGCATTGAACAAAACAATACACGGGAACGCGGGCCAAAGGTCGCAATAGACATACGCAAGGGTTAACGTAGATGGAAGAGCAAAAAAACAAACAGCGAAAAGCAAAAAGTTAAATTGTTTGCGTTAAATTGTTTGCTAATTGGGCTAATGGTAGCACTGTGTGGGTAGACGGATCATCCTGAAAAAGTGCCAAATTCCTAGGGGATGATCTGATGAACTAGGGCTTATTGGGGTGAGTTTTGGCGCTGGGAAACATTTTTTGGCTCATTTTTTTGGGCTAACACCGCTTGGACAAAGGCTTCAGCTTCGGCGGCTTGCCAAGGTAAACCCATGCTAGATAGGTCTCTGGCATATTCATCAAAGCCTAATTCTTTTTGCCAGGGTAAGTTAATCGGTAAATTGATGGCTAGATTGCCTAATAAATTGGCGAGGGGACGGGTTTTGCCTTGGGTTGATACCGTGACCACGGGTAAGCCCCACAGATAACCTAAGCCAACTAATAACAGGGGTGCGCCAATGATGGTTTCCCGCAGTAAGATGATGCCTAAAATTGACCAAATCACTCCAGCGGTGGCTTTGCGTTGAATTTCAAAGCGAACGCCGCTGATCCGTTCCCAAGGAATAATTTCGGTGCGACGGCTGCCAAATACTTGGGGACGCACTTGGAAAGTAAGATGTTTAGGATGCAATGTGCCAAATCGTTCCCAATTAGTAACAGGATTCGCTATTGCTGGACGAGAATCAGTGGCAAAGGAATTTAGAGGATTGGGGCGATAATCTGGATTGAGTAAGTTCTTTTCTACGATGGAAAGGGCTTCTAAGGCGATTTTGGCATTGACAAAGCGATCTTTCGGATTGGTCTGCACCATTTTTTCTAACCACTGTCGTAGCGGTGCAGCTAACTTAGGCGCAATCTTCTGTAATTGAATTTTACCATCATCGCTCACTAAATTACCCACATCTAAAGAGCGGGTTCCAGTGACTAAACAAATCAAGGTCATGCCCAAACCATAGAGATCCGTAGCTTCACTCAAGGGGCGATTATAAAGCTGTTCGGGAGCCATAAAGCCTAAGGTTCCAGCGGAGATGCTCATACCGGTGGCGGTTCCTGTGCCAATGCGGGCTAAGCCAAAGTCAATCAGATAAACCGTTTGCTGGCTATCAATGAGAATATTTTCTGGTTTAATATCGCGATGGAGAACGGGCTGGGTAAAACTGGTTTGCAGATATTGCAGAATTTGCAGTACAGAACGCCCCACATGAATCACGGCTTCGGGAGTCCAGAGGATTTTGCTGGTTAAGGGTTGCGCGTCTTTATATTCTTGAACAATACAGAATCCGGCGCTAGTTTCAAGGAAGTCGCGATATTTGGGAATACCTGAATGATCTAGGGCTTTGAGTACGTCTACTTCGCGCTGATATTGGTCAAAGCCTGCCCAGTCACTACCTTGGGCAAATTGTAATTGTTTGAGGACGACTAATTCTTGGCTGGTAATTTTTTGGGCTAAATAGGTGCTGCGTCCGGCAAGGGAGTTAGTGCCTAAGAGTTTTTGTAAGCGATAGCCATAGGGACTAAAATCGGGCAAAGCATTATTCATAGGGATGGTTTGGCTAGGATCAGCAATGATTATCAACCAAAAATAGTTGCATAGCTATAGTCATGTAAGTATAGCCTATGCAACTATTTCCACTGCCTAATAGAGGTTCAGATTCCCATCTTTTAGGATGAATTTATGAATTATCTTTGCTAACCGAGAAAAAATCGGAAATCTTAGCTTCTTACAGAGCTTTAAATACAGTTTTTGAGTCTATTCCACAGAAAGTCAGTGATTTTTTGTAATTCACTAGGTTAGTGACTAACTAGACAATCTAGAAATGATAACCTTAAAAAAATTCAGCTATATTACATTGCATCACAGTAGTTTGCTCAACTTTTAAAATTTAGGGAACAAAATTTTTACTAATTATGTCGTTATAAAGTTACGAATAAACTTCAAAATGAAGCAGCAGATAAATTTGCGTTAAAACCGTTGCGAATATCGTTAGTTATGTGCTAACTTTTTGTGAGTGCTTAAGCCATTTGGCTTATAATCTGCAATTATAAAGCATAATATCTTTTGATACAGATGCTTTTGGGGTAACGACACCACAGATATTATAAATATTTTGGCGTGGTGAAAAAAACAAGCAACTAAACAACACTAAAAAATATCAACTAGATCAAGGTTTAAGACAATGAAGAAGAGGTTTGCTTGGTTTGGGGCGGTGGCAATTGCATTAGTTTCCTTTTGTTTGGCAGTATTTTTGGGTGGCAATCCTTCCGATGCCGTCAGTAACAAGTACAAAGCCTTAATCTCTGCTGGGGTGATTGATGCTGTGGTTGAGCCGAGTGAATTAGGTTTAGATTATCTTCGTGAGCAGCCACCAGAATTAGCCTCAGATAATGCTGTCCTTGGCGCGATAAGATCAGCAAATGCTGCCTTAGCCGTAATGCCAGAGGATATGCCACTTGGTATACCACTTGGGCAAAACAAACCAATTGCTATAGGTAGGTTAAATGATGGTGGACGAAGTGAATCCAGTAAATTTGGTGAAAATCCAATTGCTGTAGCTGTAGTTGCCAGTAATGGAGATGCACAGAATGTTACACCCAGTGGTGGTGGCAAAATGACAAACACAGAAGCTGCAAATGGAGGAAATCTTCCTAATCCTGATGAAGGAGTTGTAGGAGATATGGGTATTCCCGTTTTATTTTCTCAAATGGAAAGTCGTATTCTCCTGGCTGATGCATCTCGCTCATTCAAAATGGCTAAACGTGTTCCCGTAATTGATCTAATCGTATCTCGTAAAAAAAATGGTGCGAAAAAGAACTATTTAGTCCGTAACGTTAATGCCAACGCCTTTTGCCGTGACTTGGTTAATGCCACTTTGAACAATAACTTAGTTCGTATTCGTGGAGTTGCTTAACCATGTTTAGGAACTCTATGAAGTTAGTTGTTCCTACTTTGGTATGTCTTGGTGCAATGCTGGTTTGTCTGTTACTAGGCAAACCAGCCCAGGCATTGCAAAGTTTCTTATTTAATTCTGGCTTATCAAATTCCATTGAATTGTCAGGACAAAATACTGATTTAGCTGGTTTAGAATACCTGCAAATGGAACCTTTGGTAATATCTAGTAACGAGATTCTTGCCTCAATTAGATCAGCCGATGAGCGTGTAGCGGTTTACCCTGAAGACATCAGCTATACTTTTCCGTTACGAACAAATCATCCTGTCAAAATTCGTAATCCGGATGAAGATGATAAATCAATCGTGCCAAATCGATATTTAGCGATTGGGTTTGTTGATGCCAATGGTGGAAGAGGCAAATTTAATGCAAAATCATTGAAAACCATGTTTAATGTGGAGTTGCATAATGAGGGTAATCTACCTACCTCACAACAAATAGTAATGCAAGATTCTGTTTTAGTAGCAGATGCCAGTGGTGACTTTAGACAGTACTTGAGAAACTCAAAGTTCACCTTATTGGTCAAGGATCGCAAAACTGGCAAGACTAAAACTCTCGAAGTCAATCCAAATGCCGTTTGCCGTGATGCCTTGAATGGAGTTTTAACTAATAATTTTAAACGTTTACCATTATTCTAAAACTTCTTAAAAGAGAAATATTCTAAAAGAGCAGTATATTTATGAGAATACCTAGCTTAGTCAAAATAATTGTGGTGAGTAGTTTCATTGCCCTAACGCAATGGTCATGCACTTCTGGGTATTCTCATGCTCAAGTACAATCATTACCAGCAGGTTCTCAGGCACAAGTCCCTGAATCTGATAACCCACCTGAAACTGAACCAGAGTCTCCCAGTTCTGATAGCGGTACTCCTAATGCTAATGATCCTCAAGAGCAATCAATTGCATCGTGTAATAACGGTAAAACCCCAAAACAGATGGGTTTAGCGGAATATACTAAGCTAGTTCGGGAAAGCATTGATAAAGTTAATGCTTTCGATCCTAAAACTGCATTAACTTTTCCATTAGTGACTAAATGCCCGATTACTATTTCTACGGGAACTAGTGCTAATGGGAATAAGCCAGTTAAGAGAAGACAACTGCGAGTTATTGGTTACTATTCCTCAACAGACAACAAAGTCATGCCATTTTATGCGGCTGATTTGAGTAAGTTATTGAAGGCACAATTACGCGGTATCAACCAACAGAAATTAACGGAACTTTCGCAATCACCTAATTCTAACGGAAAAAATCCAGTTTTAAGTTTAGCAGTTCTAGACACTAAAACAGGCAAAATCTACCTGACGAAAAATGTTGCTTTAGTTGGTATCTATCGAGATTTAATCAATGCTATTAGTAATGATCAATTGCAACCTCTTGCACCAAATCAACAACCAAACACGCCATCAACGTCTGAAAGTTAAAAGCTATAAATAACAAGATTCAATAATTATTTGGTGCAAGAATGCAAGTAATAAAGATTATCAAGTCTAAGATGATAAAATTAATTTTACCTAGAAAAATACTAGCTTTTTTGATGAGCTTGATGCTTATTTTAGCAGGACTTACTAATACTTTGCCTGTAATGGCGGAATACGGTAATCCTTACGCCAAACCGACCCTTGAGCATGATCTGAGTCTAGATCGAATAATTACGACACCGATGCACCTTAATGATTTCGATCTAAATGTGACACCACAAACATTAAATAAGCTCAATAAACGCCAAGAATTACTTAAACTTAGTAAGCACTTGAGGGATGTGGCAAGGTATTTGGGGACTGGTTGGCCGGTTAATATTGGATTGAATAAAATCACTGAACATAAAGCAGACAATAATAATTATCTAATTACAGATATTAAAAGAAATAATGGTGAATGGGTTACCATCAGCGCCGGTTATGCACTTAATTTAGTGACACAGCAATTAGAATTTATTGATCATCATAATATGCCAGTACCCACCACTGACTTTTTGGTAAAACAGGATGAAGAAACAGTTTATCATCCTCTATTCAATTTGCCAGTTTCGGTTTATTTAGCCCATCTTCTAGAAAATCAATCATCTAAATCAGCCAGTAAATAATCCAAATTATCTAAATTTACACCACGATCAATTTTGCTATGATTGCTATCAAATATATCTATGTTTAAAACAGTTATTGCCATTTTTCTTATCGTTTTTTTGTGGGTATTTAATATCGCAAAGCCCGTTTATGCTCAAGATGGATTAAACCATGCTAAGGAAATACCTGCTAGTCAGCACTATTTGAGTCAGCAATTGCGGCAATTTGTCAAAGGTTCGGCTCCGAGTGGCAAGGGAATTGAATATTTTATGTTGCCTGATGGCAGAGATTTAAGCCAAATTCCCGCCGATCCCCAAAATCCCCTCACGCCAGAAAAAGTCCATTTAGGTAAACTCCTATTTCACGAGACGGCATTAAGCATCAATACCCTGAGTCCTAAGCATTGGCAGACTTCCAGCTGTGCCTCCTGTCACTTTGCCCAAGCAGGATTCGGCACCAATTTAGCCCAAGGCTTAGGAGCCGGTGGTTTAGGCTTTAACGAGGCCAGGCATCGCGATCCTAGTGTGCCGCCAACAGTTCTAGACAAGTTAGATATTCTGGTTCCTTCGGTTTTAAATGCGACTTATCAAGATATTCAGCCTTGGAACGGTCGGGCAGGGGTGACTGGCCCTAATGGTAAGGATCAGAACATCCAAAGATTTGATATGAATCGCTTTGGTTTTTTGGGCATTGAAGCACAATCTATTGAAGGACTGACCGTACATCGCATGGCTACTGCTGCACTTGAGCCAATTCCAGAATATCAGCAGTTATTTGCGGCAGCTTTTCCAGATCGTCCCTATGTTAAAGCGGAAGTGGAAGATAATACCCGCGCTGGCATGGCAATCAGTGCTTATATTCGTACTCTCATCGCCAATCAAGCTCCATTCCAAAAATGGCTGCGAGGAGATGAAACTGCTCTATCATCACAACAAATTAGAGGTGGCATCACATTTTTTAAATCTACCTGTGTGCAGTGTCATAATGGACCGAGCCTAGCAGCTAATAACTTCTATGCGATGGGTTTTGCGGATCACCCACGGGATTTAACTGGCTTGAATTTAGGGCGTGGCACAGTGACCCAAAATCCGAAGGATGATTTTAAATTTAAAGTGCCCCAGTTATATAACCTCGTAGACAGCGCCCCCTATGGTCATGGTGCTTCCTTTGCGTCGATTAAAGAAGTGGTGCAATATTTGAATGCTGGTGTGCCACAGAAAAAAGAAGTTGCCTACGCTGGGAATTTATCTGGTTTATTGAAGCCCTTGAATTTGAATGATCATCAAGTGGCAGACTTAACCGCTTTTATAGAAACTGGCTTGCGTGATCCCAACTTAATTCGTTATGTGCCCAACAAATTACCGAGCGGCTTATGCTTCCCTAATAACGATATTGAGTCGCGGCAACAATTACATTGTGATCCACCAATAAACCAAGAACCTGATGCAAGGGAAAGTATTGTCTCAGAGTAAATCTAGCCTGCAACACCACCGACTAAACCCAAATTACGCTAGGATGGATACCTGATGTGAGATAAACCGATCCATGACGCGCATTTGCATTCTCGGTGGCGGATTTGCTGGCTTATATACAGCGCTTGGGTTGGCTCGATTGCCTTGGTCAGACACCCCAGAGATTGTGCTGATTGACCAGAATGATTGCTTTGTATTTACGCCTTTGCTCTATGAATTAATTACTCGTGAACTGCAAGAGTGGGAAATTGCTCCCACTTTTAAAGAACTCCTTGATCATTCCGGCACAGTCACGGGCGCAAATTCCATTGACTTTATGCAGGGGAAAGTTACCCATATTGACTTACCTAATCAACGGTTTAATTTAAGTATTTCCGGCGTAGAAACCGTGATCAGTTATGATCGCTTGCTGATTGCTTTAGGCGGCGCAACTCCGATGCAGCAAGTACCAGGGGCTGCTACCTATGCCTTACCATTTCGGAATTTAACCGATGCCCAACGCCTAATCAACAAGCTTAAGGAATGTGAAGCTAGGGGATCAGCTACGATTCGCGTCTGTGTGGTTGGCGCAGGTAATAGCGGCGTGGAATTAGCCTGCAAAATTAGTGACCGTCTTGGGGAAAAAGGACGGGTGCGCTTAGTAGATCGTGGGCAGAGCATTTTGTCGCAATCCCCTCTAGGTAATCGTCAAGCAGCAGAAAAAGCTCTCAGTAAGCGCGGTGTGTGGGTTGACTTAAATACTAGCGTAACGAATATTACTGCCACAGACATTACCCTAGACACCCCAGAAGGTAGCGATACTTTGCCCGTTGACATCGTGCTGTGGGCTGTGGGCAACAGCTATGAAAGCTTTTTAACGCAATTGCCAGTGAGCCATCATCCCCAAAGTGGGGCATTGGTTGCATTGCCAACGCTTCAGTTAGCCAATTATCCTGAAGTCTTTGTTGCTGGGGATTTAGCCGGTTACAAATCTAATTATCAATCCAGTGATATTAGTGATTGGTTGCCTGCTACAGCACAGGTGGCTTTTCAACAGGCTAATTATGCTGCCACCAATATCTGGGCCACATTGCACCATCAGCCGTTACAGCCATTTCAGTATGTGCCACTTGGGGAGATGATGACTCTGGGCATGGATGACGCGGCCATGTCAGTGCTAGGCAAATTTACGATTACGGGTTTGCCTGCCCAATTAGCCAGACAGATGGCTTATGTATTGCGGATGCCAACACTGAATCATCAACTAAAAGTGGCGAGTAATTGGATGCTGAAGCCTGTCATTTCTTGGTTGCGGGGTCAGTGGCTAAAAGAGAATTAATGCTCTTGTTTTTAGCCATCTATCCTCATTGCACCAACCATTATGCATCAATCTCAATCAATATCCATTTAATGTAATCTCTATGCTGAATCGGTTACGGGCAGCAATCCTATTTTATACCGTGCTGCCCATGCCGCCATTGGCAAATCTGGACTTTCGTGGCATCGCTTTTTTTGCTCCCGGTATTGGGTTAATTATTGGAAGTATGCTAGGTTTAGTGCAATTATTTTTGGCGTGGCGTTTGGGAACAGCCGACAATTTATTTAATAGTTTATTTAGTGCCGTGGTAGTCGTAGCGCTATGGCTAGGCTTGACCGGAGGTTTGCATATGGATGGCGCAATGGATGCCGCCGATGGACTAGGAGTAACCGATCCGCAACGGCGCTTAGAGGTCATGGCAGATAGTCGTTCTGGTGCTTATGGCGTGATGGCAGGGATGATGATTCTTTTATTAAAAGTTGCTGCTTTGAGTCAATTAGGGAATGGGAACACCTTAAATTACCTCAGTCAATGGAGTTTAATTACTGCTACGGTGTGGAGTCGTTGGGGGCAATTAGCGGCGATTTTGGCTGCACCATACCTCAAGGCTGAAGGTAAAGGTAAGTTCCATCAAGATACACTAGAACCTTGGCATAGTACTGTGGTGGCGTTACTGCTATTTAGTTTGCAGATGTTAGCAGGCCTAATGCTAGGGGGCATAGATTTAGCACAATGGGAATTTAAGGGGCTTTATCTGGGATTAACTAGTGTGGCCATTGGTTTAAGTGTGAGTTGGCTTGTAGGCAAATGGTTCGGTGGTAAATTCGGCGGTCACACGGGAGATACCTACGGGGCTATAGTGGAATGGTCAGAGGCTTTGATTTTAAGTGCTTTGATATTGATATATTGAGTTTATAGTTAATTCAATTTACTTTGAGACAGTTTATTTTGAGATAGTGCTAAAGCAGTTACTACAAACCTAATTAAGCTTCATTAATCTCGTAGTAAGCACTTTAGTGCTAAAGAAATCCTAGCGCCAAAAACGTCTCATTCTTAATCAAACAACTATAAATAAGCTCTGAAAATAAGCTCTGAATTAAATAGATTCCAAATCAGCATTCAAGTTTATAGACAAGTGGCTTAAGTTCCTTGTCTATAAACTTGTCCCTGAAGGATTTCAGCCAATCTTACAAATCTAAATTCAGATCCGTTACTGCCCCTTTACTGCTAGTGCTGACCAGTTTGGCATACTTAGCCAAAACCCCAGAAGTATAGCGGGGCGCAGGTTTAACCCATGCTGCTTTACGGCGAGCGATTTCGGCTTCAGGTACATTCAACTGAATCAACCGCTGACGAGCATCGATGGTAATGCTGTCCCCTTCTTCCACAATGCCAATCGTGCCACCGACATAAGCTTCGGGAGCAATATGTCCCACCACCATGCCATAAGTGCCGCCAGAGAAACGTCCATCGGTAATTAAGCCCACCGAGTCGCCCAAACCTGCACCGATAATCGCACTAGTGGGAGCCAACATTTCCCGCATTCCAGGACCACCTTTAGGGCCTTCGTAGCGAATTACTAACACATCTCCAGCCTTAATTTTACCGCTGAGAATCGCCTCCATAGATTCTTCTTCGGAGTTAAATACCCGTGCCGGACCTGTAATTACGGGATTTTTGACTCCAGTGATTTTAGCTACAGCCCCTTCTTCGGCAAGATTCCCTTTCAAAATAGCGAGGTGACCTTGGGCATACATGGGACGATCCCAAGGACGAATTACATCTTGATCCTCACGAGGGGTTTCCGGAATATCCTTGAGCAATTCTGCGATGGTCTGACCGCTGATGGTAATGCAGTCGCCATGTAATAAATCATGAGCCAGCAACATTTTCATGACTTGGGGAATGCCGCCAGCTTTGTGTAAATCTGTGGCTACATAACGCCCTGACGGTTTGAGGTCACAGAGGACGGGCACGCGCTGACGAATCCGCTCAAAATCATCAATATGCCATTCCACACCCGCAGCATGGGCAATGGCAAGGAAGTGTAAGACAGCATTAGTGGAACCACCCACTGCCATAATCACCGAAATAGCATTCTCAATGGATTTGCGGGTGATAATGTCGCGGGGGCGCAGGTTATTCTGAATTGCCGCAACTAGAGCGTGACCAGCGGCTTCGGTATTGGTAGCTTTTTCCGCATCTTCAGCGGACATGGTGGAAGAATACATCAAGCTCATACCCATTGCCTCAAATGCCGAAGACATGGTATTAGCTGTATACATACCGCCACAGGAGCCAGCCCCTGGACAGGCATTACGCTCCACAGACATCAAACGGGCTTCGTCAATGCGACCGGCGCTATATTGCCCGACAGCTTCAAAGGAACTAACTACGGTTAAATCTTCGCCTTCGAGGTTGCCGGGTTTGATTGTGCCACCATAGACGAAAATTGCGGGAATATTCATCCGTGCCATAGCGATCATTGCGCCGGGCATATTTTTGTCACAGCCGCCGATAGCCAATACTGCATCCATACTTTGGGCATTACAGGCGGTTTCGATGGAGTCAGCAATTACATCACGGGAAACAAGGGAATATTTCATCCCTTCTGTACCCATAGAAATGCCGTCACTAACGGTAATTGTGCCGAAAATCTGGGGCATTCCCCCTGCATCGCGAATTCCTTTTTCGGCACGGATGGCTAGGGGCGCAATGCCCATATTACAAGGGGTGATCGTGCTATGGGCGCTGGCTACACCCACGATTGGTTTTTGAAAATCTGCGTCTTTGAAGCCGACGGCACGTAACATGGCGCGGTTGGGAGAGCGGGCGACACCGCCAGTAATGGTACGACTTCTGAGGTTATCGGACATGGTGACAAACGTTTCTATGAGCGTTATTGAATCAGTTATGTCTTAGCATTTTGGCATTGATCGGGGGCGATCCAACACAGGATCAAAAGCTTTTAGCGGGTAATTTTTTCGAGGATCTCTATCACCATCCTTGGAAAATAGGGTCAATATCAGGATCAAGAAGATATTGAAAACTATGGAAATACCCCGAAACTAATCATTAATCGACTTGAAATTATTTAGATTTACTGATTGAATAACAACATCCTGTTAATCTAGATTTCTTCATAAAACCTTGTTTACTCAAATTCCTAAGGAAGAACTAATCTTCTCCGAGATCAACTCAATTTCTGCCATCAATCAAGCCGTCAAAGATATTTATCAAGAAGATGGGTTTGATGTGATTGAAGGACTGACTCAATTCCCGAAAACCCTCCCAGCAAAGTACTTTTACGATAATTACGGCTCTGATTTGTTTGAAAAAATCTGTGAACTGCCGGAATATTATCCCACTCGTACCGAAGCTAGTATCCTACAAACCCATGCCCCTGAAATTCCTTTAATCACTGGCTCGTGCGAACTTGTGGAACTAGGCAGCGGCAGTTCTACCAAAACCCGATTATTACTAGATGCCTATAATCAATGTCAGATTCCCATGCGGTATGTGCCCATTGATGTTAGTGAAGGAATGCTCAAAGCCAGTGTGAAGCGCTTACACCACGAGTATCCCCATCTAGACATTGAAGGTATCGTCGGCACTTACGAACAAGCTCTAAATCAGTTGAGTCCTGCTAAATTAGCATCTCGGCTGATTTTCTTTTTAGGGAATTCCATTGGGAATTTCACCCCCCAAGAATGTGCCCAATTCCTGAGCCAATTGGGTGATGTTTTACACGCTGGCGACTATTTGCTTTTAGGACTAGATTTACAAAAGCCGATTCATATTTTGGAACCTGCATATAATGACAGTCAACAGGTCACTGCTGCTTTCAATCTAAATATGTTGCAGCACCTGAATCATCGTTTTGGCGGCAATTTCAACCTTCAGTATTTCCGTCATCAAGCGATTTACAACACTACTGAAAATCAAATTGAAATGCATCTGCATTGCTTGCAAGATCATACGGTGCATCTAGAAAAACTCGCTCTCACGGTTCCTTTTGTCGCGGGTGAAACGATTCGTACCGAAATTTCCCGTAAATTTAACTTGCAGCAAATGCAGAGCCAACTAGCCGCCAATGGTATTCAAACCGTGAGAGTGTTTACTGATCCCCAGCAATGGTTTGGTTTGATTTTAGGACAAGCTGTTTAAGGCATAGATTGTTTAAGTTTTAGAGATGGGGGGTAGATGTAGGATTAAATTTAATTTTAATTCGATTTTAATTGGAGTTAAACAGCGGTTTAGCCATATAAAACTCATTTTAATTTCAGTGTAATATCAACATTTGCCCCATCTATAAAATTAAGCAATAACCAAGGAGCAACTAGCAATGACTGAAACCCTAGCCAATTTCCAAGCCCAATTACGCTCTGAAGATATGGGCGTAAGAATGCGGGTGCTAAATTTAGCCCGTGTTTTGCCCGACAGTGATCGCTTTACCCTAGCCGTCGAAGCCATCAAAGACGGTAATGCGCGGATTCGTTATGATGCCGTGAGTCAAATGGCAACCCTTGGGCACATTGACCCCAACCTGAGCCTAGAAATTCTTGTAGATCGCCTGATGCGGGATTCAGAAAATGATGTCAAAGCGGCCGCAGCCGACTCCATCAGTGCCCTGAAACTCACCGCCGGTTTTGACGATCTGATCACGGCTTTTCGCGCCACCAACGACTGGATGCTGCAATTTAGCATTATCGCGGCTTTGGGCGAATTGGGTGATGGTAGGGGTTTTGATTTGCTGCAAGAATGCCTTACCCATCCCACGGATCTGGTGCGGATTGCTGCTGTGGGTGCTTTGGGCGATCTCGGTGATGCCCGTGCTTTGCCCCTACTTTTGCCCCTAGTCCATGACGAAGACTGGCAAATTCGTCATCGTACCGCCCAATCTCTTTACCGCTTAGGTGGAGAACCTGCCAAAGCCGCTATTACTGGTTTACTAGATGATCCGATTAGTCAAGTAGCCGAAGCCGCTAAGGTTTTTCTGACTATGATGGCTTAGGTTGGAATGAACCCCTTTGCTTTTTGCTCTAACTTGCTGGGTTAGTGAATAGTGGTTAGTGATTAGTTAACAGGAGGAGATCTGACCACTAATCACTAGCTAATTTTTTGTCTGGATTGTTCATCAATAAACTGTGAAATCATCTATTCGCAAAAAATCATAAAAGACAAAATCATGACAAGAGCGTACCAAGAAGACCTTGCCTATATTCATGATGTTGGTTATAGGGATTATGCTTTTAAGTCAGCCCCTGGCATACTGGAAATTTTGGCTCAAAACAACATTCATCATGGGTTAGTGGTGGACTTAGGGTGTGGCAGTGGACTATCAGCCTTAGAACTCACTAAATCCCATTATCAAGTTTTAGGCATAGATATTTCCGAGGCGATGATTGCAATTGCTCGCGCTAGAGTTCCTAGGGCTGAATTCCGAGTTGAGTCCCTATTTAAGGTCGATATTCCAGTTTGTCATGCAGTGATCTCTATTGGCGAATGCCTCAATTACCTTTTTGATAGGGATAATAATGCTCAAGCCTTGAGGCAACTTTTCCAGCGTATTTATCATGCATTAACTGCCGGTGGGGTTTTAATTTTTGATGTGGCAGAACCAGGACAAGTCATAGCAGGTAGCCGCGTTAAAAGCTTCAACGAGGGGGAAGATTGGATCGTGTTGGTTGAAAAGGAAGAAGATCCGGAAAAATTAATCTTAACCCGTCGTATCGTCAGCTTACGCCGAGTGGGTCAATATTATCGCCGCAATGACGAGTTACATGATTTACAACTGTATCAAACCACAGATATTACTGAGCAGTTGCAACAGGTCGGTTTTACTGTCAAAACTATGAGGCGTTACGGCAATTACCAGCTACCCCCAGCCCACGTTGCTTTTATAGCCTGTAAATCAGACATCAAGACTTAGACGATTACTCTATCCCACACAACAAGTATAGTCAAACAAGATAAGAATGGGACACTAATTAGAGCAGTAAGCACAGATAATTTGATCAATAGTAGTTCTAGGAAAAGCATAGCTACGCCTCTTCTTTACATCACTAAAATCATGCTCAATATCATTGAAATCCGGCGAGTATGTCGGTAGAAATAAAACTTCATGTCCCGCACTCTCTGCTAATTGCTTAATCTCATTCTTACGATGAATCGGCGCATGATCCATGATTAATAAAGATTTGTTGGTTAATGCTGGTAATAGATGGATCTTTAACCATCCTTCAAATCCCGTAGCATTTAAACTGCCACTAAATAACATCGGTGCAATTAAATTTTGGCTCTTTTTGCGTTTTCCTACGATTAAATTCTCCTTCTTGCCCTGCTTTTCTCCGTAAACTATTTCTCCCCTCTTTGACCATCCATATACAGCCTATTCCTCAATCATTAAGTATGATTTTGTACCAGAAAGACCGAAAGCTTGAAGTCTAGCTGTGTACTGAGTAAATCAGGCAAGGGCTGTAATGTACTGACAAATTCTTCAAATCCATTCTCATCTATGAATACAAGACTTTCAATGCCCAAGATTTTCACCCGTCCTCTTAATTCTCTCAGGTAATTAATCCGTTCTTCATGATTTCTTTCAAAGAAAATATCGCCGGATTTTTCGCTCCCCCTAACAGTAAGTTTAGGGAATTATGCAAAAATCCAGCGATCTGATTTTTTGATTAAGGAGGGTTATTTAGTGTAATAGAAGGCAATCTCTTTATCCTTCAGGGGTGCAAAGCCAGCAGCAATTAGCTGTTGATTTAGATCGGCTTGGGGGATGTGCTTCGCTCCAATGCGCACAATCCGCGACCGCATGGTGTTGGTCACGCCGCTACGTTGCCGACCCGCTTCTAGACCCATCACTTGATGGTAGAGATTTAGTTTCAGCGGATCGATAGCCGAACCATCAAAGTCTATGCCTTTGGCGATCGCAACATCAATGGCATCGGCTCCGGTCGTATCGGTGGGGTTGTTCGGTGCAGTTGTGGACATAAACTTAGTCGGTAATTTTAGGGTGTTTTTAATTAATTCAGTTAGCTTTAAAGCTGTGATTGGTTGGAGTTGATGAGAATTTAAGGATTAACTCGTAACAACTCAACTTCAAATACCAAAGTGGAATTAGCGGGAATCAGACCATTACCCACAGCACGCTCACCATAGGCTAAATCTGGCGGCAATACCAAAATCCGTTTACCACCGACTTGCATCGTGGACAAACCTTCATCCCAGCCGCGAATCACTTGGCCAGCCCCTAATTTGAAGGTAAAAGGTGAATTACGATCCACCGAACTGTCAAACTTGTTGCCATTGAGCAGTGTACCCGTGTAATGCACCACAACCCCTTGCGCTTGTAAAGGAGTTGCCCCATCGCCGACCTTGAGATCTTTATAACGTAGTCCTGAAGGGGTCTGAGTAAAACTAGGATCGGTGATGTAGTCAGTAGTCATGGATGGATTTGCCTCGGCAACAGTTTGAACAGCAGCAGTATTAGTGGGATTGACAGGGGTATTGTTAGGATTAGCAGCGATAGATTTACTACCAAGAAACTGCACGACAAAAATCAGGACTAGTGCAGCTAAACTAATCCCAAAACTAATCAAGATTCCTTTCAAGCTAATTACTCCAATTTTTAGGTATTGATAATTTTTAGATGTCTATGCTTAAAGGACGAAGATATTAATGGATCAACCAGAACTAGAGTGACATAATCTAAATGTTTAGTAAAACGTGTTTAGTAAAACGTTTAGAGCCAGAGCAAATTAGAGCCAGAAGAAATTTTAGCGCTCAATTTTGCCCGTCAAACCACACGCCCTAAACTAATTAAAATTATCACTAGGTTTAGTTAGCCTAAGATTTATTTAGTTTTAAACCTAGTGCCAACCCTATTCTACAAACTTAAGCGCAACAAGTTTATGGCATAGTACCAATAATTAATTCAGGAATAGAACAAGTTAGGGCTTAGTCGTTGAGAATTTCTGGCTGATTAATTTCGTCAGACATTTCGATGATGGTGCGCACAATGGGCTTCATTTGGTGATCATCATAGTCTTCATCCTTTTCGTAGCGGCGAAATTTAGCCCGATTAGCCACCTGCACCGTGACCCGATAACGATTAGATGAGCCGTTGATTAGCTCTTCAACGCGGCGCAGTACTTGGGAGGAGTCAACAATATAGCGTCTTGCCATAGGGCTTAATTCTTTAACAGTATGTTGGATAGCGAGGCTATATCTATCTAAGCATAATTTATCTGAGTATGGCACTTAATCATCAATAGTCCCTACCTTCATCCATGAAACTAGGGACTATTCATAATTAAATCAAACTAAATTGCATCAACTGAATCATGGCTTTCTATGCCATCATTTCTTCTAGCGTACAATATGCTACGCTATTCCTCCCCAATTCAACTAGCCGATTTCTGACCGCTTCGATGAAAAATCCCCGTCATTTGCATTCCTGTAATTATCAGGGTAATTAAACTAATCGCTAATAATACTATATAGATTGATTGACCGATTTGACCGAAATAGGAACCTTGATGAATCTTTAACAATATGCCAATTTGGGATTTGGGAATATTGAACCAGTTCCGTCCTAAGCGATAACCTACTCCTGTCATGATACTGATCAGTAGCGGTAATAGAGCAATTGGTGCTAACAACTGGTGAGTAGAACGCCAATTGAACTTAGATGGTAATCGGAATTTTGTCCTAATCATTCCCAATCCGGTAATGATCATACCTAAGAGACCAATTCCCACCAATAGAATATAAATGGGAACTAGTGGCTTTCCTAAAAAACGTCCCTCATGAAACGACTTCATTAAGTCACCGAATTCATGGGACATTTTAAACCAGTCCGTACCGACGAAAGCTAGTAGTCCTGTGGATGCACTGATCAGAAGTGGTACAAAGATAAATGGAGCGCTACGGCGATGGAGTTTGCGAAGATTCATAAATGATTTATCACGATTTATATCTCTTGATTGCACCTAATCCTAAATGTAACGGTCTACTAGATTAGTTTAGGCTCAGTCTAGGATATAAAAGTAAAGATCTCGGAAAGAAATTTGGGGGATAAATTTTGCAAAAAAATTACAGGCTAGGGATTTTAACCTCAAAACAGCTACCTACACCCACTGTACTCCTCACGGTTACGTCGCCACCATGACCCCGCGCAATCATTTTGACAATAGACAATCCTAAACCGGAACCATTACCGTATTGGCTACGTGCTTGATCGGCACGCCAGAAACGCTCAAAAATATGCTCTAAATGTTCTGGGGCAATGCCGATGCCTGTATCACTGACGCTAACAAGCACATAATTGGTATCGCGATGGCAGGTAATTTTAATTGTTCCCTGGGGTGGTGTGTATTGTAAAGCATTAGCCAGTAAGTTCCTAAATAAACGGGAGAATTGCATCGGATCGCCATAAACTAATGTTGGCGACAGATCACTACATACCAATGTAATTTGAACTGCATCCGCTTGATCTTGATGAGAATCTACCAGATCTTCTAACATTTCATCTAAGGGAATCTCGCGCCACGATTGCCGATCTGGAATTTGCTGATCAGTCCGTGCCAGTAATAATAAGTCATCTACTAACTGACTCATTTGTGCGGTTGCCGTTGCCATGGCAGTTAATTTGGCTACATCTGCGGCATGAATCCGTTCCGGATGGCTTTGCATCACGGCAATTGAAGCACGAATTGCCGTTAAAGGATTCCTTAATTCATGGGATGCGTCCGCCGTAAATTGTTGTAACCGATGGAAGCTGGCAATCACCGGCTTAATGGATTCCCTAGTTAACCAAATACCACCCAATGCCGCTAACCCTGCCACAATCATAACTCCTATCCCCAAGCTCCAACTGAGGCGATTTAGTTCTAGCTCTAAATTGAGGGTTGATTCAGTAACTCGGACATAACCAAAGACTTGTTTAGTGGCAATATCACGAGAAGCACTACTAGAGGTGTAATTACTTTGATAAACCGGATGAATAAAGCTCCGAATACTTCCATGCTGTTGTAACAAGCCATCAAAGGGAATTGTTTCTGGTAGGGCAGTTTCTAGGAATACGCCTCCTTCACGAATCATTAAATGCCTATGCCGATCATACCATTCTACTCCTTGCTCCATTGGCATAATTGCTTCCATGGTTGGTTTGATGCCACTTTTCATCGCAGAATCTCTTTCATATTTACTCATCATTTCAGTTAGGGTAATTGGTGACGGTTTTCCATTAGACTGAATGAGAATAGAACCGCGATATTTTTCTTCGGTGATTAGCTCGTGGTATTCATGATAAATCACATCTAATATTTTAATAGAAGATTCAGCAACCTGATGCAAATGCAGATTGAGCTGTTGATTACGATCATGAGCAACCAGTAAGTAAACTGCTCCAGAGAAAATCCCCAAAATTATTGCTGTGACTAACCAATAGGAAAACAGTAATCGATTACGAAGGTGATGTAAATAGGATGTTGGAACCTTAGACATGGGGATTGAGATGATAACCTAAACCATAAACTGTTTCAATTAAATTCGATGGCGCACCAGCAGCCTTAAGTTTTTGCCGTAAACTTCTTAAATGGACTTTGATAGTTTCTGGTCCGGGTATATCTTCAAATGACCAGATTCTTTCTAAAATTAGATCGCGACTGATCACACGACTCCCATTCCGGAGGAATAATTCGATTAAAGCATATTCTTTGGGAGTCAAATGTAAGCTTGTCTCACCGTACATAACTTTGCAATCACTAGGATTCAGGGTTAGATTCCCCCAAGTCAAAACGGGAGCAAATGCCACTTCCCCCCGACGCAACAATGCCCGCACCCGAGCTAGAAATTCTGGTAAATCAAAGGGTTTAACTACATAATCGTCTGCCCCCACGTCTAGACCTAGAACTCGTTCGGCACTGGTATCCCGGGCAGTTAATATCAGAATCGGTGTTTTGTTGCCCCCTTGTCGTAATTGGCGACACACACTAATGCCATCTAATTTCGGTAGCATCCAATCCAAAATGATTAAATCAAAACTATCTGTCTCAGCATAGTTTAAACCTAATAGCCCATCAGTAGCAGTTTCCACTGTGTGATACTGGTCGCTGAGGGCTTCTACAATGGCTTGAGAAATGCGTAAATCATCTTCTACTAACAAGATTTTCATGCTTTGACAAGCCTGCCTAGAGGTGCTGCTAAAGCTAGTGACAACTATTCTAAGTTTGATGATCTATTCTCAATAATCCATGAAAATCAGATCGCAAATCCTAATGAATTAGCCTAAGGAAGCCAGTAATACTACACTTAAGTGTTAATTCTCTGGCTTTCTTAGGTACATAGGCAATTCAGTTAGACTGAGTTACCTATGCCATCATCTCTTCTACCGCAGCAATAATATCCGCTGGTTGAGGAATAGTGAGATTTTCAAGGGTTCCATTATAGGGCGTGGGCACATCCAAAGCTGCCAAACGCTTCACCGGAGCATCCAATTCATCGAAGAAATTATCGTTAATGGAAGCAATAATTTCTGCGCCTAAACTGCCGCAACGCATCCCTTCTTCGACAATCATCACGCGATGGGTTTTACGCACCGAAGCATAAATCGTCTCGAGATCCAACGGTTTCAGCGAGATTAAATCAATCACTTCAGGATCATAACCGCTAGCAGTGAGACTCTCTACGGCTTTCAAAACGTGATAACGCATCCGCGAATAGGTCAAAATGGTAATGTCTTTGCCTTCGCGCACGATTTCCGCCTTGTCGAGGGGCAGCAAATACTCTTCATCCGGTAAATCTTCTTTGAGGTTATAAAGCAAAACGTGTTCAAAGAATAAAATCGGATTATCGTCACGGATCGCTGACTTGAGCAAACCTTTGGCGTTGTAAGGCGTAGAGCAAGCCACCATTTTGATCCCCGGCACAGCTTGGAAATAAGTCTCTAAGCGTTGGGAATGTTCTGCCCCAAGGTTGCGCCCCACACCACCAGGACCGCGCACCACGATGGGGATTTTGAAGTTACCCCCAGAGGTATACCGCAACATCCCCGCGTTGTTGGAAATCTGGTTAAATGCCAGCAGCAAAAAGCCCATGTTCATGCCTTCAATAATCGGGCGCAAACCAGTCATCGCCGAGCCAATCGCCATGCCAGTAAAACTATTTTCGCAAATGGGCGTATCTAGCAAACGCAAGTCACCATACTTTTTGTATAGGTCTTTGGTTACTTTGTAGGAGCCGCCATAGTGACCTACATCTTCACCCATCACATAGACCGTGGGGTCTCGCTGCATTTCTTCGTCGATTGCCTCACGGAGGGCATTAAAAAAAGTAACCTCTGCCATATCCAAATTTTTGTTAACTGTGTCAACCGCAAATTATAACTGTTAAGGGGGATCGCTAACGATGTCAGTGGAATTGATCCGCAAAGTTGCCCAAACAGGGTGCATCCCGTTCGAGTTTAGCTATAAGCTATTAAGCAAATACAGCCATGCTTTAAACACGGTTGTGTAGTCATTTCTTGGGCGACTTAACAAAAAATTTTAAATTCTCGCCTATTATTCACTAACTACATTTGATCCCAACCATGAGTTACCCTGATTCTTTGCTTTATACCGATTCCCATGAGTATGTCCGCCAAGATGGTGATGTTGTGACCGTCGGTATTACTCTGTTTGCGGTGGAACAGTTAGGCGATATTGTATTTGTTTCTCTGCCAGAAGTGGGCGAGAGTGTCGCTAAGGGCGATCCTTTTAGTACCGTTGAATCAGTCAAAGCCGTGGCTGAGATTTATGCCCCTGTAGATGGCACGGTAATTGAAGTTAACTCAGCGGTGGATGATGCCCCAGAGTTAATTTCCGAGGATAGTTATGGTGAGGGTTGGTTAATTAAGGTGCGGCTCAATGATGGCGGTGCAGATTTATCTGGATTAATGACCGCTAGTCAATATCAGGATTTGATTTGTAGCTAGGTTTCATCCCTAATTAGCCAATCTAATTAGCCAATAATTGAGATTGATGAGGTTTGTTTCTAAATACTTTGATCTAGTTATAGTCATTTAAAATTAATTTGGTACATTAAAAGCACTTGACCACCCCCCGCCTACGGCGTACCCCTCCACGGGAGGGGAATTACAGACAAGATTAAAATTCCCCTCCTGTGGAGGGGTGGCAGGCTATGCCTGACGGGGTGGTGTTATTTATTGCTTTCAAGTCATACCATTCTTAATTTAATTGATTGTATTTAGGCGGGGTAATCTATCAATCTGCTTATAGAGGATTTATAAAGCCTAGAGTTAAATTACCCCGCATAAAATCAAATAGCGCTTCCAATCGCGCTCAAATCCTTACATTACAAGAAATTGGGCTAATCATTGGCAACAACTACCAATTTATCCCCTGGTTGGAAAGTTACCACCTCGGATTTGTCAGGGTTAACCACTACGCCATAATTTTGGGATGGGTCCTTAGCATAGGCTTGAATGCGATAACCAATGGCAGACTCACCCTTATTGCTCGCAGCCGCAGCTACGGTATAAAAATTCACCGGCTCACCCAATTTGACATAGTTAGCCATAGACTTCAGATAGACTTCCGCTTGTTCAGGACTAAATAGATACTTGAAGACCTGATTGAGATACTTCTGTTCGGCAACCTGAGCTAAAAGACGACTGATAATCTGTTCGCTAATCACAAAATCATCGGGCTTGGCCACTTGCGCTAGTACTTGATTACGCACATCGAGAATCTCGGCTACAACCGCACTATTGCTATGATTTTGATTGGCAATATCTCTAATTTGCAACAAAGTAACTAGGGTCTGAGCGTCAGCCATTTCCGGTGTCAGAGAGGAATTAGATAACACCATCAATTGGTTATACTGGGTAATATCTAGACTTTCTAAAACAGCCCGTTCTGTTATATCTCCCTGAATATAGTTAACGGTTTGATGGGTCAAATTGGTGCATTTCTCGGCTAAAATTGCCTCACCTTCAGCAAAGTCCGCCACCACTGTTACTAAGGAATGATCCGGCACATAGGCATCTAATTCGGAAATTGTACTAGCTGTATTCTCATTCCAACCCAAGATCAAAGTTTTCTCAGGGGCTGGTGCAGCCGGTGCAACGGTGACAATTGCTGACTGATTGAGGGTCAAATCCTTACTAGTACCCAATTGTACTTGAGTACTATCTTGGGTCACGACAATTACTTGATCACCCGATTTAAAAATCCTGTCATGGTCAGGATTCAGCCAAATTGTATTATCTGCCTCACTCACACCAATTAAAGAGGCATGACCATAGTCTAAAAGAGCCTCACGGTAGGTTTTACCCACGAGGGTCGGTTCCAATTTGAAATAGATTTCATTGCCTTCAAAGCTGACAATTTCCATGTATACCGACGATAAACCCGATTGACGACAGGTTTGCACCATCAACCGCGAAATCAGGTCGCTAGTAAGCAAGGTTTCCACTTGATTACCGCCAATTAGCTGCACAACTTCTAAAGTCTTGGGCTGATCGACTTGGGCTACAATATGATATTCGGAATCCACCTCTCTAGGGATGCTAGTAATCGCTAATAGAGTCTTAATTAACTCCACATCACTAGATTCTGTCTGTGAATTTAACACAATCACCGCACGGGCCGACTGCACCCCAACCATACGCAAATCGTCGATTTCACTGGTAGTACCAGTCCGGCACACAATGCGCGTATTAATTTTGCCAATGCGTTCTTGAATGATATCATCCATTTCCACCTTATCAAGTTCGCTAAGAATCACAATACAATTTTGAGCATGATCATTTTTAGAGATGATTAACTCATAAAGTAGGGTGAAAATTTGTAATGACCATCCCAAAATGACAATGTGGTTTGTTTCAATTACTTTAGAACGTCCTTTGCGTAGTTCCTGTAATTTCTCTTCAATACCACTCCCCAATAAACCAATCAAAGTACTAATGATGAAAATGCCCCCAAAGGCCACCAATAGCATCTCAAAACGAAACGACCAACTAGTATCCCGATCAGCTACATCTACCCCCAAAGTGCGGGTTAGGGTTTCCCACAAAGTATCTAAAAAACTCCAAGGCTCCTCGTCAGGAAATATACCAATGCCTGAAACCAGCGCGGCAGTAAAAACAATAAATAAAACTGAAATTAAGCCCAATCCGGCAATTAGAGAAACAGCGCCCTTAGCCATGAAATTGTCAAAGGTATAGCGCCATCGTTCTTGTAAAGTAACTTTGCTCATTGTTAGATTTTGTCTCGATTAACTCGATTAAACTGATGTCAATTGATTATGTCATTATGTTTAACCTTTATGTGTGTATTTAAATGTTTAATTAAAACAACTTAGCTAAATTTTTTTTATCAGTCAACCCCACCACAAGCCTAGTCATATAAAACCATCCCCAAAGTGAAAAAAATATGACGGCATATTGGTTGGATTTACAGCGGGACACATCGGGACACATTAAATGCATAGCCAAACCAAGGAAATGCTAGAGTTATAGAATCAAGTATGAATTAGAGAAGAGAAGCAAAGAGAGAGTGATATGGTCAATCATTCATCTTACCGACTATCACAACATATCTAGAGATTGGGAATTTGGGGAATGTTCAATATTCAGAAAACTAGTCAGGATTGGGGATTTACATCAGAAGAAAGCCTCGAAGATTTTTTGTGGACATCTTTAATAAAATTACTCATAGGACTTACGCAAAACCTAAATTGCCCTCATCCCCCAACCCCTTCTCCCCTATTGGGAGAAGGGGAGTAAGATTAATTTCTGGTTCCCCTCGCCCACTTTGGGAGAGGGGCTAGGGGTGAGGGTCTTAGAAACTTCTGCGTAAGTCCTATTTGTGACATTTTAGCCATCACTGATCAGGGAAATTTAGCAATTGTCGGAATGAAATACCCTTAATCCCTCAATAAACTGCAAACAAAATCTGTAAAATCCTTTAATCTATAAAATCCGCGATCCAAACCTTTTTTCATCCCTTCGCGCATCACTTAGGCTTACTCAGGAGAATTTAGCTAAGCTATATCAACTGTCGAAAAGCTAAAAGATGCCCTCTTCCTAGCACAAATGCTAACTTAGTTACAGATCCTTATAGCGACTTGGCAGCAATTTTGTTTAGAGTCTAAAATTATTCATAAGACATTTTCTTGATTCTTACTAAATAGTTTTATGTCGCGGCTTCATTTTATTTGCCAAACATTTACCTGCACAACAGCATCAAACATCCTTAACCTAAGATTATTAGTATTTCAATAAAACAATTTTATTTTATCTTTGCGGCTTATTCTGCATAACATTACCTATCAATCTAGATTCCAATTTCCCGCCCCTTAAACTTTTGTCACTATCTGCCCCTATGACCAACGCGCCCCCCGCTACTGCCGCCATCAATGGACTCATCAGCGCCCTCAACCAGTGCCAAAAAAAGGGGATGCGTGTCAGCCGACAACGGCGTTATATCCTTGAACTGCTCTGGCAATCTGGCGAACATCTCTCAGCCCGTGCCATCTATGATCGCCTCACCCAAAATGGCAAGCCCATCGGCCACACCTCTGTTTACCAAAACCTTGAAGCCCTTGCAAACCAAGGCATTATTGAATGCTTAGAGCGCGGGGAAGGGCGGCTTTATGGCAGCATTAGCACCCCCCACAGTCATGTTCATTGCCCCAAAACCGGCGTAATTATGGATGTCCACATCAAGTTACCCCCTGAAATTATCGCCTATGTTGAGTCCCACACCGGCACTAAAATTGACAGCTACCGCATTGAGTTTATTGGGCAAAAGGTAGACTCATAGACCAAATCTTATGGCAAGTTTATGGCAAGTTTCATCACAATGCACGATGACAGTCTAAGGGCGCAATTTAAGCTTAAAGTTACACCAAAAAGCTGAGTAATTCATCAAACTTAATCAAGATTTAACCACACAATGTAAACCAAAGTACGTTTTTCGCAAGCAAAAAATGTAAAATATCAAAAGCAATGCTAATGTTCGGCTAAGAGGTTTGTGATGGTTTGCATCGATCAAGTTCTTTCCGAAGAATGGCTGAGTTTTCGTTGATTTCCTTTGGAGAGTACTAGACCGTGACGATTTACGTTGGAAATTTGTCTTATCAAGCTACCCCTGATGATGTGCAAAGCGTTTTCGCTGATTATGGCAAGGTAACTAGAGTGCAACTACCTACAGACCGTGAAACAGGGCGGATGCGTGGCTTTGCATTTGTGGATATGGCAGAAGAGAAAGAAGAGGATGCAGCCATTACTGCACTCAATGATGCTGAATGGATGGGGCGTGTGCTGCGGGTTAATAAAGCTAGACCTCGCGTAGAGCGTTTTCCCAATAATAAACAGCGCTCTTAATTTGCCCAGCACTAAGCCAACAGTAAGATTGATACTGATCTGAAATATTTACGCCACAAATAAATTTCTATAAACTTCAAAATAAAGGGATGCCTAATTAGCAAGGCATCCCTATGGTCGTGTCAATAATTTGGGAAAGTTAAGACCATTGCCAATGATCATTATCAATACAATTGCCACCATAATTTAGTAACCGAATTTAGCAACTGAAAATCATTGCTTTTCCCCTATGAGCCAAAAGCGCCACGGATATCATCAAGGTTCTCTATGGGGAGAGCAAGAAACTAAAGCAATCCAAAAACAGACGGTTGAGAGTAAATTACGGCACAAATTGGCTGACCAAGGGGCAACTTATCGGATTGCCATGAATGCGGCTACTTTAACCCAATGGAAGCAGGGGATCTTGAATCATCAGTTAGGGATTAGATCCCAAATTCAACAACAAAACCAAATCAATGGCATTCCAACTATTGAGCAGAGTAAGCTGCTAGGGGCGCAGTTAGAAGCATCTTTGGGCAGTTTATTTGACTCAAATCTGGATTCATCACTTGCGCAGGGGACTGCGGCTGATGGGTTTAAGTGCCGCCAAATTGATCCTTTTGAGTTAGCGGTCTATCCGGCGGAATTTTATCGGTTACCCCAGTTGGTGGGCAATGATGCCTGTATATATTTTGTGATTGATCAGTCAGCCCAGTTATTGCTGTATGTGGGGGAAACCTGCCGTTCTCAAAAGCGCTGGCAAGGGGCCCATGATTGCAAGCGCTACATCCAAAATTACCAATTGTTGCATTATCAACATCAGCAACCTGCCGCAGTAGTGATTACGTTTGCTTGGGATGTACCGCAGTCGCCACACCAACGCAAGCAACTAGAACAGCAACTAATTCAACTATGGCGATCACCATTTAACCGCGAAAATTGGCATCACTGGCAAGCTCCCTTTATTTATGATTGATTTAGGACTAATTTAGGAGTAATGATTGATGACTAAAACATCGCAGCCTTATGGAAGTTTTGGAAAATCTATCTTATAGCAATTCTCATGCTAGTGAGTTATAGACAATAAGCTTAAGCCCCTTGTTTAGCGGGCTTAGATATAACTCTGTATACCTTACTAGACTGAAAATCTCTATAACCTAGTTTAATCTTTCCATCAGGCGCTCAACCGCCATTTTTTGCATGGGAATTAGAGATTGAAACAATGCTTTAGTGGCGGGAGAAGCTGATTGACCAAAACGCTTGGCTTGAGCCATTTCTTGGGCAATCTTTTGCAACTGTTCAGCACTAGCGATGCGTTGACCCATAGGATTTAGTCCTGTTCTCAAAGTTTTCTCTGGATTGCCCTTGGCGTGGGGGCTTATCTCAATGTAAGAAATTTTATAGGAAAATGCTAGGGCAAATTGTGAGAGAAAAACTTTTTTGTTAAATATTATGAGCAATCATACTTATTTGCCCCATAATATGCTAAAAGAGCAATTCAAATAATCGTGATAGTCCTTAATTCCCTCAAGTGATATTAGAGAGCGACATTAAAAATAATTCCATTTGATTGGGCTATTCTCCTTGCGATTTAGGCCATGTTTATTGGGTGGAGCTTGATCAAGCATTAGCCGCCATTGCCCATAACCGCTACAATGTTAATCCGTTGGCTGGTTCATTGTTTTGTCAGGTAGCTACTCGTGGATATTTTGCGCTCATTGCCCATTGGCTTGTACCTTGAGCAACCGATCACATGGCTACATCGCCTTGACCCACGGGTTAAGTTATTCTGGTTACTCACATTTTTGTTGACTCCGGTGCAAGCCCATGATTTTTGGCGCATTGCTATTGTCATTGTGCTATTGGTTTTAACCCTAGCGGCAAAAATCCCCCTGCGCGTCTGGAAGCAACAGATGGGGCTTTTGTTACTTTTAGGGGCAATGACTTTTGTGATTGCGGTGATTTCGCCCGATGGGTTAAATATCAGCAATCAGCCCCGTCGCCCCATAGTTGAGATCATCAACAAAGATAACGTCACTAGCGGCATCACTACAGCACAGTTTCCCCTCACTGGGAATTATAAGCAACCCACCAACTATCGCTACGTTGTCTGGAAAGCGGGGAATATTACGATCACCCGCCGTTCCTTAGAATTAGGGATTAAAGTTAGCACTCTAATTTTTACTTACATTTACGCCCCCACCTTATATTTACTGGTCACAGCCCCCGAAGAAATTACCGCTAGCCTGGCTAGTTTATCTAGTCCCCTGAGTTGGCTAAAAATTCCCACCACGGAAATAGTTTTAACTTTAACCCTAGCCCTTCGGTTTGTGCCCTTAGTTTTGGAAGAAATTCAAAACCTGGTCCGCGCCATTCGCACCCGTGCCATTCACTGGAAACGTTTGGGTTTAAAACGTACCGCTAAAATCTGGTTATTAGTAGCAGAAAGGCTTTTAGATAATTTATTTACCCGCGCCGAACAAACCGCCAATGCGATGCAAGTGCGAGGCTTCACCGCTGCTGATACCCATCAAGTACGCTGGAATCCTTTAAAAATGCAAGTTTGGGATTTAGTCTTGCTAACTTTATTATTAATATTTTGGGGATTTCGCATTGCTATCGGTGGTGAAGCTTAAAGTAACATCCCAGATTTGTAGATAATTTGTAATTGCGTAATTTTGTAATTGCGTAATTAATTTCCATCACTGTAAACCCGACAAATTTTTAGCCAACAATCTGTCTAACCGAAGCTTAATCATCAAAAAAAACTTCATGAATCGTACCTTTTGGATTATTGCGCTAATATCGTTTATCAACGCCCTAAGTTTCACAATTTTAATCCCAGTTCTATACAAATACGGGCGCGAATTTCAACTCAATGATTTCCAAGTTAGTTTAGTTTTTGCCATCTTTTCTGTAGCGCAATTTTTCTCTACCCCAGTGATTGGTAAATTAGCTGATCGCTACGGTCGCAAACCATTATTAATCATTAGTTTAGCAGGTACAGTAGTTGCTAATTTGATGGCAGGTATGGCAACTACAGCATGGTTATTATTTATGGCACGGCTCCTTGATGGCATTACCGGGGGAAATGCTTCTGTCGCTCAAGCGGTGATTTCTGACGTGACGACTCCTGCCAATCGCGCTAAAGGATTTGGAATTTTCGGGGCATCTTTTGGCTTAGGTTTTATTCTTGGGCCCGCTATTAGTTTATTAGCCCAAAAAATTAGTCTTGGGGCATCATTTATCACTTCATCTGGTATTGCGACTATTGCGCTAATCCTAACCATATTTTTATTACCAGAAACCCTCAATCATCAATTAACCAAGCCTGAAAATAACTCTGCTAATAATCCCGCTGATAATTCATTTGAGAGAAATACAAAAACAATTGATCAGCAAGAAATCACAAAATCACCAAACAAACCCAAAAATAAAATATTTGACTTAGGTCTAGATAATCTAGTCAAAGGTTTATTCATGCCTAAAATTGGTGTGCTACTAATTATTAATTTCCTAGTTGGCACAACATTTACTATTTTTACTTTTGCCTTTCAACCCTATTTTCTCGAAGTACTCAAACAAAATAATGACAATCTAACTTTAATGTTTTTTATGTTTGGTATTTTCGGCGTGTTAGTCCAAACTTGGGGCGTATCGGTATTAACTAAAATTTTCAAGTTAGATCAGATATTATTTCTCGGTTTATTAGTCCGCAGCTTGTCATTTATCGCCATGCCAATTTGGGTAAATGTGACCTATTTTGTGATTGTGAGCATCATATTTTCCACGCTCAATGCCGTTGTCCAACCGATGTTAGGGGCACTAATTTCCCTCAATGCTAAACCCGAAGAACAAGGGACAGTTTTAGGGCTAAATTCTTCTTATCTGAGCGTTTCTAATGCCGTTGGCCCTGTAATTGCTGGTGTAATTGTCAATTCAGCCCATCCTAATACCTATGCCTATCCGTTATATTTAGCTGGGATTTGTACTTTTGCTGCTTTAATTTTTGCTTTCCAAACTCGTAAACAATATGCAGTGGTCAAATCCTAAATAATCTCGAGAAAAATTACGCAAAGACTGTTACAAAAAGACTGTTACAAAAAGACTGTTACAAAAAGACTGTTACAAAAAGACTAAATTACAGCGCCCAAATTCAAATATTTTCCCTGTAGAATCCTTAAAGAATATAGGCAGTATGAATTGATTTTTCTTTCTCCTCAAACCTACCTTTTTTATATGATAATTTTATGACAAATGTTTTAAAATTAAAAAAGTGGTGCATAGCCGTAACCTTAGCGGTGTTTTTAACTGGTCTTTGGTCAATGTCGGGTACTTTTGATTCTGGGGATGCCCTGAATCGGCTGCGTGTAACGGATCAGGTTTTCACTCCCGGCGGCTTAGTAGTCGCATCCCAAGGCAAGCCAGAACGGGGAGGCTATTCTCTATTTGTCGATCAAAACGGCACATATATTTCAAGTTGGGGCCCTGGGCAACCGCTGTTATTTGTTCCCTATCACCTAATTTCTGTAGCAGTCACTCAACCTCTAGCCGCACAATTCCGTTGGTCAAATGCCGATGTTTTACGAGTTAAAAGATTTATTGTTAGTAGTTTAGTGTCTTTGTCTTGTTTGTTGCTAATTTTTTGGCTAGAAATTTTAGTGGCAATGGCTTTGGGGTGCGATCAATGGTTAGCTTTAGGCATCGCAACTTTAGCCACCTTTGGCAGTATTTTCTGGAGTATGTGGAAACAAGGACAGGAAGAAGTACAGCTAGGAATTTGCTTTTTGGGCATGATTTATGGCTGGTTGCGCTGGCAGAAATCGCTTAATTTGTGGGATCAAAATTTATCTAATCAAATATCTAACGATGCAACAATTACTGATGCTGATTTAGATATAGATACAGAGATAAATTTAAATCAGGATTCTGATGAGTTACAGCGCAGCAGCCTAAAATGGGTGTGGTTTTCTAGTGTCATGGTAGCGATCGCCTTATTATTTCGCACCACAGCTTTACCCATGGTGCTAGGTAGTATTTGGCTTTTTGTGATTAACGCTACGGGAAGCGGCATAATGCAAAAAAGCTATTTAAATTCAAATCAAAACTTTTGGCAGCGGTGGCGATGGCTCATTATTCCCCAAGGTATATGCAACGGCATCGCCATAGCTATCGTGGCAGGCTATAACTTCATTAAAACTGGTAATCCCCTTAGAGCAGGGGTTCCTTTAGAAGATTTTCATGGTAGTTGGTTCGCTGGTTTAACTGAACCAATTTGGGGTATTGATAAAGGCATTATTTGGACAAATCCTTGGCTATTACCGGCGCTGATCATCACCGTAGTGCTATGGCGGTACTTATCAGCCAATCATCGGCAATTATTGACATTAACCCTATTCTTATTTATTGCCTCAATTACGATCTATGCTAATTGGCTAACTTGGGCTGGGGATCATGCTTATGGAGCCAGATTTCAGGTGCATTTAGTGCCCGGTTTAACGGTTCTATTAGGTTCAGCAATTGGTTTGCATGGCAGTCAATTAGGGGCAAAATTGGCAGAAGCCCATCAATCAGCCTCTAAATCAGTCTTTGGTGCATCGGGTTTTATAGCCCAAATGACAGCAAGATTTTTACAAAAAATTTCGCTTAAAGTAACAATATTAATTTTAACCAGCTGTATTTTGTTCCAAATTCCTAGTATTAGCCTGATTCACAACCTAGAAATCTATCAGGCAATCCGTAGCGGCATTTGGCAAAACAGCACTACGGTTAGTCCAACCCAGTACTTACCCCAAGTGCCACACCGCTATCAAAATTTTTGGATTAAGCTCACCACCCAAGCCAAGGTTTTGCCCCTCCCCCCCAGCGTACCGATTACCGGTGATTCGCAGCGGCGATTTATGATATCTGATAAAGATTATGACGGAGCGCAGCGCTGGAATTTCTGGCCTTGGTTAATTCCATCGCACCTTACAAACAAGTTAGGTCCGATATTGCTTTTGTCTTGGTATGTGTTGGTGGTTTTGAGTATTGGTCTATGGTTGGTATTGGCCTATTGGATCGCAGCTACTAAAATCACAAGTTGCAGAAAGGCACAAGCCGCAGACAGGCTAAACTAGCTAGGGATCTTGCACCATTGCTGAATCTAATAGCAATTTCTCGGTCAATCAAGTAAATAGATTCAAGTAAATTTAGATTAAGTAGGAGAGCTACCATGCCTTGTGCCGTTATTACCACCGACAAAGGTGTGATTCGGGTGGAGTTAGACGCTGAACACGCCCCAATTACAGTACAAAACTTTGTCGATTTGGCAGAACATAATTTCTATGATGGGCTGACGTTTCATCGGGTCGAACCCGGCTTTGTAATTCAAGGTGGCGATCCTCTAGGCAATGGTACTGGCGGCTCGGGCAAGCAAATCCCCCTAGAGATTTGGGCCGAAGGTGACACCGAAACAACAGTGGGTGCAACTTTGCCCCAAGGTAAATCCCCCCTGATTAAACACGATGCCGCTGGTGTGATTTCCATGGCCCGCACCCCCAATCCCAATAGTGCCACCAGTCAATTTTTCATTACCTTGGGCCCGACACCATTTTTAGATGGCCAATATGCTGCTTTTGGTCGCAGTAATGACATAGAAGTAGTGCAGGCGATTCGTCGCGGGGACAAAATGATTTCGGTCACAATTGAGAAATAAAACGTCAAGCATTATCGGACAACCACGGGGGAAAATTGCCCCTAGCTGAATAATTCATGAATTATATGTAAGGGCTGTGCCCCTATGCCAGCCCTAGTTTTTTGCTGCGGTTATGATCCTTACTTGCCTTGTTCGAGTTGCCGACTCGCTTGGGACATCGAATAACAGAAAATCCAGTACAGTCCAGCGGTAAACAAATAAACTTCGCTATAACGCCCAATAAATTCTGGTTGGGATAAAACCGTCCGCGCCACACCCATCAAGTCAACCAAGCCTACCATCGCCACCAAAGAAGTATCTTTAAATAAGGCGATAAATTGCCCCACAATAGCCGGAACTGACAGGCGCAATGCTTGGGGCAACACAATTAAGCCCGTAATTAGCAATGGATTAAAACCTAGAGCTTTGGCTGCTTCGGCTTGTCCTTTAGGTAAAGATTGCAAGCCACCGCGCACATTTTCGGCTAAATAGGCCGCACTGAATAAAGCATAGGCCGCCACTGCTCGCACCACCCGATGCACCTCCCATCCCGCCGGAAAAAATAACGGCAGCATCACTTGCGCCATAAATAACACGCCAATTAAGGGTAAACCCCGCACCAATTCAATATAGGCTACACACACCCATTTAATAATCGGCAATTGCCCCTGCCGCCCCAAAGCCAGCAATATTCCCAAAGGAAAAGACAAGCCAATCCCTAAAACGGCAATGCACAAAGTCAGGAGCAAGCCATTCCACAGGTCTGGTTCGACCTTGCCTAAACCAAGTCCGCCGCCCATTAACCACAAAGAAATCGGCACAGACATCAGCCAACCCAAAGCGATTGACTCATTACGCCACGACCAATCTTTGCCCTTGAGCCATTGCCCTAGACTAAAACCAATGCCGACGGCTACTCCCCAAACCACAAACCATAACGGCGCAGCACTAACTAATAAGCCAACTACCACCAATGCCCCCAGTACCACCGCAATCCCTCGGCGTAACCGGTGCCAAAATCCCCACGATACCCCCGCTAAACCAGCGATCACCGCTAAGAGAGCACCAATCCGCCATAAATCAGCATGGGGATACAACCCCGTGAAAAACAAGGGGAAATTACTGCTAATTACCTGCCATCGCGCCGTAGCTGCCCAGCTAATAATTCCCTGCGCTCCTTGGTACAACAGCCACACACAAACCAAAGTGAGCAAACCGTTAGCCCAAGAAGAAAATAAGTTTTCCTGCATCCAAGCTATCCCTAAGGATGTCTTGCCCCGCAACAAAAGAGCCACCGATTTAGATGACTCTTGATGATTAATCAAAGCGTTTTGCGAAAAATTAGGTTCCGAATCCGGCGGCAAAGCAGACATTCCATACCTCAACAGATGCTCATCTTGATTAGATATATCACTGATTCAAGGCAAATCAGTAAATTCTAATTAGAAAATCTGAATTAGCTAATTCAAACATCAACGAGCATCAAATTTCTAGACTTAATTAAGGGTAGCACTTAACCAATGCAAAATCTATGGCAAAACACTAATTGTCAACCCCTAATTATACTAGCAATACTGGTAATTATGTTGGTTTCTAGCGTACCCGCTCGAGCCTTTCTCTGAGGTTTTGATCCCCCGTATAGGGTAATTCACCAGTGGCAGGATAGTCATCTGTAACGTTGCTCGGCATCAACAAACGGGCAATTCCATCGGCTAAATATTGCACCATTTCTGCCATCATGATATGGAGTTTCATAATCGTCAACCTCCTTGTTTATCTTAGCTATTTCTCTGGATCATTTATTAAATCAAATCATCTATAGAAGTAACATCAGTTAAACCAAAGTCAAGCCAAAGCTTGGATTTTCTTGGATTTTTATGTCTATCTAAATCTAAGGTTTATGGTCGGCTTGAATGTGCCTGATTGGTTCTATATTTGCTATGAATTTATTCTACCTAACGGTGATTGTTTTTGGGTTTAATTGTTGTAATCCTTAATCTTAAGATCATAAATTGGGGGATCATGGTTGGGGTTTAGTTTATTGTCTGAATTTGCTCAAAATTTGAGGCTGAGTTTTAGCTGTAAAATATCTAGTGGTCGTGGCAGATCTAGGATTTATTGAAGATTTTATGGCAAGCTTATAGCAATTCTCATGCTGGTGAGTTACAGGCTTAGCAAGCTTAGATAAAATCATGTGTGCCTTACTAGACTAAAAATCGCTAAGTAAACCGGATTAATTATTTGTAGGATGAGGGACTGTGTAACCCATGCTGGTGTTGGGTTTCATGGTTCAACCCAACCTACAGTTATCTTTAGTTTAATTACACCGACCTACTTATGTCTATGATTTATTGGTGTCAACGATGAGTAATCCCCTGGTTGTCCAGACAAAGTTTTGCAGGTAAAGTTGTACAGGTAACTCAGATTTTCGTAGTTAAAGTAGTAATATCAACCAAGCACAGCGCAATCAAGCGCATCACAATATATTTTTGGCATACAGATTTAGCATCACCACAGAGCGGCTATGAGTAAGGGTAAGGTTACTTTTTTTTGGATGATTCTTGGCTTGGTTGTGGCGGGAGCCGGATTAGGGGCTGGTTTAGCGGCGCGATTTGCCGTACCGCAAGTTGCCAGTACTTTGCGACCTGTGGATAGTACGGACAATTTTTCGGCTAGTAGTCAAGCTGGTGGAGCCAGCCCACTACCGCCGCTGACTCGGGTGAGTACGGGAACTATTAGCCCGAATTTTTGCCAAGGCTCGCCCCTAGAACCGGTAACGACTTCTTTATATCAAGTCCGTGCCATTAATGCTATTGCCAATGATCCGCTGCCAATCATTGCTAATTTAAGTAATTTAATTACCCCTGATACAGTTGCTAGCTTTAATCCCGCACCTTTTCCTAATATTAGCGAGCGGGCTAAAAATGCGCGTATTCCCATCATTATGTACCATGACATCACTCCCGTCAAAGATGTGGATTGGGATGTGACCGTAGAAGATTTTGAGCGCCATCTGCAAACCTTACAAACCGGTGGCTATACCCCAATTTCAATGGATCAAATGGTGGCTCATCTGCGTACCGGTGCGCCATTGCCTGCTAAGCCAGTATTGCTGACTTTTGATGATAATTATGTCGGACAGTATAAATACGCTTTCCCCCTATTGCAGAAATATAACTATCCTGCGGTGTGGTCAGTGCATACGAAATTTGTCGGCACTGGGGGCAAAAAACCGAAGGCGACTTGGGATAACCTGCGGGAGATGCAGAAGAGTGGCATTATTACCATTGCTTCCCATACGGTGAATCATATTAATTTCCGCGAATTAGATGATGCCAAAATTGCCAAGGAGTTGAAAGATTCTAAAGCAGTTTTAGAGAAGGAATTAGGGATTACGATTGAGTATTTCACTTATCCTGAAGGGGACTATACGGAACGCGCCAAGCAAATGGTGCAAGATAGTGGCTATAAAGCGGCTTTGACCATGAGCCTTGATCCGCGCCAAGAACGCACTGCCAATGAGTCGGATGATTTGCTCGGCATTATGCGTTACGGTCAATCTCGATTTAATGATGTGATTGAACAAGCTAGTGCTGGTCAAGTTAGCGAATCCCTCACCCTATTACCTGCCATGCGCCAGAGTGAGATTAACTTCACCACTCCCGTTGAAAAACGGAACGTGGCGGTGGATGGTTTAAGTTTGACTTTGGTTTATGGTGGTCGTCCTGTCACTGCCCATGCCGATAAAAGGGCTGCGGTAGAAGAGATTCAGCAAAAGATGATTCCCAATGCGATTGCAGCGGTGGATGGCGGTTTCTTTTCTTTAGAGCGCATTGATGGCAATAAAATGATTGGCCCAGTATTGAGTCAAAATTCTAGTCAAGCGGGTAAATTTGATACTGGTAATAAAGGAGAGAATCCCCTCTTAAATGGTCGTCCTTTGGTATTAATTAGCCCTACCGCTGTTAAGTTCGTTCCCTTTGATGCCAAGAAGCATATTTCCTTAGAAAGTGTCCAAGCGGAATTACCAGATGCAACCGATGCTTTTGTGGCTGCTGGCTGGCTGGTGCGCGATGGTAAACCTCAACCAGCAGAGGCTTTCGGGCGTTTGTATGGTTTTGATGCCAGTCGTGACCGCGCTTTTTGGGGAATTGATCGCAGTGGTCGCCCTGTCATTGGTGTGACGATGGAAATGATTGATTCGGTGGGTTTAGGCAAAGTGCTTGCTAAGGCGGGTTTGTCTGATGTGGTGATGCTAGATTCGGGTGCTAGTGCGGCTTTAGCCTATCGTGGTAAGTCGGTGATGCGATATGAGCCGCGTCCTGTACCCCATATTGTGGCGTTGCTGCCGCCTAATCCTGTTGCGCCTAAGTCGGAACCAGAAAAGAATGTTTGTGCTTTATCAGTGAGTACGAATTCTAGATAGAAGCGCTAAATAAATCCTATAGTTAATCAAAGTAAGAATGGCACGGCTTGAAGGCAATAAATAATACCACCCCGTCAGGCTTTGCCTGCCACCCCTCCAAGGAAAAGCGCCGCAGGTGGGGAGTAGTCAAGTGGTTTTAATGTGCCAGAATTATTTGGAGTGACTATAGGTCTTTTGTGCCCCAACGGAAAAAGTAAGGATCATGGGTAATTTCCCAACCATCCTTAATTAGTGCTTGTTTGCAGTTGTCGTGATAATTTGTTTTTACTTTTTACTTGATCAATCCTCGCTCGACATCATGATCGCTATTAAGGGCGTTCAGTTTCAGGCGATCGCGTATCCAGTGTAGGGACGAACTTCAGGTTCATGAAAGCCGAGTACGATGTCTGTTTTGGGAATACCAGCTTTGACGAGTTCATCAGTAATGCCATCTTCAGTTCCGTCATATTGCACCCAGACTTTGCCATTGACAATTTCGATATGTAGCAAAACGCTATGCAGATGCTGTTGATCATTCCAGCCTTCAAAAAGGATGATGTATTGGTCTGTTTCTGGGTCAAAGGCGGCGCGATTTTTGCCGTTGACGTTGGCATAGGTAATACTGATATAGGGTTTGAGGGTATTACGGATAATTTGACGATAGGTATTTAGTCGATCCATCGGGTGATCACCTCTTTGTCTGGGTTGAATGTTAACAGTTTTAAGGGCTGTAAATGGACTGGGAGCCGATATATTGATGGAGGATGCTTGAGAGTAGCAAAGGCATGGATACGCCTGAAGTATTGGCTAATTCCTCTAAAGATGCGATATCGCTACTGGGTAGTTCAATTGTGACTTTTTGGATTGATGCGATGTAGTTACGCGCATGGTGTTGATACTGTTCAATCTCTTGCTGTAAGTTTTTTACAGAGTTCCATTCGCCGCGTTCTACGGACTCTAAAATATCTTGTTCGTAATCATCAAGTTGGATATGCATAGTATTATTCTCCTAAGTATTGTTTTGTCATTTTACGACTGGGAATAACGGTCTTGAGGAAAAATTCTTGATCATTCTCTACGAATGGCACAAGATAAACATAATGATTGATTTCAACAATGAAAATCCTTTGATTTGGATATTTCTCCTGATTAGGATGGTCAATCACATCAAGTAATTTGTCACTTATTATAGCCAAAATAGCTGTTTGAAAGTTGACCTCACGCTCTCTTTGCAGTTGATTATTTTTATCTACATTCCAGTGAAAAGGCTTGTTATACTCTATTTTCATTTTATCAATCCTGTGCGAACGTCCCGATCGCCATTAAGCGCATTGAGTTTAACAAGGATTAATTTTGCGCTTGTAAAATTACCAAAATCTGATTACGCAAGCGATTGCAAATATCAATGCAGATTTCAACATCTTCGGGAGCAGCTTCTTCGCCTGGATACCTAAACTCAACTGATGCAGCCGACAGCAGTTCTAATTCATCAAGTGTTACATTCCAATCGCTGTAATAATTACTTAGTTTCTGTCGAAGTCTTACTAGATTGTGTGTATATTCAGGGACTATTTGGTGATGTATCAACAATGCTTTTAGGAGTTTTTCAGCACATTGTTGAGCGTGAAAACAAATCGTATTGTAAGCTGCTAAATCAGAATGGCTTAGTAAGCAAACAACTTGCCAATCTTCTTCAGCTTTATTTAGCCATTCAATGATTATTTCGGTCATAAAGCACCTTGCCAAAATCAACTGCATTTCTTACTAAGGGATCGAATTGCTCGTATCGCCAAATCATCTCACTAGGTGTTCTGATAATCAAGTCTGTAGGAAATTCGGGCTGCACTTGTTGCCAAATTTCCATTCTTTTAGCAAGTTTGCGCCCCGTAAATTCCATGATGATTAAGAGATCGACATCAGAATTATCATGGGGAATTCCATAGGCATAGGAACCAAATAAGATGATTTTTTCTGGCGCAAATCTCTCGGCAATTTGTTTTGATAGGGCTTCGATTTGACGATCGCTAATCAGCCGCAATTTATTAGTAGGGGTATGATTCATAATCTTTTACATTGATTTGTTTTTACTTTTTACTTGAGCAATCCTGTACGAACCTCCCGATCGCCATTAAGCGCATTAATTATTATTTGACTAAAACTTTAGGATTGAGTGAGGGAATTGCTGACTGGGTAATCATGTATTCGATCGCTTGGGGATTATCGATGCGTTTGGATGCTTGCAAGATTTCGATGCCAACGACATGACCGTTTATATCAAGGTCTAGGATAATGCCTTCTGTTTCTTCTTCGCTTTCTTCAATGTCTACATCTTTGAGGGTAATCCGAATTACGTCTACTTCAGGATCATATTTGATTTTCATGGTCTACTCCAATATCTTTGAATTTGGCTGGTACGATAAACTGTGACGGCAACGGCAGGATCGCTAACTATGAGAATATATGTTTAAGTGATTTTCTGAACAAATCGCTCAAATGATGGGCATTTCTTAGCAATTTTATCGAATTTAGATATATTTTTAGCGATTATATCTGCGTGGATAAGGTCATTGTATTTTCTGCCAGTGTTTTCTTCAAATAGTTTGG
>JBAXSK010000060.1:0-18029 GCA_037130765.1 Pseudanabaena sp. ELA607
CCCTCCCTTGGAGGGGTACGCCGTAGGCGGGGGGTGGTCAACTGACTATATTCCCTTATTGCACTAAATTCTCACCTTTGAGTAACCGATTAGAAGCACTGAGCAACTCTTCTTCTAAATAGGGTTTAGTGAAATAGCCCTTCGCCCCATACTGGACAGCGGTTTGACGATGGCGATCTGCCCCTCTAGAAGTTAACATCGCCACCGGAATTTGACTCAAACGCCCATCTTTTTGCAGCCGTGATAATAATTCCAGTCCATCCATCCGAGGCATCTCAATATCACAGAAAATTAAATCACAAGGCAAACCAGCGCGGAGTTTTTCCCAAGCATCTTGACCGTCTTTGGCTTGTTCCACCCGATAACCAACCTTCGCAAATGTCAGTGATAACAGTTCGCGCACTGTAATAGAGTCATCTACAATCAGTACCGTCGGATCAATGGCTGATTCCACTTCAGTACTAATCTGCTTCGGTTCGCTGCTAGTCAGAGGACGTAGACGACCGCTGGCAATATCAAACAATTCCAATACGTTGGCAATTGCCATCACTTTGCCATCCCCTAGCACCGTCGCCCCAGCAATACCGACAGGCTTAGGAATGGGCCCTTCCAATTGCTTGATTACAATCTCAAATTCACCCAAAAATTGATCAACTTGCACCGCTAAATAGCTAGTTTCATTGCGCAGAATAATAATGCAATATTCATCATTTTCTTGCTTGCCATAGATGTTACTGCGGCTGATGTGGCGGTTATAGGTCAGCAGGTTTGATAAATGCTGGAACGGTAACACCGCATCGCGCCACGGTAAGCAGGTTTGCCCCTGTTCGTTAATAATAATGCGGCTTTGGGGTACTTCCACCATATCCTCAAAACCGTCTACGGGGAATGCCACCCGCGCCCGATCACTGATACAGAAGATGGCTCGCGAAATACTTAGGGTTAATGGCAAGCGAATCGTAAACGTAGTCCCTTTACCTAAACCAGATTCAATCATCATAGAGCCACGAATGTCATCTAGGGCGGTTTTCACCACGTCTAAGCCCACGCCTCTGCCCTTAAATTCGTCGGCTTTGGCGGCGGTGCTAAATCCTGGCTCAAATAATAAAGCATAAACTTCATTTTCCGTTAAACGATTCACATCCGCTTGGGTACGCACTCCTTTTCGCACGGCACTTTCTTTGACTTTTTCTGGATCAATGCCGCCGCCATCATCGCTAATGGAAATGACGGTCTGGTTGCCCTGATGATAGGCGCGAACGGTAACCTTGCCAGCGGCTGGCTTGCCGTTACTAGTCCGAGTAGACATATTCTCTAAACCATGATCCACCGCATTATTCACAATATGAATTAGGGGATCTTTGAGTTCTTCTAAAATTGCCTTGTCAATTAAAGTCTCTCGCCCATGCACTTCTAGCTCCGCTTGTTTGCCGCTCTTGATGGCGCGGTCTCTAACCCCACGGGGTAAGACATCGGCAATCTGGGCAAATGGTACCATCCGTGACTGTTTCAAATCATCCTGAATTTGGGTCGTAATCATCCCTAACTGGCGGGTGACTTGTTCGGTTTCACTGACTACGAACTCAATGTCAGAGGCTGATTCACGAATCTTGACGGTTAACTCGATAATCTCTTGGGACAAAACGTGGAATGTGGTGTAACGGTCAAATTCAATGCCGTCAAAGTCTGAGGTAACGCTGCTATCCCCGTTATCATCATTATTTTCATGACTCAGATGGCTACGGGCCGAACCAAAAATCGGCGCAGTGACACTCCGCCGCACCGCTAAAGATGCTTCCAATAACGAGCGGTCATACTGATCCCGCATCCGTTGGGCTACATCGCTGAGTAATTGGACTTGATGCAACAAGTTGACAATGGACTGCTGGAGCCGCTCCTGATCTTGTTCCAATAAGTTGCGGTTAACTACCAGTTCCCCCACCAAGTTATTTAAACTGTCAAGGTGACGGACATCCACCCGCATTGTCCCATCAGTAGATTTTTGGCGTTTGGGTTGTACACCACGCTGATTTGCTTTGGTCACCATGGGCCCCACATCTTTCTGGTACATAGTGCCCAAGAAGTTGGCTAAATCGGCAAAATCATCACCCTTAGATTCCATATCTGGACTATTACCACTGGTGTCTAGGGCTGGCTCTGCCATCTTAGGGGCTGAAGTAACTGGGGCCGGATTTTGATTGTTAATTAACGCTTCTAAATCGTCTAAGCTGTCAAAATTGCTAAAGTTGTCGTTATTGCTAGTTCCAGCGCTACCCTGTTCCCCTGCATTACTGTTTTCGTTGCGATTAAATAAAACCGTTGGTTCGTCAATTAGCGCCGCTAAAGCATCTAAATCTAAATCATCACTGATGCCTTGGCTATGGATGCCGAAATTTTGGTTAGTCTGGTCCATTGAATAACTTGCCTCACTTGTAATTCCTGAGTGGATTTCTGCTGGCCAATTTCCTTGATCCAATAATTCATTGTTAGCAGTGGCAAAATCATCACCACTACTCTCGTCTACCTCACTTTCAGAATCAAAGAAATCAACTAAATTGTCAATAGTTCGATTACCAAAAGACTTTTCTTCCGATGAACTATCTGCTGCATCAGATTCCCTAGGCAGATGTTCTAGGACAGATAAATCTTCAGAAGATAGCTCCATTTGGAAAATCTCTGTGATTTCCGATTCCCAATTATCTGTTGCGGCATGGTCGCCTGAGGTGTCATGGCTACTCCCTAAAAAGACATCATGCTCTAATGCTGCCATCGCATCAGCAATGGGATTAATCTGAGCCTGACTCAATTCATCCCATTCATCATTGTTGCCCCGGGCGGAATTGCTAGAACCTTCTAAGAATCCTGCCCCTAAATCAAATCCATGCTCGCTATTGATTTGATCCGCTATGGCCTCACTCACTTCGGCTTGATGCTGATCAAATCCATCTAAATCTAAGTTGTCGAAACTGAGATCTTCTTCTGGCTCATAGGTGTGGATCGCTAATGCTTCGACAAATGAATCATCACTGGTGGCATCTTTTGGCTCCCACAGGTCGGCTAAATCCCCTAGCCCAGCAATAGGATGCGGCGGCTGGTGGGGATTACTGTTTTGATCGGAGCTATCCTGAATCTGTAATGATTGATCTGGCTCATAATCGTCGCCAATACCCTCAAAACTATCCCATTGATTCTGATCGTTATCATGGTCTGGATCTGCGATTACATCATCCCCTGAAGTCTCAAATAGTTGCGCTAATAAATCATCATTTAAATCATCATTATTTAGAAGCACGTCGCCATGAATTTTATTCTCTACATCATTGCTCCCTAAACTATCTAAAAGTTCTAAATCATGCAAATTTGCCGGATCACTTTGGGCTACAGATTCAGCAAAATTAGCGCTGAAACCATCTTCTACTAAGGTGTCTATACTTGGATCAATCTCATCATCTGTTTCAGTGTTGAGTTGATTACTGAAATTGACCATATCTTGATCGTCAATGGTAATGGCGGCATCGGCGATCTGCTGTGATATGTCCACCCCATCAAGATCGAAGCTATCTAAACCGCTCAAACTATCATCTTCTTGAAATTCATTAGAATCATTAAAATCCGCAGCGTCAGGATCTTCAATTTCATAAGAGCTAATTTCTTCTTGGACTTCTGCGCTGAATCTATCGTCAGTATCGAAAATATCCCAGTCATTCTGATCATTAAATGGAGTATTTTCAATGGTTTGCTCCATTAAGTCAGCGTCGTTAATCAAAGCATTAAACTGGTCGCTCATACCACCAGTAAAATCATCTTCGATACTGTTAGAATCAGCTTCTATTTCGCCACTGAATAAATCAGAGAATTCGTTCCATTCATCAGATGCATCATTGATCGGTGATGCTGGTTCTAGCTCCTCTGGCAATTGATGGCTGACCGCATTTGCCTCAAATAAATCCGCTAATTCATTAGCTAAATCTAGGTTGTCTCCAGATACATGATCTTCATTAAGAACGTCAGGGAACAGTGCTTCTGTGCCTAAATCTGCGGCGGTTTGCGGTGACGATGTAGCAGTGATAGTGACATCCTCATCTAATTTACCCATGTCGTCAGGGAACAAACTGCTGGCTTCAGTCGCTTCATTATTCACGAATTCATCGCCAAATAAGGTAATCATCTGGCTATCGGTATCATCGTCGCTGAGGCTACTGACTACGCTTGTACCCAATAAATCGGCTAAGGAATCATCGTCAATAAAGCCGCTTCCTTGGTTAGCCACTTGGGTTTCGTTCGATTCAATGTCTTCCCATGCCGCATCAAAGTCAATTTCTTCATTGTCAAATAAATTCGCTAAAGTCTTTAGTTCCGATTCACCAATTTTGGGTCCATCTACGTCTCCTTCATCACCACCAGCAACTCCCGCTGGATTGCCATGACCCCAATCCATTGCAGGTATGGATTCAAGGAAATCATCTGCGTCAACATTTTGACCATCAACTATGTCAATAATTCCCGAACCAATCCCGGAATCCCGTTCTAAATTCTGCCCTAAATTAGTCTCTGCCACGGCCACTTGAGTCGCCACGGGCGGTGATTCCGCTGCCCTATCTGCTAATACTTGATCAAGGGATAAACCCATAGAAATATCATCATCAGCCGCGCTAGCCGCCCCAAAAATCATACTAATTTCATCATCTTCTAAAACGACTGCTCGTTTAGGCAAGAGATCTAATAAAGCGGTAGAAGCTGCAATCTGATGCCCCTCGCCGGAAATAAACTTTTCTTGAGCCTGCTTAATCTCGCGAATCACCACGGGGGCAAGTTCGCGATAACTAAATGCACTATTGACCAAAGCTTGGGCAACTTTGCCTAATAGGTTACTCCAAGCGGGTATGCCAAACTTAATGCCATATTGTTGAATGCGTTGGGCAATTTCTTGCAACCCATCCCGACTGTTGCTGTCATCTGTCCCTTTAAATAACTGCAACATCTCCCGCAGGTCATCGTTGACCACCGTTTGGAATAAATCATCGGTATTATTTCTCTCTGGGCTGGCCCAAGAAGATGGCGATTTAACACCGGCGGGCTGGGATTGAGTCCGCAAATTTTCTAAATGGTGCTCTAATTCCGTAAAAACTGGATTGAGTTGGCTCAAAGATTCAGCGGCAACTTCTTCATCAATGTGAAAACTAACCTGCAATTCATCTAGTAATTCCTGCAACCGATCAAAAGCAGCTAATAATAAGCTTTTGAGATGCTCATCTACAACTATGTTTGCGTTATCTTTCAGTATCTTGAAAAAATCCTCAAGGCGATGGGAAATATGCTGCACACTCCCCACCCCAAGCATGGCCGATCCCCCTTTGATCGAATGGGCGGCGCGAAATAATTCATTAACTGAATCTTCATTTTGTAGTACATCTTGAAGATTCAGGATGCCTTGCTCAATAGTTTGGAGGTGTTCCCGCGCTTCTTCAATGAAGTAGCCCATGATACGCTGTTGATCTTGGCTCATAACAGTCTCCTACGGCAAGAAAATAACATGATTGAGAAGTAATCTTGATCTAGACAGCAAATTAGGCGGTTTCAGCAATTTCTGGCAGAAAGTAATTTAAAAGTAATTTAAAAGTAATTTATAAAAGTAATTTATAAAAATAATTTATAAATTAGTTGATGCTGAAAGATTAGCTCAAAATCAAGGGATCTAGCAGAGAGTTTATCAAAACATTTGACACGGTAATCGGCATCAAAATTTTGCTTATCTCTTAAATTATCGCTTTATCAAGGGTTTGCCCATAGCCTTAATGATTAAGATTTGTACGGCAGATGATCACTGGTACAACATCAAGATAGTGAAGATTAGTTCAGTTAGTGATCATTAGTTTAAGAGTGACTAAATTCTTCTGATCTCAACTAATATGTCTCAGCTAATAATTAAATTTTTACTCTGCTTCAGTATGCCCTTAGTCTTTAGCTAAATTAACCTTTAGCTAATCATCAATAACTTAACGTCCTCCAGGACCTGGTCGGTCTTGATCGACGCGGAACCGTTCTACGGATTCTAATAGGCTACGGGCAACGCCTACTAGATATTGTAGTGAACCTGACACCCGCTGTGACTCTTGGGATGTTTCTTGGGCGGTTAATTCCACCGATTGCATAACTTGGGCCACAGTGCGGGAGGTCTCAGTTTGTTTGACCGTATCCTCGGTGATGGAGCGTACCAAAGTATCAATCCGCTGCGACACTTGAATAATGTCGCTGAGGGATTGTCTGGCTTGTTCCGCCCGTTTTGTCCCGTCGATAACCTGTTGTGTGCCTTGTTCCATCGCCTGTTGTACGTTGCTGGTTTCTCCTTGGATTTGTAATACGATTTGTTCGATGTCTTTGGAGGCTTTGGCGGCTTTGTCAGCTAACTGACGCACTTCATCCGCCACAATCGCAAAACCTTTGCCTGCTTCACCGGCTCTGGCTGCTTCAATACTGGCGTTTAATGCCAATAGGTTCGTCCGTGAAGCAATCTGGGCAATCAGACCGACGATTTTGGCGATTTCTTGGGACGATTCCCCTAGCCGCTTGACCTTACGGGTCGTTTCGGCGACGGTTTCGCGAATGTCCAAAATCCCTTCCATCGTCCGTTCTACGGATTCCCCACCTTTGAGCGCGGTTTCCGATGCCAATTTTGCCACCTGCTCAGCTTCCCGGGCGCTTTCTGCCACCCGTTGAATCGATTCGGTCATCATCTGCACTGAATTAAGGGTTACCCCCAATTCTTCGGCTTGGCGCAACGCATCAGCGGACAAACTGCGGGCAAATTGTTCGTTTTCCTTAGAGCTTTCGGTTACTTGCAAAGCGGCGGCTTTTACCTGTTGCACGATCTGCCGCAGGTTTTGAATGGTTAAGTTAAACGAGTCGGCGACCGCACCTAATACGTCAGCGGTTACCTCTGCCTGTACGGTTAAGTCCCCACGAGCCGCACCTTCTACGTCGTCAAGGAGGCGAATTACCTGCCGCTGTAAGTCTTCACGGGATTGCTCAATTTCTTCGGCTTTTCGTTGGGCATCACTGGTGGTAGTCATGATCACCTGCATCATCTGGTTGAAGGTGCTGGCTAAGCGACCAAATTCATCTTCGCTGTATACCGTGGCCCGTGCCCCCAGATTGCCCCGCGAAATAATATCAATTTGTCCTTGGAGGTTTTCGGTGGCTCGTCGGATGGAGCGTTCACTGCGTCGCCCTAAAAACCAAGCACTACCCCCCGCTGCCATGGCTGCTGCCAAGCCCATCAAAAATCCCGTATTACGGACTTTTTCCCGTTGCGCCGGATCAGGGGTGGCCCCACTGATCATCACCCCCGCAATCCCAGCGGCAATGAAAGCTGTGATCCCCGCTGTGGCGGCGGTGGTCATATTTTTCATTTCTAGGGGGAAGTTATCAAATGGCGCAAATAAACTGCCCTGATCAATCCCGTCGGCATTGACTTCTACGGCTACGGCTTTGCCCCCTTTGAGGTTATTTACCTCGCCGATACCAAATAATTCTGCCTCTGAGGTGCTAGATGGGCTGGCAAAGCTATTGTTACTGCTGCTGCTGCCTCTAGTGGGTACGGAAAAATCTTGGGTGCTAAAGTCAGAAAAACCGCTTTCCATCGCCATTTGCGTGGCATCGCCATTGTCAAAAGAGCCACCAAAAGCATTACTGCTAATGTTGTCAAAGTCATCGAACTCATTCATGAAGCTCATGCTCTGACTATTGTTGGCGCTATTATCTGCCCCCGCAGATGCGTTATTAAATTTGGTGGTACTGGCATTAAAGTCTGTCGCAGTCCCCAAGGAAAAATCATCAAAACTAAAATCTTCTAACTGAGGACTGCCCCCGCTTAAGGGCCCGTTATTTTGCTCCCAACTTTCGTTAGCATAGCCCCCAGTTATGGTTAGGCGCTCTCGGGCAGCGGCAATGCCCCCGTGGGCATATTCCACAATCGAGGCATCACTGGTTAAGCCTAAAACGGCCTCATACTCGCCGATGCAATCCTGATATTTTTCCAGTGCCAAGTTCACATGACCATGTAATAGGCGATACATCGGATCATTAGGGCAGGTGCGAACCAATTGCTCTGTTAAGCCTTCAGCCCGGGTGTAATCACCTTGCATATAGGCCATAGAGGCTTTTTCGTAGTCTTTTTGGTGCTGTGTGCTTGATGCCATGGTGCTGTTCTCCTGCTCCTGTCTCCGTAGTTTGCCTCTGTGATTACTGATTGCCTGACCTATTACAAGACTATTATGGGTCTGAAATCTTCAGTCTCGTTGGGATGCTTGCGGCCATGACCCATAGGGTGACCTACTTTTTCTACTCTAAAATTCATTAAGCCATTGTTGAGTTAGTTGATTAGGTTAATTTATTAAATTTTTGCCTAACTAGATTTAGGGACTGTATAAATCGGCTAGTTTGTCCTAAGGCAGTTGGTTACATCTGATTTACAAGGTTGATTTTGTTGATAAGGTCAATACAAGATCAATTTGGGGTCTAAAGTCTGAGCCAATTGTCCTGAGTCCCGCAAAATCACCAGTATAAGTAGTTAGGGGCCAAAAAACTAAAGCGTAATTTGAGCTAATTAAAACTACAGCATTTTAATTACCGTTATTAATTACCGTATTTTAAGATGCCCATCTCGCCGAACGCAGAATATTAATTTGATCCAGCAATTTCAGGGATGAACCATCGGCCAAGGTCCATTCACCTTTAATAAATGGTGACATAGCATCAGGGGAACTGCGGGACAGTTGTAAATTATCAGCATCGAGCCAAGCCATCACGCCAATGCGTTCCACCGCCAAGCCTAGCATCATCCCTTGATCTTCAATGGCAATAATCGAGATTTCCGCCCGATCCGTGTTGACAGGGGTTTGCTCACTGAGAAATTGCCCCAAATCACCAACCCAAACCACACGACCCCGAATATTTACCGTACCTAATAATAAGGGGGAAACATTAGGCATGGGATTAATGCGGTCGGGGGGATATTCTAAAACTTCTTTAATGCCAATGGCGGGAAGGGCAAACTCCATTCCTGAGGCAACAAAAAATCTTAGGTGTAACTCACCCTCCGGTGCTTCGAGACCATCTTCAAGATCGGGGGCTTGATCTTGAGCGATGCCGGGGAAAAAATCTGGGCTTCCAACCATAACTGGTTCTATCGTTAAGGCTTATGTGGTTAAGGTTACAACTGGTCAGAGTGTCATCTTAAGATGTGATTTGACTAGTAGGCGGTTTATCGGTAGGAGTGGTGGCGCTGCCAAAATGCCGGCAATAAACGCCAAACTAACTAAAAACTAACTAAATTACCAGCTAATAATCTAAACTAGATCTAAAACTAGGCACAATTAGGGACGCAGGTCAGGACGGCAAAGCTGGGATCTAGATGATTAGCTTTTACAAAAAATCTTCTTATAAGTGAATTTCTATAAGAGAATATGACGCATCAGTCTTATAGTACACAACCGAAAAGAAATTTAATGCTGAGCAGTTATTAGGTCAATGAGAGTTTACACATAATTTCGCCACTATCTAACACCAGATCTTAAACCGTGCTATCTAGGATGACTTACTGGTTAAACTTTACCGAATTTAAACTGAATTGTTGCCGCTAAATTTCTGATTACTAATTGGGGCTGGCTATTTTTTAGATCATCGCTGTAATTATTTCCGTAGTAGTTGTTTGACTGTGCCAACTAATTCTTGGGGCTGAAATGGTTTGGCAATATAGGCATCAGCCCCTTGCTTCATGCCCCAATAGCGATCAAACTCTTCACCTTTAGAAGAGCACATGACTACGGGGACTTTTTCTGTTTGCGGATCGGATTTAAGCCGACGACAAAGTTCATAGCCGTTCATCCGTGGCATGACAATATCCATTACCACCAAGTCAGGGCAGTTACCTTCAATTTTTTCTAGGGCTTCTACCCCATCACCAGCGCTGGTAACCTCTAAACCACTACCTTTGAGGAGACCCTCGATCATCTCCCTCTGGGTAATACTATCTTCGACTATTAGAACTTTACTCATACAATCAGGCTTCCTTTCTGTTTTTGGCAGGATGCATTGACTAATCCCGTCTGGGTCATTTGTTACCTATTCTATGCCTTCCGCTTAAAATTGCCAGTAGTATCTTGCACGTCTTGCCATAAGTCAAGTAATTATACGGATTAAACCTAGCCATATTGGGCAATTTGGCTCAGATGTGCGGGGCATAATTGGTTTTAGATGGATATGGCAGATATTTAGGCAGAGATTTAGACCGATATTTTCAAGGCATATCCTAAAAGGACATTTTTAATCCCAGACCAACTAATCATATTTTTATTAGACTAAGGAAATATTAAGCCCAAAATCACTAATATTACACCAACCACAAAAGAGGCAATCATGCCGTAGAAAAATCCTTGGGCGGCATTGGCGGTAGATTGTGCTAGTTCTTCCTCACTCTTGAGCGAAATAATGAATTTCTTATCCTTCTGAATTGGCTTGCGTAAAGTGACTTGTCCACCCTCATCGGCGGCTGTACCAATTACTAAGATCTCGCGATCACAGGGCAAAATGGATTCCGTATAACGATAGCCTAAAGTGCGTCTACCGCCTCCACCAAAACCGCCACTAAGGGATAGGGTGAAATTCCCAAAAGATAGAGAAGATGATCCCAAGGAATTTTCGCTGCGAAATTCATCTAGAACTTGGACGGTTTCGATATTACCACCATCAGGATTGACGATAAGTTCTCCTGAGCGATCTTGCAGGGTAAAAGGAATTGATTGACTATTGCTAGAAATACTCTCGGAACCACGGCGAGTACCAGTGCGGGTTTTGCCGTCACTATCACGGGTGGTGTATTGCTCTTCATATTCTCGGACTACGCGCATACTGTAATAGACGCATGGCACTTGTTTCAGTTCTGAGGTTAAAGGTGTACTACACCGCACCATACCGCGCACCTTCACATATTCCCGTAAGCTGCCACTGCCAATCTCACCGGCAATTTCCGCTGAGATCTTTTGTAATTCTGCTGCCGTGGAAGATGTGGCGGAACGAATGCTTTGTAACTTGGTGCTGTAGTTCTTTTGGACAAAGAAGAGAATGATTCCCGCTACAATGAGAATGCCGCCTAAAATTGCCATAGTTCTTCCTAATTATTAGTAATTATTGAGGTGGTACATCCCTAGGGATTTTTGTTTAAAATAAATAATAAAGTAAATCCCCAAAAAATCTTACGCATCAGCCAAATGAACCTGATCCTAATCCCAGCAATTCTTCAATGGGTTTTGAGGGATCATAGGGGAATTTATCATGCTTATGATCCCTCAAAACATAGGCTTTACATACCATTCATAATCTGTAATAAGCTTTTGTGGGTGACCAACTCAATTACGACTAAACCCACCATGCCGATCATAGCCAAGCGACCATTGATCAGTTCGGCGTAGGTGGTTAAACCAAAACGATTTTCCCCTTCATCGACATACATTTTAGGTTCAATTGCCCAGTTATTCATCAACCCCCGCTCATCTTTGGTGAAAGCAGTGCGCGGCTTTTGGGCGGCGATAGTTTCGGGGGCGGCACTAGCAGAGCTACTTTCTGAGTTTGGGGAGCTAATTTCAACAGGATTGTCAGGAGTAGGGTTAGTCATTGTGATATTTATGAGTGAATATTTATGAGTGAATATTAAGTAAATATGTGAATATTATTAAATAATCTTAATATTGCCAATATTATGATTATTTGACCATAAATGATCACAAAATCATAGTAATTTCTGGCAAACTGAAGCGGATGAGTTAGTTAAAGTTGCAGCGTAAACTTAATGATTTTTTATAGTGTTGGGGCGCAGTTATTTCGGGACGAATTGGTAAAATAGCTTTCTATCCACGGCTTACGTGTCACCATGTCCCAACAATCTGCCCTTAATTCTCTTATCAACCCATCGGCTGTTCCCCAAGCTTTGCGCTACGCCTATTATCCGGGCTGTGTTGGCAAAGGTGCTTGCAAGGAATTACATGGTTCAACTATGGCGATTGCGCAAGCCTTAGGAATTGATTTAGTCGAGCTAGAACAAGCTACCTGTTGCGGTTCAGGCACTTTTAAGGAATCCGATCCCTTAATTGAAGACGTGGTAAATGCCCGTAATATTGCCCTTGCCGAAGCTCTGGAATTACCGCTGATGACGCAATGTAGCACTTGTCAGGGGGTTTTAGGGCGGGTCAATGACAAGCTAAAAGGAACTGATCCCCAGCACAAAGCATCCGTAAATCAGATTTTGGCAACGGAAGGTTTGCAATATCAAGGCACAACGGAAGTTTTACATTTACTGTGGATTCTATTGCGCGACTATGGCATCGAACGTTTAAGAGAACGAGTGCGTTATCCCTTAAAAAATCTGCGCTGTGCGGCTTTTTACGGCTGTTATTTATTACGTGGTCAGACCGTAACGCGCTTTGATGATCCGGTGAATCCTGAATCCCTCGAAAAGATTTTTCAAGCATTAGGGGCAACGCCAATTTATTATGATGGACGGGTGCAATGTTGCGGTTGGCCCTTAGCGAGTTATGCGACTAATAATGCTTTTGCTATGGCGGGTAAGCATATTAAACAAGCCCTAGATGCAGGAGCAGACTGTATTGTGACCCCTTGCCCCTTGTGTCATTTGCACTTAGATTCGCGGCAACCGGAAGTAGCAAAAGCGACTGGCTTATCATTGGGTTTGCCAATTTTGCATTTATCTCAATTAATTGGTTTAGCTTTAGGAATTGAGCCAAAGATTTTGGGCTTAGAGCGACACATTGTTAGCACGAAATTGCTATTACAAAATTTGCTGACTGATTAGTTTAATTAGTAAACCGGATTAATTATTTGTAGGATAGGTTAGCGACAGCTTAACCCATGCTGATTTTGGGTTTCATGCTTCAACCCAACCTACATTTATCTAATTAATTTAATAATTCTTCATTAGTTAACAAATTAATCTTTAATAGAGTAAAATTTTCATAGATAATTTGTAACCAAGCAATTACACTAAAATTAATTTACTATCATGCAAAAGTCATTTTTGGTTAAAGGTTTGGTCGTTTTAACGCTGGCGACGATTTGTATCAGTGCGCCAAGAATGATTTTTGCCAGTGACACACCACCTCCCAAAGAAAATGCTCTTGGTCGTCCTTTTGATCCCAATCGTCGCGCGGCGGAAAATATTAACAATGTGCCATTATCGGAAATTATTAGCGTACCTAATGGTGATGGTAGCTTTGATGTAATTTGGCGCGATGGCAGTCAACCCACCCCCAAACTTTATCTCGCAAAATTTACCAAAAGTGGTAATGGTTACAGTCAGACTAACATCGAAGAGCTACCCGGACTGGGAATGTTAGCTGGATTTACTAAAGATGATCAAGGGAACATCTATTACATGACCGCCGAATATCCGAAAGAGGAGCAGGAACGGCGCATGACCATTTATAAAAACAAGCAGGTATTTTGGGAATTTAAAGCTTACGCTGGCGATGACAAACCCTGTACTAAACCCAAAGTGCCTCTAGACTCTGGCAGTTCGCAAATTGCGGTTGGTGCGGGCAAGTTGATGATTGACACGAATATACACCCAGCCCATGCTTACAATGTGCTACTCGATTTAATTAAACCAGAAACTAATAGGGCGGTATGTGCCAGAGAAACCCTATGGCATCATAATTTTGGCAATCGCATCATCTTTGATGGCAAAGATTTTGTGGCGTTGGAAAATCGCGATCATGAAGTGACGATCTCCATGATGAAGTTTAGCCCCACGGAGAAATATCCTTTTGAAGCCTATGCGGAGCGATTGCGTTCCGTTTATGCCCGTACCAATCATGGTAATAGTACTTATACAGAATTAGGGGACATTGCCTTAGGTTTAGATGATGGCAATGGTTATCTGGTGTTATTCACGAGCGAGCGAGATTGGGATGATCAAATGGAAGGGCAGCGCGTCGCTGGTGGGCAAGGTGGCATTGGTGGCGAATTGGGGCCGAGGGATTTAGCTGTCATTCATGTCAAAAAAGACTTTGATAAACAGGAAGTTAATTGGAAAGGCACGGCAACGGAACTAAAAAACGATGGGAATATCATTTCTCAGGCTCCTAAATTGGTGGATACCACAGGGGTTGTCAATAGCATTGGCACTGGTAAAACCGTCAATTATAAAGCTGCTAACGACGGTTGGGATTGGCCCAATTATAACAAAGATATTGCCAATCTGATTGCTTCAGGAGAGTTAGCCGAACGAGCCTATAAAACTGGTGGTGTCAATTGGCTGACAGATTTTGGCGTGCCTTTCGAGAATGCCACGAGATTACCGACCAAAGCCCCTAAAGATGGTGCTAAAGGTGAGATGTTCAAAACCGTCAAACATCCTAAATTAGTGCGCCTTGCCACTAATAATTATGTGGTCATTTGGGAAGAACACAATGCTTATCGTAGCCATGACGGCTCTATTGAACACAGCTACATTACCACCAAAGCCATGACTCTCAAGCTCAGTAGTGAAGGTAGTAATGTGCGCATCACTAAAGGGAATGTCAAAGATTTAGGGAATAAAGTTCGCTTGATGCCCATAGATGATGCTTTCAATCTTGATGGTAAAGCCGCTTTCGTCACGGGGGATCAAACCAGTTATTCCCTAAAGCTCCATACTATTGACAGTAACCTCAATCTCGAAGTAATAGATTTACCGGTGTGGGAAAAAGCCAAATTAGCTGCTTTGATTCCCCAGCCAGAAATCGGCTTTTTCCGAGGCAATGAGTTTAGCCAATATAACGGGACTTATATTACTAACTTCCCTGCGGATGAATTCTTTATCAATTGGCGATTCAAACAAGGTTTTCTCTGGCATCCTAACGAATTAGAATTTCGCCTCTATGCCCCTGATGGTAAGCTAATTACGGATTTCAAACCAACCTATGAGAATACTTGGCAAGTCGATGTGGGCAATAATGATCGGGGTCAAGGCAGATTTCAATTGGAAGTTTATGTTAAAGGAAATCCCACACCCATTGCTAAAGCCTATTTTGTGCGCGGTGCGGATACTGGGGAAAAACCAGTGCCATAATAAATAGTATATCTGGGTATTTTAGCTCTGGTGGGGTGCGTTACATTGCATTAACGCATCCTACTGGATAGACACACCTAAAATAGTGCAGTATGTTTTAGGTTAAAAGCTTACTGCGTAAACATATCCAAATTTTTATAAAGCATCAAATTAGCTGTGTCTGTCCACTACTGGATCTAGAAAATTTACTTTTTGGTTGCTTCTGGATTGATGTAATCGCAAAAGATGTTGATACCAACTTTGAGAATATAGAGAACGACGACGGTTGCGATCGCAGGATCGATTGGAACGCCCACTGAGTGAACTACAGAAACAATTAAACCTGTGAGTAATGGGGCGCTGGTAGGATTTTTGTTATATTCTTTGACCTGATTTTGAAAGCCTTCTTTGCCGCAGAGTTCTTGACGGAAGACGTTAACTGTGGATTGCCAAAGTTTGGTTTGGCTGAAGGCTTGTTGCCCATGTAGTTCTGTCCATAGCTCCTCAAAGCTCTTTTCAAGATCGCCATTGGTTTCGTTGAGCAGGTTTAAGGTCTTTTGAGCAGGGGCATAGTCTTGCAAAAGTTGGCTAATGTTTTGGATTTCGGTTGCTGTTAGTTGAGTAGGCATAATTTTGAGAATGTCTGAGATAAAGTGCGATCGCTCACCATTGAATCATAGCTATAACTGTGGTTCTATTCCGGCAGCGCGAAGTTGTGCCATCAAAGTTTCAACTTTCTGACGTTCCTGCTGGGCAAGTAGTCGTTCTTGTTCAGAGCTTTCCCAGCCTGTCAGTAGTAGGTTACCAGATGAGTCCCACCAACGCAGCCAAGGCAAATCTAGGTTTTGATAGATTCCTTGCCAAATGCCAAGTTCTACGCCCAGTCCATCAATGGGATAATGTCCACGCTCATTGGCCGCGACTAATTCAAATTTATTGGCTACATGGCGATATAACTCAATGCTCGATTTCTCTACTTCGTAAATACCGTAAAAAGCAGGGCGAATTACTTGCTCATAGATGAAGAATTTACCTACCCAAGGTGTGTGATCGCGTTCTTCTTTACCGCTACCTGAGACAAATTCGAGAACGATCAGGGGCGCAATAAATTCTTGCCAAAGCACATAGGAACGGCGGGGTTTTCCATCGAGGTTGGGAGGTACATTTGGCACATAAAACCAGTCGGGCGCTTCTGCTCCTTTTTCGGGTGGTTCGGTCATGCGCCAATAGATTCCCGAATCTTGCCCGATCGCATACTGCCCGTCAGGATGCAATTTTTGTAAATGTGGCTCAATGGAGTCGGTGAGTAAAATACTTTGTGGGTGTTCTTGAAAGTTTTTCACAAATGTACCGTCGGAGTCAGGAAGTTGTGTATGGTCTGGCAGGATGACAGGATTGGTAGATGGGTCTAAGGTGAAGGTCATAATTATTTCCTGATGGACGCTTAGAGACGCTGAATTGGCGTTTTTACCATGTTTTTAATTATAGTGCATTCGCTTTTCAAGACTTATGCGATCGCCTCAAAAAGCCTCTGAAAATTACTCATAGAGCGATTCCTTCTCTACGGATGTTGTTTAAAAGTGGGGTGGATTTGTTTTTGAAGTCTTCTTCTGAGATGGGAATTACGGATAGGAGTTCGTCGTATTGAAGGCTGAGCCTAGATTTGATTGCGCCCATGTGGAAGATCTCGGTGGGAGGAGAGATGGGAGATTTGAGGATGACGGCGACATCAATATCTGAGTCGGTTGTGGCTTGATTGCGTGCCTGTGAGCCATATAAAACGATTTGCAAGAATTTACTGCCATAGAGGTGTTGCAGTTCTTCACGAAATTCTATGAGTAGGCTATTTAACTTTGGGGCTAATTTTGATTGATTCATAATGCTTAAGAGTATTGACGATAATTTGGGTTGGATTCGTCTTCGTTAGGGATGATTTCCTCTAGCTGAGCAATTAGTAATGGGAAATCCTCAGCAATTGTTTGCCACACTACATCTAGGTCGATCCCAAAGTAAGCATGAGCTACTCTATTCCGCATTCCTGTAATTTGTTTCCAGTAAATATTTGGGAGCGCCGCTTGTTTTTCTTTTGATACTTTAGTTGCAGCTTCGCAGACGATTTCAAGTAGTCGAACTAAACCAAGTGACAATAGGCGATCGCTATCTAAGTCTTCGCGACTTTTGCCTTGCACAAATGTAACAGCTTCACTAGCAGCATCGAGCATGTGATGTAAGCGAGTTGAATCGTCAATCTTGGACATATTGAACTAAGGCTTCTTGTAGGACTTGTTGGCGAAAATAATGGCTTAATTCATTAGGAGTACGGAGATCGGCTTTGCGTCCGATGATTTCTGATAGTTCTAGCTCCATTCCTGTTAAACGGAAATACCCTGGAATATGTTTTGGATCAAAATCAACTAGAAAATCGACATCACTTTTATCTGTAAAGTCGTTGCGAAGGACTGAGCCAAACAATGACAGTTTGCGAATATGATGCCGTTGACAAAATTTGGCTATGGTTTCTTTCGGTATGGATACTGGAAGTTGCTGAATCATATTTCTCTATATGCTCAATATTTATAGAGTACCAAAATAAATTTTTCTTGAGTTGAATCAACTGCAAAACGGATTCTTTCTAGAAAGCCTGTTTGACTAAGAAATGAAGAAAAGTTATTCCATTGCTGGGTGCTATCTGGTACAAAAACTGTAGCTTATATTAACGTTTGGGTGTGCCGTAGATGTAGTGATCGTGTTGGGCTGCGCCATCGGTGGGTAGTTGCTCTAATATTTCGGGGGGAACATCTGCCATGAGTTCTTGTACTACTTGCCAGATAAGTTGTGATGGTGTGACGGGTTTGCATTCACCTAGTGCAAATTCTTGTTGAGCTTCTTGTACGTCTTGAATTAGTTCGTCTCTGCGTCTGTCGCGTAG
>JBAXSK010000061.1:0-17769 GCA_037130765.1 Pseudanabaena sp. ELA607
AGTCCCTTTATGCAAAGATCTCTAGGTGTTGCATTTCATCCTTGAATTGGCGAATTATTGCTATTAGTTGATCAAAATTAGGATTTACCCTATCATCAAATTAGCTCATATTAAATCTTTTCTTAGGTTAAAAACGAGTTAAAACTACTAATTTAATGCCCTTGTTGTGATAGTATTATTCGGTTAAAGCTGTCCAAAATCGTTTCTATTTCATGGAGTTGTTATGCAAATCGCTGAAGCGGCACAATCTATTAATACCGAAAATAATCAGCAAGATGTCGTGGTTAAAATTCAACTCAGTGGGGGCCACACCCATGTTTTAGCGATGAAGACAGATACCCCACTTTTACGCAGTTTGTTGGGGACGGTTTTGGCTAAAGTTCAAGGTAATGATAATCGCACCCTGTTCCAGATCCCCATTGAAGCGGGGCGAGCTGCGATCTGTTTTTCTAGTGCTGATCTTGTGGCCGTAATCACTGAGCCACCAGTTTATATTCGCCCTAATGAAGAAAATGAGTCTGCACCTCCAGCTTAGATTTATACAAGCAGTTTGTATGGACAATAAATTATTTTAGTGATATTTTGCTGAAGCATTTTGGTGAGATATTGCGCTTACTGATGATCTGCTTAACACTTGATCTGCTTAACACTGATTGATTTTCAGATTTTTAAGTACGTGATATTCTAATCTTAAAAAATAAGCTTTAGAATTAGCGCGATTTTGGTCGTAATTTGTCAGGCTAGATTCTTGGCTCTAAGACTAATTTAGCGGACTAAAATTTAGCAACTTAGCCCCATCTTCCTCACATCACATTGCCAGTAAGGAGGAGAGCTAAGCGAATCGATGGTATGATGGAGCCATATCGACCCAGATCATTAAGATCGGCTTCATAAAATACCAACTAAAATACACACTGAAATATAAATTATTTTAAAGGGAGTAATTACCATGGGTGTTGTTTTCCAATTATTAGTAGCATTTTTCGTTCTATTTTCTTTCGTAATGGTTGTAGGCGTACCTGTAGCCTATGCCAGCCCTAGTAACTGGAGTCAGTCCAAGCCTTTGTTGCTGCTCGGCTCGGTGATTTGGGCAGCTTTGGTAATCGTGATTGGTGTCCTGAATTCCTTTGTGGTTTAATTTTGCAGTAATTTTTGTATTTCTTTTAGGTATTGACCTAATCAAGATCAGCTTATAACCTAGGGATGAACCGGCGATAAATCATGTTTATGGCTGATTCGTCTCTATTTTTTTATGGTTTTTATGATAAAAATGCAAATTTAATGAAATCAATCTATCAAATAAATCGTATTTTTCTATCTGAATAAAATATAGAGGTTAATAGTAGAAGCATTGTGGGGCGGGCATCTCGCCTGTCAGTGTAACAAGTCTAAGCATGATGTAAACCGATCGATCAGGCAAATCTGTCATGCAAATCCGTCAAGTCGCATCACCCAAGGACGAAATGTGACAATATGTTAAGAGCAACCATTGGATTAAAACTAGATGCTCACTAGTGATCGGCTTAGACGCAAATCATTAGTGAGCATCATCTCCATTAACAAAAACTTTAGATAAATACCAGAAAGCATGAAGGCAGCGATTATTGGTGCAGGTTTAGCGGGCTTGAGTACCGCCGTCGAATTGTGCGACAAAGGCTATGAGGTGGAATTATTTGAGTCTCGTCCTTTTGTCGGCGGTAAGGTCGGCAGTTGGATTGACAAAGACGGCAACCATATTGAAATGGGTTTGCACGTATTTTTTGGCTGCTATTATAATTTATTTGCTTTAATGCAAAAAACTGGTGCTTTTGATCACCTACGACTTAAAGAGCATACCCATATTTTCGTTAATCCGGGTGGCGCTATGAAAGGCTTGGACTTCCGTAATTTTGGCGGCGCACCTTTTCACGGCTTAAAAGCTTTTGTGACCACACCACAGTTACCCCTAAAAGATAAAATTCAAAATGCGATTGCTTTAGCTCGTAGTCCCTTAATTCGCGGTTTAATTGACCATGCTGGGGCAATGAAGGAAATTCGCGCTTTAGATGCCATTAGTTTCAAAGATTGGTTTCTATCGATGGGTGGTTCTGCTAAGAGCCTAGAAATCATGTGGGATGCCATTGCCTATGGTTTGGGTTTTATCGATTGCGAAAATATTTCTGCTCGCTGTATGCTGACGATTTTCCAATTTTTTGCGTCTCGCACCGAAGCTTCCATTTTGCGAATGTTAGAAGGTTCACCCGATGAATTCGTGCATCAGCCCATTGTGCGTTACATCGAAAGTAAAGGCGGTAAAATTCATTTGCGGCGGGGAGTGAGAGAAGTTCTCTTTACCGGAGAAGCAGAGCAAACTAAGGTGACAGGCTTGGTGGTGGGCAAAGGCGAAGCGGATGAAACCGTCACTGCTGATGTTTATGTTTGTGCCACTGACGTACCGGGGGTCAAGCGGATTATTCCCGAAAAATGGCGTTCATGGTCGCAATTTGACAATATCTATAAACTGGATGCCGTACCTGTAATTACGGTACAATTGCGTTTTGATGGCTGGGTGACGGATATTGACAATTTGCTTTATGCAGTGCAAGTGGACTTTTCGACTTTTGCGGATTTAGCGATTACCAGTCCAACCCACTATTATAAAGAAGGAGAAGGTTCTTTATTGCAGTTAGTGATTACCCCCGGTGATGATTACATTAAGTTGAGCAATGAAGCAATTGTGGAGAAGATGATGGCCCAAGTACATCAGATTTTGCCTTCATCACGAAATTTGAAATTATTATGGTCGAGCGTGGTCAAATTGGCGCAGTCTCTGTATCGCGAAGCCCCAGGAATGGATGTTTATCGACCGACCCAAGCTACACCGATCAGCAATTTCTTTTTAGCAGGTAGTTACACCATGCAAGATTACATTGATAGCATGGAAGGCGCGACCATCTCTGGCAGAATGTGTGCTTCAGCCATTTTGAAAGATAATTCTTTGGTGAAGACTTCTTAGAATAGGTTTGAGAAGTTTTACTATCAGCTAGAAATAGAACTTGATCCCTAGATGTCTTCTCTAAGGGGGAAATGATTGCTCTCCCCCTTGAGAATAGATTCAAGAAAAAGTTTTATGTTATTTCACTTGGGTTCAGTTCTCTAACGGGCTAAAGCACTGATAAATTGTTGTAATTTGTCTAATAGAGAACTCGTGCCCTGTCCCGAATTACGGCGAAATAAACGATCCACATCATCCCCTGAAGGACGTTGATCCGTTTCTGCCACACATTGCATCCTCACATCACCAGCGCCATCCGGTAACTGCTGCCACACTTGCCAACCTTGGGGATAACACCGCCACACTGCGCCCAAAGGCAATGGTTGCAGATAATAAGCCACGGTAAAGCGATTCACAAACCGTTCACGCATCCGGCGAGCGGCTAAACCCACCCCCACTTCCGCATTCTCTAACCGTGGATTGAGTAAAACTACGGGACGATCCCCCGCTAATTCCAATAACTTTTCGACTGGCTCCACTTCCATTGAGGTTGGCGAAATCAATAATACGGCTTGATCCTCGGGACGAATTGCGGCTCTTCCTTCATTAATCCGTCGGGCATTCATCGGTAAATCGACCCAATCTCTTTGGGCTAAGGCGGCTGCCCCAGCATCAGCAAAAATAGCTGACCAATTGGCTCCATAACGTTGGGCAAAATAGCGGGCAAAAAATTCTGCTACGGCCAGAGTTTTTAATTCCTGAAAGCGTAAATCAATGGATAAATGGGAAATACCGGCATCAAGTCCCGCAGCGATTGCGTTAATGGCTTGTTCGATGGCATCTTCAAGACTGTCAGGTAAGGAAACAGGAGTATTAGATAATTGATTAGGAACGGTCATAATTTTGAGTTGAATTTAAGGGGAATGTTTGAATTGAATGTTTTAAAAATATTTGAATCGGTCAAAACTTAGTTAATCATTTCCAAGATACCGCAAATCCACGCCCTGCCCAAGGCAAGTAGTTCAGCCCAAGACCGCCTAAACCACCATGACGCGGACGATTTCCCCTTGGGGCACATAGGTTTGAAATCTCCGCAACACCGCACAACCATTACAATTCATTAAGCTGATCAAATTACCAGAACTGTAAACCACAGCGGAAGCAGCATCGCCAGCGGGTACAAAATAGGTTTTACTAATACTGGCTTTGAGCCGAGTTTCGAGATTACCCCAGAGATAGGTTTCCCGTTGTCCTTGGCTGTGCAGGTCAGTCAGGGTAATAGCATCAACAAACAAAGGCTGCCAATTGGGGGGCAATTGTCCGGCTCGTTTAGCGAGAATGCCCCGCCCGAAGCGCCAAAAACTCATGATCGCTGACACGGGATTACCAGGTACGCCGAGATAAACCTGCGGTAATTGCCGAGAATTACGATTCAGATCACCGGAAAAAGTCGCCATCGTTAAAGGTTTACCCGGCTTAATGGCTACGGATTGACAATGAATGGTTCCGCCTAATTCCCGTAAAGTTTGACCAACTAAATCATAGTCCCCGACCGATACCCCACCGGAAGAAATAATCACATCAGCTACCCCTAAGGCATCAACGATCTTGCGCCGCAAAGAGGATGACTGATCGGCTACTATCCCTAAATTAATCACTAATGCCCCAGCTTGCTGCACCAAAGCACTTAAAGCATATTGATTACTATCGAAAATTTGCCCGCGCTTTAATCCCTTAATTCTCTGATGCATTGCCCCATCATGATCATCGAAATCATCGGGAGCAAGGTTAACTAATTCATTACCAGTGGAAAAAATCGCCACCCGCACCTGAGGCAGCACCGGCACAGCATTAAGACCCATAGCAGCTAAACCGGCAATTTCTGGGGCATTAAGGCGAGTGCCAGCGGCTAAAAGTAGGTCAGACTGCTGGGCAAAGGCTCCCCCATGACGCACATACTCTCCCAATGGCGGCAGGGTTTTTAAATAAATTTTGCCTGAATCTACCGTAACTTGTTCTTGCATCACCACCGTATCTGCCCCCGTTGGTAAAGGCGCTCCGGTGAAAATTCGCACCGCCATAGCCTCCGGTAAAAGCCAATCGGGGGCATCACCAGCGGCAATTTCTTGGGGCAGCACCGCTAAAGCCTGATCCTGTGCCATAGCCTGCACCCCATCTGCCCAACGCAAAGCATAGCCGTCCATCGCTGCATTATCCCAATAAGGAAAATGTTGGGGCGCGAATATATCTTGGGCTAAAACCCGATGTAAGGCATGGCTTAGGGTGACAGTTTCCGAGGTGATGGGTGGGACATCAAAAGGACTAGGGGTAGCCGCTAGGAGTAATTCCTCGGCTTGGGGCACTGACAGCATAGGACTAAAACTATTCAGAAATTAATACTCCAAAATATTGACACTAGAAAATAAAAATGAAAATTTTATATCAAGCAATTGAGTTTTAGCCTAAAATCATGATTTTTTCAAGGCAAGACTAGGTAAGGATTAAGCCAGACGACACATCATAAATTGATCATAAAGTCGTTTGATTTATCATTAATCAATGCCCAAAATTTCTGGTTGAGCCACCCCAAAACCATGAATATGTACGGTAGGTAGTTGCTTAAGCCGAAACCAAGGTATACAGTAAGAAACAGTTTGTTACACCGCGAGGCTAATCATGCGTGTTTTACTGCTCTATCCAAAATTTCCGAAGAGCTTTTGGTCATTTGAAAAAACCCTAGAGCTAGTAAATTTTAAAGCCCAATTGCCCCCCCTCGGCATTGTGACCGTCGCTGCTATTTTGCCGCAAACTTGGGAATTTAAATTAGTAGACCTGAATATCCGCGAAGTAACTGAGGCAGAATGGGCATGGAGTGAAGTAGTAATTCTGTCAGCGATGATTGTGCAAAAAGATGATTTCTTGGCTCAAATTCAAGAAGCCAAAAAACGTCAGAAAATAGTTGCTGTGGGCGGTCCCTATCCCACCGCTTTACCGCAAGAAGCCCAAAACTCTGGGGCGGATTTTTTAATTTTAGACGAAGGGGAAATTACATTACCGCTATTTGTGGAAGCTCTCGAACGCGGTGAAACGTCAGGGATGATTCGCTCTAATGGCGAAAAACCAGCGGTAACCGATACGCCGATCCCCCGCTTTGACCTCTTAGAACTGGATGCCTATGCCGAAATGTCGGTGCAGTTTTCGAGGGGTTGTCCCTTCCAGTGCGAATTCTGTGACATTATTGTGCTATATGGGCGCAAACCCCGCACTAAAACTCCGGCTCAGTTAATTGCGGAATTGCAATATCTCTATGATTTAGGCTGGCGGCGCAGTATTTTCATGGTGGATGATAACTTCATTGGCAACAAACGCAATGTGAAGTTATTGCTGCAAGAACTCAAACCTTGGATGGAAAGCCATCAATATCCTTTCTCTTTTGCCACAGAAGCTTCGGTGGATTTAGCCCAAGATCCCGAACTGATGGCGATGATGGTGGATTGTAACTTTGGCGCGGTGTTCCTTGGTGTTGAAACCCCTGATACTGAGAGTTTATCCTTAACGAAGAAGTTCCAGAATAACCGCGATCCGCTATCTGAGTCGGTTAAACAAATTGCTCGCGCTGGGATTCGCGTCATGGCAGGTTTCATCATTGGCTTCGATGGCGAGAAAAAAGGAGCCGGAGAGCGCATCGTGCAGTTTGTGGAAGACACCGCCGTACCCACGGCTTTGTTTAGTATGCTGCAAGCCTTGCCAGATACCGGTTTATGGCATCGGCTCCAAAAAGAAGGAAGACTGCGTTCCTTCAAGAGCAACGGTCACCAAACCACATTGATGAATTTCGTACCGACCCGTCCTCTAGAAGATATTGCCAGAGAATATGTCCATGCTTTCTGGACTTTGTACGATCCCATTGTGTTTATTAATCGTACCTATCGTCACTTTTTGGTTTTAGGGGAAGCCCAGAAAAATCAAGCCAAAAAAGTTGCGGGCAGCCCTGATGTAAGCTGGTCAACCATTTGGGCTTTAATCGTCTTGACTTGGCGGCAAGGGGTGGTGCGTAAATCCCGCTGGTGTTTCTGGTGGAATATCATTCGCTTAGCGATTCGCTATCCGGCAGTGGTCACAAATTATCTTTCAGTCTGTGCCCAAGAAGAGCATTTTCTGGAATATCGGTCTATTGTGCGCGATGAAATTGAACGCCAATTAGATGAGTATCTTGCCGATCAGAAGTTATCTCAAGCGGAGGCTTTACCAGAGATGCAATTGCCGGTGAGTTAGGTTTTCAACATCACAAATTAAACATCACACCCCGAATTTTTGGGTGAATTTACACCCTGTCTATGTTTGCCTAGAAAAAGTCGGGGATCTGAGTATTTATATTTTCTAATTATCTCTTTAAATAATCTCCCAATCATCTTCCTTGATTTATGGCTCAGCTATCAAGAAACCTATCCCGCATTGCCCAAAATTTCGCCCAAAACGAATTCCTGATCTATGTTTTGAAACGTTTAGGACGTACCGTGTTGGTGCTATTTTTTGTGGCTTTGCTGAGTTTCTTGATGCTGAAGCTTTCCCCTGGAGACTGTTTAGGACAATTATTAGAGCAGTCCAATACACCAAAAGCGACCGTAGAAAAGTTGCGACTCTTCCTCAATTATGACAAGCCGATTTTGCAGCAGTTTTGGCTCTGGTTAGGTAATGCCCTGCAAGGTAATTTAGGAGTGCGGTGTCAAGGATTCGCCCCCGTTGCGCCGTTAATTATGGAACGGGCTGGAAATACCCTACTCTTATCCCTAGCTTCATTTGTTACGACTTGGCTGATTGCGATTCCCTTGGGGATTTATTGCGCTGTCAAACAAAATAAATGGTCAGATCGCCTGATTCAATTAATTAGCTATACGGCTCAAGGATTTCCTAGTTTTGTGTTAGCGATTCTGTTATTGATGGTGGCGCAAAATACTAAATGGTTTCCCATTGGCGGCATGACCAGTATTTATTATGCTGATTTATCGCCGGTGGGTCAGTGGCTCGATATTGCCCATCATTTATTTTTACCAACTCTAGTCTTAACCCTGATTGGCTTTGCGGGCTTACAGCGGATTATGCGCGGCAATTTACTAGAGGTGTTGCGCCAAGATTACATCAAAACTGCCCGTGCTAAAGGACTTTCCGAAAATAAAGTCATTTATGTTCACGCCTTACGCAACGCCATTAATCCCCTAATTACCTTATTAGGTTTTGAAATAGCTTCCTTATTGAGCGGCGCATTTATTACGGAATACTTTTTTAACTGGCCTGGTTTAGGGAAATTATTACTAGATGCGACCATGGCGAAGGATGTCAATCTAGTGATGGCCGGCTTATCCTTGGGTACGGTTATGTTAGTTTTAGGTAATTTTGTGGCGGATATTTTACTTAAATTGGTTGATCCACGGATTGAATTATCTCAGCAAGATTAATTAACGTCAGGTCGATGATTTAGGAGACCCTCATCCTAACCCTATCCCAAGCTAGGAGACGGGCTAGGGGTGAGGGTATTAGAACTTTCTGCGTAAGTCCTAAATATTAAAGGAATTACCAACAAATGACCATCCAGTATTGAATAGTCGATTATTTTTTAAATCTGGTTAAACTTTGCATTAGACATCAGTTTAATCAGGATGAGAGATTTATTTTATCGAATAAACCATACAGGAATAAAAGTTGATATATCGACATTTTCTAAAGCCAATAAATATCGAACAGAACAAACTTTTTGTCGGGAGCATCTCAGTTAGGCACTGAGTAATTATGCTTAACGCAAAAAATGGGGATTTTAGGCGTTTTGTGTATCACAAATGCAAGATAAAAGAATAAAATTCGTAATATTTTCTTTGCTATTTAAGCCTGAAACGCTTAATCATCCTTGTGAGTATAATTACTTAGTACCAAAAGCCCGTAAAATCACTGTTTTTAGCATTGTTAATATGAGATAAATAAATGATAAATGGGGTGCGACCTTCATCTGATATCTTCTCAAATTAGCAAAACTCTTGTGTGGCAATGCTTTCATCGAATCAGTCCAAAAATCGTGTCGCTAATTCGCGAAAGTCAGAATCCTTACACAGTAGTGGTGTATCAAGTGGAGGTCGCACCCAATAAATGAAATTTGCGATTTTTCTTTATTCGCCAAGCCTGAAATATTGATTTTTTGTTATGAGTATTTATGCTTAGCGCCTAATTGAGATGCTCCCCTCCATCTTCTAAATATTTAACCACTTTCTCTCGTAAATCAACAACACATCGGCTCTTTCTTTCGAGATTTTTACAAAACTATTATACACTCTTACTTGCATTATGTGCCATCTTTATTTTGTTTAACTATAAGTATGTATTGCTGCCCACAGCCTACACATCAAAGATACCGCCTTAGGCATTTTAGACGATGTTTATTAAGGGTATAATGTTAGTGATTCTGAGGGCTTACCCTACCGAAACTTGTGTTAGTGGGGTGAAAGCTGATTGGGGGAAACGATTATGGTCGCATTTCAATTCGCATTTAAATTATTTAGGGATTAATTTTAATGAAAAAATTGATTTGGGCATTTTCACTCTGCATTCCATGTTGGTTTTGTGGCGTTGTATATGCAGATACTCCATCAGATCAGACCGTAGAGCAACAACCTACCTCAGAGACAGAAAATAACCAACCCTTTTGCAGTTCAAGATAGTTCCAATGTCGCCCCTCCCCAAGGCAATAATGAGCCAAATGCCGCATCGACTCGGAATGAATCAAATCCCACAGCCAACCCCAACTCTGGCACGGTGGATAATCCCAATGCGGTAAATGAAGGTGCGCCAAGCAACACATCCACCAATACGTCTAATACGTCTACTGAAGGCGAGTCAAGCAACACATCCACTAATACATCTAATACGTCTGCTGAAGGTGAACCAAGCAACACATCTTCTGAAAATGACAACAGCAACGGTTCACCTAGGGTCAGGTCTACAAACTCTTCCCTACGGCGCATTGTAGTTAGACCACCAGCACCGAAGCCCAAGCCACCAGCACCCAAACCTAATAAACCCAGTGGTAGCAATACTGGTTCTGCTACGCCACCTTCATGCCCCACCCCCCAGCAACCTTCTCGGTGTTCTAAGTGATGGGTAAGGGATGCTTAAAGCAATTGTGCTGTCTTTAACTAAGCGTGGGCGTGGAGTCGATGAAAGATTTTCCTGTCATCTCCCCCCCTTGCGCTTGTGTAGCAACCAACCTAACAGCATCAATGCCCAAGGCATTAGCTCGATAAAGCGGATATAACTGACCAAGTTCGGAAAGGCTTTCCGTTACAAAGGTAATACGGTCAGGGTATAGAACCCTTTGCAGTTTTTTTATCCTGACCCATCAAAGGCGATCACGATGGTCATCACTTCACGGAGTTGCATTCTTGACCGACTCTTCCTTATTGTTCGTATTGCTGAGGCGCTTAGTTCTTCCAACTTGGTTGAGAACTTCTCTTTTACTTTTCTCTACCCCATCGAACTCACATTAGATTAAACCGAGACTTGCAGTATCATTGAAATTTTGCGAAATAAATCTTAATATTATACGCCATAGTATCTGTTAGGCTGGCGATATATCGGTTGTTTATCACTATATTTTTAGCTATGATACCAGCAATTACAATTAAGCCTGCTATTCCTAAAGGTTCACAATTTTCCAAAGAACGGGCGATCGAACTCGCTGATATGGTCGAAGTAGCTTATCAGCAATATGATAACTACACGGCAGATCCGCGCCAAGAATTTCCTAAAGAAGGTGAAATTCTCAGTATTGAAGCGCGTGACTATAAAATCCTCAAGGAATTGTTTTTCCCCTGTAGGGATATAAACGATTCCTTGCCCTTTGGTTTTATTCTGAGCCAAGATACAGATAATGCGCCACCTGATATTTTCGTTGTGTTTCGTGGGACTCGTGCCGCTTCAGAATGGGTAAAAGACTTTAAATCTGTTGATCAAATAAACTTTTTGGATAACCCAAATTTTGGTAAGGTTGGTGAAGGATTTGCTGAGATTTATACTCGAGATCATGATGGAGAGAACAGAGGTTATGCATCGCTTCAGCAAACAATTCGCGACACCTTAAGCAATCCGGCTCTTTGCCCACCTAATTCACAGATTTTTGTTACAGGCCACAGTTTAGGCAGTGCTTTGGCAACCCTAGCCGGATTAGATATTGCAATAGATGAAACTATTGCTGCAAATCTGGGCAATTGCCTACCAAATGTTTACACCTTTGCTAGCCCTAGGGTGGGTGACTGTAAATTTGCTCAGAGTTATTTTGAGCATCAAATCCCTTGCTATCGCGTTGCCAACAGTGAAGATATAGTGACTACTCTGCCCATTGCGAGTCGAGAATTGCTGGGCGAGGATATGCAACAAAATTTGACGACTGGACGCGAGAAGACCATTGCCGCACTCGATAAGATTCTTGATTTTATAATTAGAGATGTTGTGAATAAAGATTTTGAACACGTAGGCGAACCGATTTACTTCACTTGGCAGGTTGGTTCTATTTCGTATAACCACAATATGCAAGAAATCTATCGCGAGGCTATCAATAGCATCTCAAGCTAATCATCGAATATGCCGTGTGATCTTGATTCTGTCAGGATTTTTAAAAGATATATAGCAATTCTCATGCTGGTGAGTTACAGACAAGGAGCTTAAGCCCCTTATTTAGCAAGCTTAGATAGAGTCATATGTAACTTACTAGACTGAAAATTGCTATATAGCTATATTTCATTCACTAAAAACTGGACTACTTCTGGCAAACCAACCTGATTTAGTAATTCCAGGGTCACCTTTGCGAGGAATTTTATCCCCAGCCACCACATCAATTACATAGATGGTTAAATCAACTAATTCAGGGCTGAATGTAGAAGCGAGATTATCGCCGCCACTTTCCACAAAAATCAGCGTTAAATTAGTAAATCGATGTTCTAACGGATTCCGTCTATCCCAAATGAAGATTTTCTATAGTCCATTACCAATTAAAACAAATGCCGCCCAATAGAAAGGATGGGAAAATTTTTGCCCACGAATCAAGTCAATTTGGGACTGCCTCAAAGCATCAGCTTTATTATAATTGCCAAGCTTAAGATAGCCATAAAATCCTTGCATGAGTTTTTGCGTCCCTTCATCACTGACCTGCCAAAGGGATGCAATTGCTGATTTTGCACCCGCCTTTTGTACTTGATAACCAAAACCCAAAATTTCTACCCCATTACCAATTTTACCGATGGCGGTTTCACAAGCACTGAGAATAATTAATTTTAGATTGCCAAGATTTAGATTAGAAATTTCATTGAGATGAATAGTTTGTCCACTGCCAAAGATAATAAAAGAATTTTCTGGTGTACCAGTATTAAAAGAAGCATGAGTCGCCAGATGCAGAATTGTATATTTGCTTAATTGACTGTTAATAGCTTCAATAGAGAATTCATTATTGGTGAAAGCAATAGAATTAGGTATCAGTCGAGTGATGGCTGAAACTTCTATAATTGTAGCTGGTAAAGCAATTTGATTGAATTTTTGTTCACCTAGTTGACCACCAAATGCTCCAGCCAACACCCTCGGCACAGCGGAATCGGTTTGATCTTGATTGATAAAATCCATCAAAATATAGGCAATTAAATTATTGATCGTATAGTTTTCAATCAAAAATTGCTTGCCATCATAGAGCGCAGCGAGGGGAATGTAGCGTAATATGCCATCGGGCGCATAGAGAATGGTTTTCGTTTGGTTAGCTTTGAGATCTGCTTCGACAGGCTTAATGAGTAAGTTATATAATCTTTGGGACGGCTCCCGAAAGTCTTGAGAACTATAGTCTCTTAGCCCAGTTTGAAACTCCTGAATCAGTTTTTGAAGTTCGGCTTTTTTAATTGGACTGGCACGGTGCATCGCAGCAATACCATTAGCAAATAGAATGATCTCAATGCGATCTTCTATAATTAAGGGATAGAGTAATGCTGTACCTTGAGGCAGTTTTTGCAAGTAGGCAGGTGCTTGATCAATTTCTGATTTTGGGAGTTGCTCAATTTGTTTAGCCAGGCGTGAATTAAGCGACTTAATCTGTTGATAATTGCTAGCCCAAAGTTCGTTAATCATGGCTTTTTCAGGGGCTAAAAACCTTACACCTTGGCTAGTGAGTGCATTACTGCGCACATTTTTGAGATAATCTTCTAGTTCTTGAACTTTCAGAAAATCCAGCACCTGCAAAGCTTCTATAATGCGCTCTTGTTTTAATAATAAATCAGCAAGAGTACGGTAGGAATCTTCTATAGTAGATAGATAAGATTTTTGGAGTTTCTTGGGTAATTTACGAATGTCTTGACGAATAGATTCACGCACATTGACGGCTTGTTTATAAAACAGAATTGCTACTTCAGTTTGGCCGGTCTTAGTAAACATCAGTCCCAAATTCTCTAATGCATATCCTTCGTTATAACGATCACCTACTTGCCTAGCAATGGTTACCGTCTGTTGAAATAATTCAAATGCCTGTGGGAAACTGCCCTGAATTCCATAAGCATAACCTAAGCCATTAAGGACATAGGCTTCGCCATTGCGATTGCCAATCTCTCGAAAAATGGCTAAAGATTGCTGATAAAAATTAAGCGCAGTAGTAACCTGTTCTAATAGAGTATAAGCACTACCAAGGCTATATAAGGCATAGGCTTCGCCATCACGATTCTCTATTTGCCTAAAAATTACCAGAGACTGTTGATGAGAATCAATTGCTTTTTGATATTGTTCTAAATCCTCATAAACATCTCCTAAACCATTGAGAGCATAGGCTGCATCAGCTAAATTTTTGCTCTTTTGGGCAATAGCTAAAGATTGCTGATAAAAATCAATTGCTTTAGTCGGTTGATTTAAAATCCCATAAACATCAGCTATACCATTTAAAGCAGAGGGCATTCCCGATTGATCATTACTTTGCTTGAAGGTAGCAAGGGCTTGTTGATGCAATTCTAGGGACTTTTGATACTGTCCCAAACCGTTATAGGCATAACCTAAGCCATTAATAGCATGGGCTGCACCATTAGTATCGCCAATTTTTTGTCTAATGGCTAAAGAACGATTATAAAAATCAATAGCAGTTTGGTATTTCCCCAAACCGTTATAAGCGTAACCTGTTCCCAGCAAGGCATCAGCTTCTGCTTTGCGATTATCTGTTCCTTGATAGCTTTGTAGTGCTGTTTGGAATGACTGTAAAGCCTCAGGATAAAGGCTTCTTTCGAGCTGATGCATCCCTAATTCGAGCAGTTCTTCTGATTTAAGATCGCTGTTTTGTACCGATTGCCCATAGGCAGCTAGGGATAATTGATCTTGCGGTAATTGATGGGATATAATCAAACTAAAGGGGAGCACCTCACTTTGGCACTGAGTAATTATACTTAGTATATTTAAGCGCCTAAAATCGTTGTTTTTGGCGCTTAAATATACGAGTAATTAATGAGATTTGCAGCATTTTCGTTGTTGCGTAAGCCTGAAACGTTGAATTTTGGTTATAAGTATTTATACTTAGCGCCTAATTGAGGTACTCCCATTGCGAAACTTATCCTTGATTTATAGGTAAAGTAGCAAAAAAAGCTGAAACGGTTTACAAATCATTATGACACTAAAAGAAACAACCTCTACTCTTAAGAACAAATTTACTAACAAACTCAATTCATTACAGATATTAAGGGCTTTAGCAGCAATACTAGTACTGTTAGTTCATGGCACAGGAGTAGTTAAACAAGTATTTAATGAAACATATTTAAATCAGTATTTTGTTATGGGTAACTGTGGCGTAGATGTTTTCTTTGTTTTGAGTGGATTCATTATTTTTTATACTAATTATAAATTGATTGGTAATCCTGCTAGTTTTTGGGGATTTATCAAAAAAAGATTTATTAGAATTTACCCAATTTATTGGATAGTCACACTAGCGATTTTACCAGCATATTTATTTTTTCGGTCATTAGGACAAGGAGACGAACTATCAGTGAATGTTCTTATCCCATCATTTTTGCTGATTCCAGGATATCGATCTCCGATTTTAGTATCTGGATGGACATTAATTCATGAATTACTATTTTATCTTCTGTTTAGTACTATCATACTGTTTAAACCCAAGGTATATAAAACAATTATTCTGGGTTGGATTATATCAATAGTTATTCTATTTTTTATCAACTTTTTTACTATCAATGTAGAATTGAATAATCGATACCTATTACTATTAACTCATCCACAAAATATGGAGTTTTTGATGGGTTGTGTAGCAGCGTGGATAGTAGTTAAAGTTAAAAACAAAAGCTTTTTAAAACATCATATTTACTATGTCAAATTGAGTGTTATCTTATCTATTTTGCTGATTATTTTATCTGGTTTTACCCCATTGATTAATTTGGACTTGTTTAATCTAAGAACTGGTATTCATGTTTTATTTTATGGACTATCAGCTACTATTTTAGTAATTTCGTTGGCTTTATTAGATCTAAGGAAACAAAATCATCATGATAATGTGATAGCCACTCCTTTTTCAATTGATTACCTGACTAAACATATTACTTCCTTCATGATTTTATTGGGAGAAGCTTCTTATTCTATCTATTTACTCCATGGACTTGCTTTATCTTGCCTATCAAAAATCATGGCAGCCTTAAAATTAGATAGATTATTAGGATCTTTTACTTCATCCAACCTTTTATTTTGCTTGGTTATCCTGAGCGGATTACTTTTATATTTATACTTGGAGTTACCGTTACTTAATTGGATGAGGAGAAGATTTTTACATTAGTCTTTAATTGAAAAAACATATCATGTAAATTATTTATCGTTGTGTCCACTAAACAGCATCGGCGCAATTAAATCTTCGAGTTACCTTCATTTATTTAAATCACTACATGATGTAATGGAATTGGTTAACTATGAATTAATAAAATTTATGAGAACAAGGGAAATATCTAAGGCTTTGCGGAAAGCGCTACTGCAAGAGGGAAATATGGATTCATCTCTCTATCAAGACAAGCTATCTGGTCATGTTGAAGAATGGTATCAAGAACTCATCAATGAACAAGGTGGTTTTGTTTTTGTAATCGCAGAGAGGGATGAGAATATTGCGATGGTGATGATTGACAAGGACAAAAATATTCTCATGAATGAAGCGGGTAGGGCGCAACTTGCGAAGATTTGGGCAAAAAATTATGTCAAAAATAAGAAGTTCTTAATTCCAGACTTAGCGGATCGTCTGGATGAGTATGGTATAGCCATTACGGGAATCACTGTCCAAAAAACACCGAAACGAGCCAAAGCGATCGGTATGGGCAAAAAAAGCACATAAACCACAGCAGACATAAAGGGAGCATCTCAATTAGGCAGTGAGTAATAGTACTTAGGAGAATAGAAATAGGCATTGAGATAAGCACAACGATCTTTGAAAACTTGAGCAACATTGGACTTAAGCCACTGAGCGCCAGAAATCTTGACACGACGACCAATTTGCTTAACCGTTGATTCGACAGAGCCAGAGCCAATAGTAAGCCCCTGTTGCTTTTTTATAACCATACTCAGGAATGCGATGACGATGATTGCGTAAATAATCGAGAAAATTGATAGCCCGTTTGAATTTACAGTTTGCGCATAGAGTCATAGTCGCCGCAACATCGCCAAGACAACAGTAAATCTTCAGCCTTAGCTAGACGACGCAAAGAACCACCAACATGATAAAGATGTTCTTTCAAATGATACCAATCGAGTATTTCCAATCTTTGCCCTGAAGGCGCTATGGCTGTAAATAAATTCCAGATGCCGTCATATCCATCGCCAAGACAAGAGAATATTTCGGCTAATGGTTGTTTTTGTACCCAATCAACCAAAACTTGATTATTAAGAAAATAAGCGCCGATTGTTCCTTGAGCATTTACAGCTTTGTAGTCTTTCCACTCACACTTTTTGCCTTTCTCGGTTCGCAATCTCACTTATTTCGGTGATACTTGGCTCTGGAAATTCCTGTTTCTGGACTAATCGCTGTTGACTGCTGTGGCTGATTTTGATCCCTGTCAATTCGGCAACGTTGGCTTCTGTTTTTGCGTAGGACTCACTAGCGCTTACCAATAGGCAGCATTTTTCTAGTTGCGGACTTAATCTCACCCTTGCTTTTACTTGCAATTTCTTCGCTTGCTTGCTCTTCAGTTTCAGTTCGCCGATGCAGCTTTTCACTTTTCTCTCTTTCCCTGCTTTTGTCCCACTGCTTTTTTCGACAAAAAAATTCCCACGTTTGGGCTGACGTTCTCTAGCATTTGCTCTCGCACTGCTATTTCAATCCCTTCTAACGTTTTCAGTTGCTCGGCATCTTTTGCTTCGGCATTTCGATACAGGATTTCGGCGATCTCTCTCGTACAGGCTTCGAGTCTACTTTTTTCTTCTGGGGTCATTTGCTTTTACAGGATAGCTTTTTTCTATTTTATCCCTCTTTTCTTCTAAGTATATTTGCTCAGCGCCTAATTGAGATGCTCCCAGACTAAAGTTAGTGACTATGAGTATTAAAGTGAAAACATCAATACGTCAAAAAATGCGTGAAATCATAATTTTTATTTAATTTATTCAGCAGCTAATTTACTGTTGATCAAGACATAAGAATGTGTGATGGAAAATTATATCGTAGTTTGTTTGTTAGAAACTATTTAATCAGTTCAAGACGCACCTTAAAAGTTTATAAATAATGGTTATAAATAATGGGTTAACAAGAAAGCATGAATGAA
>JBAXSK010000062.1:0-17697 GCA_037130765.1 Pseudanabaena sp. ELA607
TTTTTTTCGTCCTAAATCCAATCGCTTCAGAGTCCGACTCAGTGTCGATACACTCACCTTGATTCCGTGGCATTCTTGCAGTTTTTCTTGGATCTCTCTGAGATATATATCATTTTGCCCGGCAACCATTGTCTTGACTAATTCTTCGTGCTTTCCTTTGATTTTAGAGCGCCGATCTCCTCCTTGCGGTTTCGCTCCTATTTCATTCGTCTCTCGATACCGACGCAAAAAATCTCGGATAAAAGATAAGCTAACTTTAAAGCGTTTAGCTAACTCCCTCTGGCTATTTTCTTTGTTTTGCCATGCAGTTAATATCTTTTGCCGTAAGTCAAGTGAGTATGCTGCCATTTCTTATTTAAGTTTGCTGATGATTTCATCTTAACAGGCTTGTGGTGGATTTGATCGAAATTTGCTGTAGCTGTTAACACACAAAGTTATGTTAGCCTTCGAACCCTCCTTAAAAATCGACATTTCCGAAGCCCAAATTCAACTACTCCACTTACTCGACTTAGCGATCGCTGTTCAGGAAATTGTTATTACTCAAAGCGATCAGTCCGTAGCTAGATTATTGAATATATGAAAACCATACCTGTAGATAGACTCACCACCAACTTTATCAACCTCCCAGAAGAAATCGCCACCACAGGCGACCCCATCGAACTTGATTGGCAAGGCAAGCGCTTCCAAATATTACCAATACAGAAAAAAAGCACCCTTGACAATCTTGTACCTCATCCAGAAGTATATATTGGCGATCCTGACGATCTTGTCAATATCTCTTGGGAGCATGAAATAAACCTTGATTTACAAAGACCACAAAATCCTTGAGAACTACACCCATGCGAGATGGTAGGAATTACGAATTATTCTGCTTTATTGGATTAGCGATCGCAGACCCTTTGCTTTGTAATAGACTGATCGCTACCTTCACCGAAGAGCCACATCAGAGCCACATCGGACAAGATCGGCTTCTGAGAATTAAGAGGACTGATCATCTTGACTCAATGTGTTTTGCCCCAGATTATTCTCACTCAAAGCCTGTTTAAAGCCAATGGCAACCACCACATTAGCTAAGGTTAAAAATGACTCGGCGGCTCCGTGTAACCAGTCCACATTAGCTAGGGAATCTTGATAGGCAACTTTGGCGTAAATCCCCGCTGGAATGGTAATCGCCACAAATAATAAGGTTAAATAAAAACCAATTCGCGCCATTTTTGGGAAACTAGGCGTTTTGGTGATAAACCACAAAAATGCTAAATAGGGAAATAATGATAAACCGAATAAAGTATCTTTTGACATGGGTACAACTAGATTGTTAGAAAATAGATGGACATTCCAGAATTATTACTAAATAAATGTTCTATGAAATTTTTGGTTAGCAGTTTCTAAACATTATTCACTGGTTTAAAAACACGCCAAATCCCATAGCCGCCCCAAGCTAAGGTGCAATTACCCACCAATGTCATTACCGCTTGAATATCTACCAGCCATTCAAGGCTTTTGGCATTGTCGAATAAATGCCAGGTGCAAGCACATAAGGCACTGACCAAAGACGGTAACATCCCCCAAGCTAAACCCCGCCATGCGTTGCGTCCTTCGGGGGTGGTTTGGCGCTCTGCCCATAACCAAATGAACCAAATGGCACAACACCACTCTAAAACGCTAGAAATGTGAATAAACCATGTAGGTAAAGATAGGGCGTGCATGGCAGGAAATCTAAAAATAAAGAGTGATTAATGATCAAAATAGCTTAAAAACTGGGTGCAACCCCAATTTAGTTAATTTTTAGTTAATTTAGTGATTTAGCCTAATTACGGACGTAAGAAACCGAGGGCATCTTTGACCGCTTGGAGGGTTTCTGCGGCGATCGCGGACGCTTTGGCTTGCCCTTCCCGTAGCACTTGCTCGAGATAGGCCTGCTCTTGGGTAACTTCGCGATATTTTGCTTGAATTGGGGCTAAATGACTAATGGCTGCATCTGTGAGCGCATTTTTAAAATCACCCCAGCCCCGCCATGTCGAGGCATCGGCTAAAACCTGCTCCCTAGATTGACCACTCAGCAGCCCATATAAAACTAAAAGATTCTGGCATTCGGGACGATCAGGATTATCAAACTCAAAGGTGCGCTCTAGATCGGTTTTACAGCGCTTGATTTTCTTGCTAATTTCATCGGGGCTATCTAAAAGATTAATCCGGCTTTGGTCTGATGGATCAGACTTAGACATTTTTTTCGTGCCATCCACCAAACTCATCACCCGCGCCCCTTCTTTGCGAATCATTGGCTCGGGGACTTTTAGCACCGACTGATCAGCGCCAAACAAATGATTAAATCGCCCCGCAATATCCCGCGTTAATTCTAAATGCTGTTTTTGATCTTCGCCGACAGGGACAAAATCCGCTTGATACAGCAAAATATCCGCCGCCATCAACACCGGATAATCTAACAAACCAACCCCCACGTTTTCCCCTTGTTTAATCGCCTTTTCTTTGAATTGAATCATATCCTGTAGCCAATTCAGGGGCGTAACACAGTTGAGTAACCAAGCTAATTCAGCATGGGCGGTGACATGGGACTGCACAAAAATCGTGGCCGTAGTTGGGTCAATGCCACAAGCAATATACAAAGCCGCAATATCGCGAGTATCTTGCGCTAAAGCCTGCGGATTGTGGGGCACAGTAATTGCATGGAGATCCACCACACAAAAATAACTGTCATACTTTTCTTGAGCCATGACCCAATTACGAATTGAGCCTAAATAATTACCAATATGCAGATTGCCTGTGGGTTGCACCCCAGAAAGCACACGTTTTTTGACCATTGTCCCTAATAACCTACAAAAATAACCTACAAAAAACCTCTATTTGATCACTTTCTGGATTGCCCAAGTTTTGAACTGGAGTTGTTGGTGCAAGTTCTTGGGAGAATCTCGCATTACCGCTTGACTAAACACCCCTTAGCTAAATGTCTCTTAGCTAAATACCATTTGGCTAAACGGTATGGGCTGTTGCCATGATCTTGATCGAATTGCCTTTGCAATTATGTACCGGAGGGGGACGATCATGATGAGTTTTTCTCTATGACATCTCTAAGGAAAAATCTGAGTAAGTAACTATTATTAGGACTTACACAAAACCCAAATTACCCTCATCCCCTTTGCCTTTTCTTCCAGTGCAGGAGAAAAGGAGTAGGAGGCGGCTGTGCATTTTTCCGATTCCCCTCGCCCACTTTGGGAGAGGGTCTAGGGGTGAGGATCTTAGCAACTACGGGTATTCTATCAATTAGGTTTCCACTAGAGCCGCTAACGAATTGTCCCTGTGATTAGTTCTAAATCGATAGTCCCTAAGAATGAGATCCCTAAATTGACCCTAGATTTTGCCCTAGATATTTTTACTCATGGTCACTAAAGATACTCATAGTCAATTATGACCAGAGACTAGCTCAAGCACTACAAAGCCAAAATAAGAGATCCCGTTTTGTGCTATAGGTATCTCTTAGCTGTTATCAAAAATTCAAGGATTTGTTAGGGTATGACCTTAGAGCCAGATTCGTCGCGCGGGAACAATAAAGCCTCTCTGAAAAACTTTGAGGCCATGCGTAAATTTGCCGAAACCTATGCTAAGCGGACTAATACTTATTTCTGCGCGGATCCGAGTGTGACTAATGTGGTCATCGAAGGTCTAGCCAAGCACAAAGAAGATTTAGGCTCCCCTCTGTGTCCCTGTCGCTATTACGAAGATAAAGAGGCCGAAGTAAAAGATAGCTATTGGAATTGCCCCTGTGTGCCCATGCGTGAGCGTAAAGAATGCCACTGTATGCTATTTTTAACCCCTGATAACCCCTTTGCGGGCGACAAGCAAGAACTGGCCATCGTTGAAGTTAGCTATGATAGTGTCTGAGCAATCACCACAAACAACTACGAATTTTACATGAATTCGAGTTGATTCATCAGCCAATTAGGGCGTTGGTCTGCAATTTCTAACTAGTGAGTTTTTATTAATTAGATAAAATTCATCAAAGCGAATCAAAGACAAACTTGTCCAGCCCATGAAATTATTGACGCGCCAATAGAAGATGTCAGTAGAGACAATATCTGCTGATGTCTTCCTTGGATGCCATCAAATTATTTAAGTAAATTATTTAAGTTTTGGCATCAAGAAATTGCCCTATAAATTCTCTAGAAACTATTATTATGTCTCTCTTAAGTCATAGAGAAATTATCACTTTAATCGTCAAATCAAGAATTTTCTCGATTGAGTAAGCTTCAATTAAACCCTGATCCATGAAGCATTTCTGCCAACTTTTTATGATCAAATAATGAGCAAATTTTATGGCTATTACCAAAGCTGATATTCATTCCACAATCACTAATTATTTCAACTCTTTTGCCGGTTATAATGTTGAACAATATCTGTCCCATTTGAGCACCGATGTGATCAGCTATGATCCAGTCGGTGCCGCAGAGCCAACCTATGGCATAGCCGCAGCTAGGGAATTTTTTCTCGGTATTCCTAACTTGATGCGTGATTTAACGATCAAAGCTGACCACATGGAAATTACTGCTGATCTGCAAGAAGTGATTGTGAAATGGAGTGCAGTTGGTACTAGCTTAGGGGGTAAGGTGGTGCAGTTTGACGGCTTTGATCTATTTGAAATGGACGATACAGCTAAAATTAAAGTCATTAAAGCCTATTGGCAACCAGAAACGATGGTTAGTCAATTACAATAGAGTCATTCAAAGATTTATCAGCCCAGTAATTTAAGTCAAGTAATTGATTATGTTGATTATGGCTTGATTTTTGATTACTGGGGTAAAAATAGCCATCGCCTTATGCTGCTGCGGGAAAATTCTAGATAAAAAAATTCTAGATAAATATTAGTTTTGACTTAGTTTTAACTGATTTGGTTTTAACCTGTGGTATGACCGTAGCTGTTATGATGGGATGCATCACGACCAAATATTAAGCAAATGTGATCGATTATGCTGTAATCATTGTTAGCAAATGGTAAAATTAGCCAATGGTTTCAGTATTCATCTAGGATATTCACTAAAAATCCTGAAGCTAATTGAGAATAATTTCAGGCAACCGAGTCAATCAATGAGTCTGATAGCTTAACTTAAAAAGCTTAGCTAAAAAAATATCAGCTAACGGTCGGTACTCATGCACAACAAACTTACCTAAAATAATCAAGGTTAATCACTCAGTGACAAGAATTAAAAATTCAGTATTATTGCTATGCCTAAAACTTGGATGAAATAATGATTAATCAAAAGCAATCCATAACTAATTTATGATGCTTATACCTGGGGTCCCATAGATATTTGCGTCTAATTTCAACCGGATGATAGACGCTACAAGTCTCATCATCAGTCAAGATCATCAAGGTAGCTAAGGGTAAGGGCATTAGCTGAATTCAGTTATCAAAGTTGCTCATGAGTAATTAGTAACGACGAGATTCCCGGACAGGCTTAACAACTTCGCTGATGATTACTGTTATGGTTGCGCTTGCCCAATGTCAAATTTTTTGCTTTCAATTTATTCCTATCTAGTCTAGATATCATGACGATTAGTATCCCTCGTTCTGTCCCGACTCCTTCTGACTATGATTCTAAGTTTCATGTTAATGGCAATGGTCATCAGGTTAAATCCATCGAAACTTTGCCTGCCCCAAAGTTGGTTTCACAGGTAATTCGTGAACGTTTGTTATTAGCTGGCGATCCTTTTTTTGCTAATGACTCCATTGCGCACCACATTAGTCCAGAGGAGCGGGAAGAACTCAAAAAAGAGATTGAGGGTAAGTTAGAAAGTTTGTTTGAGTCTTTGATCATTGATACAGAAAATGATCACAATACCAAAGAAACACCGCGACGGGTGGCGAAAATGTATGTTGATGAGGTATTCAAGGGCCGTTATCATCCTATGCCCAAGGTGACGGACTTCCCTAATGCCAAGGAACTAGATGAAGTTTATACCTTAGGTCCGATCACGATCCGGTCAGCTTGTTCACACCATTTTGTGCCGATTGTAGGAGAGGCTTGGATAGGAATTTTACCAAGTGATCGAGTGATTGGTATTTCTAAATTTAATCGAATTGTGGATTGGGTGATGAGCCGTCCTCACATTCAGGAAGAAGCAGCGGTGATGGTGGCTGATATTATTGAGAAGCTGATCCAGCCGAAGGGTTTAGCCTTTGTGATTCGGGCACAGCATATGTGTATGACTTGGCGTGGAGTTAAGGAACCAAGTACTAAAATGGTCAATTCTATTGTGCGGGGAGTATTCCGTAACGATCCTTCAATGAAAAAGGAATTCTTTGATTTGATTCGGGCCCACGGTTTTGGTGATACCGCTAAATAGTTTTGGGTGATTGATTAGTCTAAAGAACCCCCAGAAGGTCTAATCAAACATCTAATCAAAAATTAAATAACTCCCATCGGGACTGTTTGGCTATGGGCTGCTCCTAATATCCCCGATTTTTTTTGTGGGTCATGAAAAAATCGGGGATTTCATCATGACTAAGGATGAGCTTAAGCTATGCTATGTCATGACCCTTGACATAGATCAATGGGCTAAAACTCAATCACGATAAGGGAAAAATCGACATCAAAACCTAAGAGCTAATACCTAAAGAAAGTATATAGCAATTCTCATGCTGGTGAGTTAGAGGCAAGGAGCTTAAGCCTTTTTTATCAAGAAGGTTAATAGAATTATGTGTACCTTACTATACTAAAAATTGCTATAATATGGAACAAAATATAATGGGAAAAGATGTAGAGTTGAGAGAGGATTGTTAGAAGAGGAAAAGAATCCAACCTGTCAGGGGTATTCGAGTGATTTAAGTGATTAGGAGTGGGAAACTAAGAGCTACTGCCAGCGCCAAAGGGATTTGGTCGTCCCTAGGACAATAGATTTGCGAGAAATAGTAAACGCCATAATAAAAATAATTACTGTATTTGTATGCACTAATTTAATGGCTTTAATGATTTGTATTATTCCCTAATGGCAGATTATCTGAGTTCTGGATTATTAATATAACAATTTCTGGATTAGATAATCTGGATTAGATAAATTGCTAGATGGGGCAAGTAATCTGATAATTTACGTTGTCAATTACTGACTGTGGGAATAATTTTACTGATGATTCATGTGTGATATTTAATGCCTGATATTTGACAATGATTAGTTGTAAAAGTTGTAAACGCCTAAAAAACTTTATAGTGATTGTTTTACCTCGATTATCGGCTTAAATGTCTTTTTATTGATCCCGATGAATTTATAACACTAAATTATAGCAAAATAATTAATGTCTAAAAAATAACTATCTGAGATAATTGATCTGATTAATTAAGTAATAAGTTAAGTAATCTTTATGTTTTTACAACAAATTTAAAATCGCATCATACTTGATTAGGCTAGTGAAGATATAGGTTGTAAACCAATGCTGGGCATCAATTCTCAGTTTCAAATATCCTATTTTATGGCGGATTAATTAGCTTAAGATCAAGAGAAGATAAAGCAGGGGATACTTTCCTGATTGGCATCAATGCGCTAGAGTCATAAGCGTTCAATCAATGAACTACGTCAAGCTGTCTTGAGCTAAAATTTCACTTAAATCACGCAAAATTATTTGTCATGACCCATCTACGCTCTGCTCTGTGGCTTTCACTGCTACCTGCTGTCACATTGATGGCTTGTACTCCCAAAGAGCCAACCCCTAACGCTGCTAGCCCTAGCGCTGCTGCTACCTCTGCTGCTAAGGAAGAGAAAAAGGAAGACAAGAAAGAAGACAAAAAAGACACTAAAGCTCCAGAAAAGACTGAGGCTAAAGATGGCAAGCCTACAACCACTGGCAAGGTAGCGATCGCCAAGGTTGAATCCCTCGAAAGCTTTAAGCATCAATCAGGGGTTTTCTCTATTGATGTACCCAAGGGCTGGAAAAACCAAGACACCAGCAAACCCGGTCAAGAAGTAACGGTGCAGTGGACTGATCCCACGGGTAACGCGCTGATTTCTGTGACTGTGATCAATGCTCCTAAAGAAGCTGTGCCCAAAGAAAAATTGGGTGAAGTGTTGCAACAAGTGCTCAAGGATATTTTAGGTAGTCAAAAAGACTTTGCCATGGAGCCACCTCAATCCCAACCCGATGGCAGTACTCAAGTAACTTTCTCCTATACTGAATCTAGCCAAGGTGTCACCGCCAAGGTGCAAGGTAACAGCTTCATCGAGCAAAAGGAAGACAAAATCTTGATTTTGACCTTTGGTTCTTTGGCTGATCAATTTGCGGATCTCAAGGAGCCTTATACCAAGGTTGCTAACAGCATCAAGGTTACCACAAGCAAGATTCCCTAATCCTTCAAGGGGCAATCATTAGCCTGAAACGTGACAATCAGCGCTCTAAGTTAATAGTTAATATAAAACTTAGAGCGCTGATCAGTTGTAGTTTTTCCCATTTAGATGAGTTACACGATATTGTAATTACAGGCTTATAACTGCTTATAACTAAAACTTAATTTTAAAGCGTGATGATAGATCAAGACTAGTTGCTCTAACACTCATCAAAAGCTTCAATATCGAGCAGATAGCGGTATGGCTCTACCAACTGGGAACCTTTAAAAGCTAAGGCGCGTAACATATGCCAATCCTGCAACCCCTCAAAAGCATTGCTATAATCGTCTTGTTCTAGCCGTGCTGCAATCTCTGCCACCTGCGCTGCGGTCAAATGGGAAACATCAATAGTTGCTTGGTGACGAGCACCATGAACTAGAGACTGATCAGAATCTTGGGATGGCTGATTGACCATAATTATTGGGGGAAATGAACCTGTAAAAACTTACACACTAGAAATAAACTAAGTCTAATTAAAGTCTAATTAAGCTGTTTAATTAGCTAGTTAATTTTAAGACTGAGCCAATTATGATGCACCACGAGCAATGTCATGATGAAATCAACTATCTTCAAATCAAGTCTGATACGGCAGTTGATGATCTAGAAATGGCTGATCTCAACTCAATCTATCACACTCTTCTGCCAAAAATTCATAGCTGGTGGGGAAACTTGCCATGAAAATCTATGTTGACTATGACTTTGATGGGCTTAGTGGGGACTCCAAAATTTTAGAAGAAATTCAGAGTCCCGATTGCCCCCAGAATGATTAATGATTCAGCTTAATTATCGGTATCTTCGGCTTTAATTTCTTTGGTTTCCGTGGTCTCGGTTGGGGCGGCTGTAGTTGCAGTTAACTCGCTTAAGTCCAAAGCAGCGCTAGATTTACCCCGCTTTTTCTTGCTCTTTTTGCGCGACCAGCCCGTCATAGCCCACAAGCCAATTAGTAAAATACTTGATACCAAAGCCTCAGCATTCCACTTCAATGATTGCTTTAATAATTGCCGACTGGTGCGAGTGCGATCCTCTTCGATGCGACTACGGGCTGTAGATTCCGTTTTCTGGATTTCACCCTCAAATTGTTTTCTCAATTCGTTGGGATTATTTTGATTCTCTTTGATCGCTTCACTACCACTAGGGCTGCGCTGCAAGAGTTGTTTGGCGATTTCCGTCAGATTCTCATCTTTAGCAGATTTGAGATTATCCTTGGCGGTTTGGAATTGGGTCTGTTGTTGAGTGAGGACGAAATTGGCTCTAGTGGCAATTTCCGTATTGAGCCGTAGGGTGGCGCTAATGCCAACAAACATCATCACCAAATAGCCAATCCCCAATAACAGCGGCAGCCATGCCACAATTGGTAAGATAGTCCGACCAATGGGCGAACGGGCTTTTGATTCACCAAAGAAAATCAAGCTAAAACCAATAATTGGTAAAGGAGCAGTATTAACTAAAGCCCCAAGGGTCTGAAATTCCCAGTTAGGGTCTTGGGCGAACCTGGGGGGAATCAAAGCTTCGGCATAGTTGGCTAGGGTAAAAAATAACAACCCATAACCAACAAAACGGAGCAAATTAGGCGATATACCTTCAATAACTGACGGATTCATTGTGTTAGGCAAGTAGGGGAAAGGTGAATTGAGTGGACATTGCTTCAAATTAATTGAGGCAAGGCTGTAAACACTTTAAATAGGCTAGCAACTAGCTAAATTATCCAATACCATACAGCGTATTTTATTTACGTGGGAGCCACCGTGAGCAGACCAGATACCCGCCTTACAAGGTTTGGGGATGCATATTCTGTGTCTTAGCAAAACAAAACCGACAGTAACTTTAACTTTTGACTAGTTATTTAGTTAGTATTAGGGGATAGGGCTAATATTAGGGCTATTTTTTAGATTTAGTTTGGTTAAAAACCAGATTTGACAAAAAAATTAATCTAAAACCAAGAAATTAATCAGGGTTAGCATGGTTTTAAGCCATATTCGGCTAAAAAAGTTGTACTGACAGAGCGTAGGTTATCATCAAGGCGCACCATAGTTTCTTGGGCAATCCAGCTAGGTACACCACCATAAAACGGCTCAGCTATGGCTCCGGTCATACAGGCTAGGGTATCGCTATCACCACCAATGAAAATCGCATTACGGATCGCATCTTCAAAATTATCGGATGATAAAAAGGCGATAAGAGCTTGGGGCACTGAAGTTTGGCAGGATACCCCAGCCGGTGGCACTGCATCTAATGCTGGACTTAAATCATAGTGAAAATTACTGGTAATGAAAGATTTAATTTCAGATTTGCTGCATTGTTGACGGGCCATAAAAATTGCCGCCGCGATCGCCTGTGCGCCTTTAATGCCCTCAGGATGATTGTGGGTGACTGCGGCAGCGCGTTGAGATTCTTGCAGCACTGTGTCTAAATCTTGACACTTATAGGCAACGGGACTGACCCGCATCGCTGAACCATTACCAAAACTATAGTAAGGTTGTGGTATACCGGAAACAGCCCACAAAATGAACCTACTGCCATACCCCGCATAAGGATATTGCCGGAAATATTGCCGCAGAAACTGCCGATAATCACCTTGATGGATTATGGCATCGGCAATGGCAAGGGTTAACACCGTATCATCGGTAAAGTGACTTTTAGGCTGGAATAAGGGAAAGTCTTTGGTTCTAATAACTTTTTGCTCATAAATCGAGCCAACCACATCGCCTACAATAGCGCCTAGCATAATAGTCTCAAGTAAGATAGTTTTAGTAAAAATTTACTTAGGGAGCATTGACTTAGAAAAAATTCAAAGTAAGACTAGAAACTATGGAATTAAACGTAACTTGATTATCTAATAATCATTGCCCTGATTTTTACTTCGGTTAAACGAAATAATTTCCTAAGTAAATATTTTTTTGAATTACTTTTTGATTTATTGTGAGAAATTATTGCTAAGAATTTATTAATTCAAGTAAAAGATTAATAAAGTGAAGCATTAGTTGAGTTGATAGCATGATTTCCGGTACAAGGAATCAACTCATTCCAGCCCAGATCATATCAAGATCACTTGATCAATTACAGCAATTACAATTCAGTCTAGAGCCACAGGTGGTTATGCAGTCAGAGCTTGACATTGAACCCAACCCGCATCCCCCAGAAGAGCTACCTAACCTCCAGATGAATGTTAAGCCAATGGGGTGGTTTAAACCTGCGCCAGTGTGGATGGCAATTACCACCTATATCTTGATTGTGATATTTTTGCTGACTATTGGTTCCATTGGCTCAAAAGTCCTAGCCATCGTCTATCCTTTAGGTGCATTTCTGGTAGCTTGGCTCCTTTATTTCCGTTATCCTGCTACATATTTTGGGTTTCTGTGGTTTTTATTCTTTCTGACCCCTTTTATTCGTCGTGTCGCGGATTGGCGCGCTAATGCTTTTAGTGATCCGAGTCCCATTTTATTAGCTCCTTATGTGGTAGCGATTATTTCGATCCACACCATAATTAAATATTTTCCTAAGGCGAAAAAATTAGGGGCATTACCTTGGGCATTAGCCTTAAGCAGTGTGGGTTATGGCTATCTGATCGGGTTAATGCATAACGCTCCGGTAAGTACCACAGTCAGTCTTTTGCAATGGTCAACACCGATTATGTGTGGGATGCACTTGTTTTTAGATTGGCGGAACTATCCTAATTACCGCAAATCATTCCAAAATACATTTACCGTTGGTACTTTGATTATGGGGGCTTATGGCATTTTTCAGTATATTGTGGCTCCAGAATGGGATAAATTTTGGTTAATTAACGCTCCGAGTATGAGCAGCAGCGCTGGCTCTCCTGAACCTTTTGGCATCAGGGTGTGGAGTACGATGAATTCACCAGGACCTTTTGCTAATTCCCTAATGGTGGGCTTATTGGTTTTGTTTTCCATGCGCGGCAATTTAGTCTTACCCGCCGCCTTGACTGGTTATTTATCTTTTTTGTTATGCTTGGTGCGTTCTTGTTGGATTAGCTGGTTTTTGGGGGTAATTGTGACCGGCGCTTCTTTAAGTCCGAAGCAACAGATGCGTTTATTTGCAATTATTTTAGGTTTAGTGGTGCTGGTGGTGCCTTTAGCTAGCATTGAGCCATTTTCTAAGGTCATTGGCAAACGGGTTAGTACTATGGGCAACTTGCAAGAAGATGGTAGCGCCAAAGAACGCCAAGCCCTCTACACTAAGAAATTTAATCCGGCCTTTGAAAGCATTATGGGGACAGGTATTGGCGGACAAGCCTATGACAGCGCATTTTTAATGTTTTTATTTCAATTAGGTTGGGTGGGATCACTGCCTTATCTGGGCAGCCTGATTTTATTAATCTGTGTCTTAGTGCAAGATCCCTCTAGTTATAGTGATACATTTGTGGGAATTTGCCGCGCCGTGGCTTTGGGTGGTTTTTTACTTTTAGCTGCCTATGCCGCAATGTTAGAGTCTTCGGGCATGATTTTATGGAATTTTCTGAGTTTAGGTTTGGCAGGGGGACAATATATCAAACATCACCGCAAACTAGAAGAACAATGGTGGCATTGGCAGCAATGGCAAAACCAAGTCTCACGACTAACAGCGCAACAGGAGCAAGATAGATTAATGGCGGCAGTAACTGAGCAACCGTTGGATTCTGCTAGTTCTGATCATCCCAACCATAAAGCTAATCTTTAATCTACGGCGATTACATATTACAAAGATATATCCAAATCCCAAAATCTACTAGGATCAATATTTGAGCCAATTCTAGGTCACCGAGACAAAGAGTACATGCAATGTTAGACACATTGGGGGAAATTTCATGTATTATTAGCCGCATCATTAACCGGTTGCGTTGTCTTATGCCCCGTATGCTTCAAAGACTCAAAACCTATTTTTTATCCTGTAAAACTATATACCCTCTGGTTAAAGTAATTAGCGTGTGTTTACCCCTGACTATTTTGGGTGGCTTAATCAGTAATTCCTTAGGAATGTCGGGATTATTTAACTCTGGTGCAACGGCCAAGAATCTAGCAGGAAGTGCCACAGAAACGTTGCATCAATCTGGGGTATCGTCGTTACCTGCGGATTTTGTTTTACCACCGCTGAAAATGCCTTGGCAGCCAGGTTTAACGATTTTGCACCAAACGGTAACTATTGACCAGCAAGGGCAACCAGTCTCTTTTCGGGTGATTGGGGTTTTAGTGGATCCACAAAATTCCCATATTCGCCTTAAGCCTTTGTTGGCTAATGATCACCAAGTCACGGGGGCGGCTCCACTTCATGTGATGGCAGAGAAATCGGGTGCAGTGGCGGCAATTAATGCGGGCTTCTTTAATCGACAGCGCCAAATGCCGGTGGGGGCAATTCGCCGCGATGGACAATGGCAGGGGGGCGTGGTATTACATCGCGGGGCGGTGGCGTGGCGAGATGCCCAACCTTCAGAACCAGAGAATTCACCACAATTTTTCTTTGATCGCCTCAAAGCCAGCGAAACCCTCAGCGGCGCAGGTCAGGTGTGGCAGTTGATGCCGTCAAATAGTGGCTATGTGCAGCCAGGTATTGCTCGCTATAGTCCGGCATGGGGCGCAAATTATTTACCCATTACGGAAAATGAATTGATTTTCACAGTCAAAGGGAATAGTAGTGATGAGCTAAGTGATCAGATTGTGGAAGCCACGAAAATGACAAAAGTGAATGAAAGACCCATTCCCATTCCATCGGATGGTTATTTATTAATTGCCCGTTCTTTTAATGCGTTGCAACAGCGGGATCTCATGGCAATTTTATCACCTGAAACTCTGGTATCTGTAGCTCTAAAGGTTACTCCATCAGCATTTAATCAATATCCTCATATTATTGGTGCTGGGCCGCTATTATTAAAAAATAGTCAAGTGGTTTTAAATGCCAAAGTGGAAAGTTTTACGGCGGGCTTTGATCGTCAAGGGGCCGACCGCAGTGTGATTGCGAAGTTGAGTGATGGTCAGATTCTATTAGCGGTGGTACAGGATATGCCTGATAGCGTTGCACCGGATCTGCACCAGACGGCGGCGGTATTGCAACAGTTGGGAGCAGTGGATGCTTTGAATTTAGATGGTGGTAGTTCCACTAGTTTGTATGCCCAAGGGAGCATTCTGAATCGCAGTTTAGCGAATGTTGCGCCGGTGCATAGCGCGATTGGCATTTGGGTTGTGCCGTAGGATAGCGATTTGTTATTTGTCCTGTACTTAATTTATTTGGACGCTGGTTTAGTTGAATTGACGAAATTCAATTGGATGGCTCCTGCCATGGGGCAAAAAATGGCAAAAATACTAACCCTGGTAAAGCTGCAATCGCAGTAATTAGAAAGAACCAAGCCCAGCCCACAACTTCCGCTAAACTGCCTGAAGGTGCGACCAGAATATCGCGACTGAATGCAACTAAACTAGATAACAGAGCATATTGGGTTGCCGAAAAACGCTGATTACACAGGCTCATCATGAATGCCACAAATGCGGCGGACTCTAACCCCGCGCAAAAACTTTCTACATTAATTGCCCCAATCATTAACAGATAATTTTTACCCACCAAAGCTAGGGCAAAATACATCAAATTGCCGATAGCTTGAACAATGGCAAAGATCCAAAGGGAACGATTTACGCCAATATTGCCCATGATTGCACCACCAGCTAAAGTACCGACAATGGTGGCAATAATACTCAGCGTGCCCGGAAAAGCTAAATCATTTTGACTGAAGTGTAAACCTTTATCTAATAAAAAAGGTGTGGATAGATTTTTCACCATCGCATCACCTAATTTATAAATAGTAATAAATCCTAAAATTGCCGCCGCTTTTTTTAAGCCATTACGTTGCCAAAAATCTAGAAAGGGAGAAATTACAGCCTCCTGTAAATTTCGTGGCGGTGCATCTCTTTCGGGCGGTTCAGGAGCTAGAAATGATGTAATTACTCCCGTCAACATTAATATTGCCATTAATAAATAGAAGAAATGCCAAGAGGTTTGTTCAGCAATCCAGAGGGGCAAATAACTAGTAAAAATAATGGCTAAACGATAGCCTAATAAAAACACTGATGCTCCAGGTCCTAACTCTGGTTTTTCTAGGACATCGGTACGATAGGCATCGGCTAAAATATCTTGAGTAGCGCTAAAAAAAGCAATCAAAAAAGCATTAACTGCTAAGACTTGCAAACCTTGGGCAGGGCTTTGTAATGCCATGGCGGCAATTACAATCACCAAGGCAATTTGGGTGATTAATAACCAGCCTCTTCTACGGCCTAAAAATGGCGGCACAAAGCGATCTACTAAAGGCGACCACAGGAATTTTAATGAGTAAGGCAACCCCACTAAACTAAAAGCACTAATGGCGCTTAAACTAACTCCTTCAGCGCTCATCCACGCTTGGATAGGATTTTTACTAGATAAATAAAGGGGCAAACCAGAGGCAAAACCAAGAAAAATCAAGGCGGACATTTTGCGGCTTTGAAATACCCGTAGCCAAGAGAGAATTTGATGCATAGATTTTTTGCTTGGTAATATTTGCTTGGTAATAACTGATTAATGTCTAGGGATCCTAATTATAATGATTAATCAGTCAATTGAAAATTTTTAGGTAATTTTTAGATAGCTTTTGAAATTTGGTGGTTTTGGTAAGGCAATAGATTATTATAAGTAAAAAGAGTTAATCGATTCTTTGTAAATAGAGCAAAATCAAATATCCCGCCCTGATTAGTGAGGACGGGAAATATATATGGGAATTTAGGCAATCATATTTGTCAGTCAATCAAGGCGAAAACTCTTGATTTTTGCTGTTTTCGGTTAATTGATGAAGGCTGAAACAACCCTAGTACGGGAAAATGCGTAAATTATAGAATTATCCCAAATATATAATTATCCCAAAGTCCCAACCTTAACGAATTACCTGCTCAATACCAATAAACCGAGTCATTTCTTCCCAAATAAATTGTAATTGATCCGTCAAAGCATGGTCACTACGCACCACCTGTAACTGTACATGGGAACGAGATTTAGCATAACTATGGCTCAGGCATAATGGCACGACCTCATCATGTTCACCATGAATAATTAAAGTCGGGACAGGGCGCGTTAAAATTTTTTCATCGTGTTTAAGCGCATCTACCAAAAATTCATAGGGTAACTGCATCTCCTGCCGATAACCATAGTGATAGAACATCCGCTGTCCTTTTTTATGCCATAGCGCCACCTGATCCGTTCCCAAATGATCTAAAATTCTTTCCCCAAAGCCAAATGCCGGAGCCAACAACAGCAACTCACTCACTTCTGGCACTCGTGCCGCTAACAAAACCGCCAACAGTCCCCCTAAACTTGAGCCTATCACCACCACCGGAGTCTCTGGGCGATCATGGCGTAAATTCGCAATCAAATTCACCAGAAAATCTATCTGATTAGATAACGTAGCGCGGCTGAAGTCTCCTAAATTCAAATCGGGAACATGGAGTTGATAACCAATCTCTGCCAAATGCCGTTCCAAATACCAAGCCTTAGTGGAACTCGGTCCCGATGCAAATCCGTGTAAATAAAGCAGAATGTGAGAATTATTACCTGTCGATTCCATTACATCTACTCCATCTACCCTACTACTACCATCTTCACTAATCTGCCTACACACATACTCGCTTTCTGCCCTATGAGCAATGGAATAATTCTGCCTATTCACAAAAAAACCCTTTGATATTCTCGACACCATAAATACCCCGTAATGCCACAAGTTTAGTCACAGTTTCTATTATTCCCTATAGCTGCACCAAAAGACCATCCGCCAATTAGCTAAAATTCATCCATAAAGCATTGTAGAGGGTTGGGTTTAGATTATAAAAATTTTCGTAAACCTCTGAGGTAATATGAATAATGACTGAAATTAGAAAACTAGCTCCATGTTCTCTGTGATTTTTTAAAAAATCAGAAAATATTGCTATATAAAGCTTGTAGCAATATTTTTTAAATTATTTATCTAAAAAGGTTGACACAACACCGTTACTATCTGCTATATTGTTAAAGCTGAAAAGCAAGGGCGATTAGCTCAGTTGGTAGAGCGTCTCGTTTACACCGAGAATGTCGGGGGTTCGAGTCCCTCATCGCCCATATTTTATAGCTGACTTAGTTTATAACTCACCTTACGCAGATAGAAAATCTGCCCTCATCCCCCAGCCCCTTCTCTCAGAGCAGGAGAAGGGGAGCAAGAGTCATCTTTAGCTTTTTCCTTGTTCCCCTCTGCCAAAAAGGGAGAGCATGGCGGTTTCATATTCGGAGAGGGTTAGTAGGTAAAGACTAGAGAAAACAGGAAGATAAAAA
>JBAXSK010000063.1:0-17696 GCA_037130765.1 Pseudanabaena sp. ELA607
TTTGGGAGAGGGGCTAGGGGTGAGGGTCTTATAACCTTCTGCGTAACATGAGTTTGGTAATACAGTTTGGTGATTTGGGAAACTATTATGCCAACGACTGATGTACAAAAGGCAGCGCAAAAGGCAACGGCTAAGGATGGTCACGCCAGCGGTGATCGGCGCTTCAAAGCCCTTGATATGGCAATGAAACGCAATCAATATCAGCCTGATGCTTTGATTGAAGTTTTGCACAAAGCCCAAGAAACCTTTGGTTTTTTGGAAGAAGATGTTTTACTCTATGTGGCGCGGGGACTGAAACTGCCCCTGAGCAAAGTCTATGGGGTGGCGACTTTTTATCATTTATTTTCTCTCAAACCCAGTGGCAAACATACCTGTGTGGTGTGTTTAGGCACGGCTTGTTATGTGAAGGGCAGCAGTAAAATTGCTGAAGCTTTGGCAACGACCCTGAAAACTGATTTAGGCAAAACCACCGCCAATGGTCAAGTTTCATTAATGGCAGCAAGGTGTGTGGGAGCCTGTGGCAGCGCTCCGGTGGTAGTGATGGATGGCACAGTACAGAGCAAACAGGAGCCAGAAACCGTCCTAGCTCAGGTGATGACATGGATGGCAGAAGACACCTAAAACCTATCTCCTCCTAATTATTCCCCCATGCTTGATTAACAGCGATCCCCCATAATTCGTAATTAATGATTCGCAATCAAGCCAGCCCCAGAGAAGCATCAGTAGAGTAACGGAGTCAGCTATGGATCTTAATGGATTATTAGAAATTGCCACAGCGCAGCAGGCAAAACAAAAGCCAATTCAGGTACATTGTTGTAATTCCACCGGTTGTCAGGCAGCTAATTCCCAAGCGGTATTAAAAGAATTACAGCAGGCAGTTAATGCCCAAGGTTTAGGCGAACAGGTGGCAGTTAAAGGAGTGGGCTGCATGGGCTTATGTAGCTCTGGGCCCATTGTGCAGGTTGATCCCCATAATGATTTTTATCAGGAAGTAGTTCCTGAGCAAGCCGCCAGTATTATTACCGCTTGTCAAGGCGGCACAGCCACCGCTAAACGTGGTGATCCCAACCATCCTTTTTTCCGGTATCAGGTTAAAGTGGTGCGGGCTAACATTGGCAAACTTGATCCCGACCATATTGAAGAGTACATCGGCGCTGGGGGGTATCAAGCCCTTTACCATGCCCTGTACGATCAAGAACCGGCTGATGTGGTCAATGAGATTATTCGTAGTGGGCTGCGGGGACGGGGTGGCGGCGGTTATCCCACCGGTTTAAAATGGGCCACGGTTGCCAAAATGCCCGCCGGTCAAAAATATGTGATTTGTAATGGTGACGAAGGCGATCCCGGGGCATTTATGGATCGCAGTGTGCTAGAAGATGATCCCCATGCGGTGCTAGAAGGGATGGCTATTGCAGGATATGCCGTCGGCGCTAATCACGGCTATATCTATGTACGGGCTGAATATCCCCTCGCTATTAAGCGGCTCCAAAAAGCGATTCAACAGGCAAAAAATCATGGCTTGTTAGGCAGTCAAATTTTTGATTCCACCTTCGACTTTAAAATTGACATTCGCATTGGTGCTGGGGCTTTCGTCTGTGGCGAAGAAACTGCGTTAATTGCTTCCGTCGAAGGCAAGCGTGGCAATCCCCGCACCCGTCCGCCTTATCCAGCCCAGTCCGGTTTATGGGGCTGTCCGACGTTAATTAATAACGTGGAAACATTTGGTAACATCGTGCCCATCATGCGCCGGGGAGCCGATTGGTACGCCAGCATCGGTACCGAAAAAAGCAAGGGAACGAAAATTTTCGCCCTAACCGGCAAAGTGCAAAACAATGGCTTAATCGAAGTACCAATGGGGATTACCCTGCGGCAAATTGTCGAAGAAATGGGTGGCGGTGTCCCAGGGGGTGCGGTTAAAGCCGTCCAAACCGGTGGCCCATCGGGGGGCTGTATTCCCGAACGGCTGTTAGATACGCCCGTGGATTATGATTCCCTCGTGGCCATTGGTTCCATGATGGGATCGGGGGGCATGGTGGTCATGGATGAACATACCAGCATGGTGGAAGTGGCGAAATTTTATATGGAATTTTGCAAGGAAGAAACCTGCGGTAAATGTGTGCCCTGTCGCACCGGTACGGTACAGCTTTACGAACTGCTATCTAAAATCGTCAATGGTAAAGGCACGGAGCAGGATGTGCAACGGCTCAAAGATTTGGCATACATGGTCAAAGAAACCAGCCTTTGTGGATTGGGGATCAGCGCTCCTAACCCGACTTTGAGCACATTGCAGTACTTTGGCGAAGAATATACCCATCTGTTACAAAAAACTCCCTAACTCTGTTGGCTAGTGACTAGTCAATCCTCCCATAATTTCCGCAGCAATCATTCAAGGAATCGCTCCTATGGCCGTTAAAACCTTAAAAATCAATGATCTGGATGTGGCAATTGAAGCCGGAACAACATTGCTCCAAGCGGCGCAGCTTGCCGGAGTCAAAATCCCCACCCTCTGTCACTTAGAGGGAGTCTCTGATGTGGGAGCCTGTCGCCTCTGTTTGGTAGAAGTGAAAGGTTCTAATAAACTATTACCAGCCTGTGTCACCGAAGTGAGCGAAGGCATGGAAGTAATAACCGATACGCCAAAGTTGCAAAACTATCGCCGCATGGCAGTGGAATTACTCTTCGCCGAAGGAAATCACGTTTGTTCCATTTGTGTGGCTAATGGTAACTGCGAACTGCAAAATGTCGCCATCGAAGTAGGCATGGATCACAGTCGCTTCCCTTATCAGTTTCCGTCTCGGTCGGTGGACTTATCCCACCCCATGTTTGGGATTGACCACAATCGCTGCATTCTTTGCACCCGTTGCGTGCGAGTCTGTGACGAAATCGAAGGGGCCCATGTATGGGATGTGGCCCAGCGCGGTCCCGAATGTTATATCGTGTCGGGGTTAAACCAACCTTGGGGCGAAGTCAGCGCCTGTACCTCCTGTGGTAAATGTGTGGATGCTTGCCCCACGGGATCGATTTTCCGCCAAGGCAACACCACCGGCGAAAAAGTTCAAGATGCTGGAAAAATCGAATTTCTCACCACCGCAAGGAAGGAAAAGCAATGGACACGATAGAATCTCTCCAAGTCGCCGCTAAAGCACCAGATAAAGCCCAGAAAATTAGATTTGCTACGGTTTGGCTGGCTGGCTGTTCTGGTTGTCATATGTCATTTTTGGATTTGGATGAATGGCTTATTGATCTAGCCCAACACGTCGAAGTGGTCTTTAGTCCCGTTGGCTGTGATTTGAAAGAGTATCCCGAAAATGTCGATGTTTGCCTTGTAGAAGGAGCCATTGCCAACGAAGAGAATTTACATTTAGCCCATCTGGTGCGGCAACGGACTAAGTTAGTGATTTCCTTCGGCGATTGCGCGGTGACTGCCAACGTGCCTGGAATGCGTAATATGCTCGATGGAGCCAATGCCGTCTTAAAGCGTTCCTATTTAGAACTAGGGGATCATACACCTCAATTGCCCTATGAGCCGGGTATTGTGCCGGAATTACTCGATCAGGTTTTGCCGCTCCATGAAGTGATCCCCGTGGATATTTTTATGCCTGGTTGCCCCCCTTCAGCCGATCGCATCAAAGCCACTATCGAACCATTACTCTCCGGTCAAATGCCTGTGATGGAAGGAAGAGCGATGATTAAATTTGGTTAGGTGATCCCCCCTAGTCCCCCTTAGAAAGGGATGGATCTGAATTGGGCCCTTTTTGCGGGGGATTCAGCGGAATGCAATATTGACGACTGGAATTTGAATCAGCAATATGTCAGAGGAACTTTAGAATATGAGTACATCGGCTAGAACCGTAGTGATTGATCCCGTTACCAGAATTGAGGGTCACGCCAAAATTTCGATTTTTCTCAATGAAGCCGGAGATGTGGATAACGCACGGTTTCATGTGGTGGAATATCGTGGCTTTGAAAAGTTTTGCGAAGGTAGACCATTTACGGAAATGGCGGGGATCACGGCGCGGATCTGCGGCATTTGTCCCGTGAGCCATTTGATTGCTGCGGCTAAAACTGGGGATAAAATTCTGGCGGTGCAAATTCCCGAAACAGCCGTTAAACTGCGACGGATGATGAATTTGGCCCAGATTATCCAGTCCCATGCCCTGTCATTTTTTCACCTCAGCAGCCCTGACTTTTTACTAGGTTGGGATAGCGATCCGGCGAAACGTAATGTATTTGGTCTGATTGAAGCCAATCCCGATCTAGCCCGTGCCGGAATCCGATTGCGTCAATTTGGTCAAACCGTGATCGAACTGCTGGGCGCGAGGAAAATCCATGCCGCTTGGACCGTCCCCGGCGGCGTGCGGGCCCCCTTAACCGAAGAACACCGCCAATGGATTATTGAGCGATTGCCAGAATCCTTCGCGACCATTCGCTTAGCATTGGACTTGTTCAAAACTATGCTCGATGGCACGCTCAAAAGCGAAATTGATATTTTTGGGCAATTCCCCTCTTTGTTCATGGGTTTAGTGGGCAAAGATGGCGCATGGGAACATTACGACGGCCATTTACGATTCACCGATAGTGTGGGCAATATCGTCGCCGACAACCTCAAAGAAGACGACTACCAAAGCTTTTTAGGTGAAGCCGTAGAATCTTGGTCATACCTAAAATTTCCTTACTATAAACCTTTGGGTTATCCTGACGGCATCTATCGCGTGGGGCCTTTAGCGCGGCTCAATGTTTGCTCCCACATTGCCACCGAGGGCGCAGATCAAGAACTGCGGGAATTTCGGCAGCGGGCAGGGGATAGCGTCACATCTTCGTTTTTGTATCACTATGCGCGACTGATTGAAATTCTCGCCGGGTTAGAAGGGATACAGAAATTAGTGGCTGATCCTGAGATACTTTCTACTAGGGTAAGAGCGACGGGCGGTGTCAATCAGTTAACGGCTGTTGGTGTGAGTGAAGCGCCTCGCGGCACATTATTCCACCATTATGTGGTAGATGAACATGGGCTAATTGAAAAAGTGAATCTGATCATTGCCACGGGTCAGAATAACTTGGCCATGAATCAAACGGTGACCCAGATTGCGAAACAATACATTCATGGTTTTGCCAATGGGGCGACAATTCCTGAAGGCTTGCTCAATCGAGTGGAAGCAGGCATTCGATGTTTCGATCCTTGTTTATCTTGTTCAACCCATGCCGCTGGTCAAATGCCCTTGCATGTGGAATTTATTGCTGCTGATGGAGAATTAATTCATGAAGTGTTCCGCGATTGATTTAACGGCTAATACCATAGCTGATTTTGCGCTGAAAGTGCCCTGCCGTAGTTCCGTGCGCAACTTAGTGATTGGTTTTGGTAACACTTTGCGGGGTGATGACGGCGCTGGTTATTACGTGGCAGAAACAATTGCCCAATGGTCTAATGCTACAGTTAAATCAATTTATGTGCATCAGTTAACCTTAGATTTAGCCGCAGAAATTGCCGATCACCAGCGCGTTATCTTCATTGATGCCGTGCCCTATCAGAATTGCAGCTACACAGAATGTCCAACTGTAATTATCCAACCACTCTATGCCGATGCCTATCAGCCTGGGCGCAACAGTTATGCTGGGCATTATTCTAGCCCTAATGCCTTGTTAGCAGTGGCTCAGCATCTTTATGGTATCAACCCCATTGCTTACCAGATCTTGATCCCCGCCGCAGATTTTAGTTTCGGGGATGCATTTTCCGAAGTAACCGCCAATTGTGTAAAGCTCGCCTTAGCAAAAGTCAAAGAATTGTTAGATTTATCTGCTCCATAAAGTGCCATACTAATCATCGGGAATGGAACTAGATAGCTAGTCAAGTGTTCTAGAAACCATTTCCGATAATTTTCGATGAATGATATATCTTTGAGATATTTCGAGTTGTCTTTCTATAAGTTTTATTTTCCTTAACTGTTAGTTAGGAGGCTGTATGGTTACGATTGGTGATTCCAGTGTTGCTGATGTCAAAGAATCTTTAGAGCATCGTATTGAAGTAGCAATGGCTGAAGCCCGCGCTGCTAGCGAAAAGTTTGGGGTTCAGTCCAAAGAAGCAGCGGCTTTGTGGGAAATTGTGGAAGAGCTTCACGCCGAAGCAGGGCATCGTCGTCAGAAATCAGAGGGGCACAATAGTTTTACCGATTTTTGTGATAGCCATCCTGATGCTGCGGAAGCCAAAGTTTACGAGGTTTAATTGATTAGATGCACGAAGTAGGAATTATGGAACAGACTATAGCAGTGGCTATAGATCATGCCCATCGTGCGGGGGGGACACAAATCCAGGGTTTAAGATTACAGATTGGTGCTTTGTCTGGGGTAGAACCTGATGCTCTACGATTCGCTTTTGATGTGGTAACCCAAGGCACTATGGCCCAAGGCGCAAAACTAGATATTGATTTTCTGCCCGCAATTTGTTACTGTCACCATTGTCAAAAAGAATTTCAACCCGAAGCTTGGATTTATGTCTGTCCTGATTGTGATAGCCTCTCCACTGATATTCGTCAAGGCAAAGAATTACAATTAATCTCCGTTGCAGTTGCTGACCCAAGCACTCCAGATTCATTATAGGAAAGTAACATTATGTGTCAAGATTGCGGTTGTGTGGTAGTAGATGAGATTGCAGTGGATGGAGTGAAAGTTACTGCGAGCCATAGTCATAGCCACGGTGAGCATGGGGTTCATTCCCATTCCCATAATCATGATCATGATCATCATCATGAACATTCCCATCACGAGCATCATCATAGCCACAGTCATAGTGCGACCCATACCCATATTGCCACTGATGACATGACTGGCAAAGTTAGTGCAAAAGTTAACGAACATCAATCTTACACCCATACCGTTGCGATCCATAGTGCATTACTAGATAAGAATGATCGTTTAGCAGAACGGAATCGCGGTTATTTCCTCGCCAAAAAATTATTGGTTTTAAATTTATTATCTTCCCCTGGTTCAGGGAAAACGGCTCTATTGGAACGGATGGCACGGGATTTTGCCGCAATGGAACCGCCATTCCCTATGGGCGTGATTGTCGGGGATTTAGCCACGGATAACGATGCCCAAAGACTAAAGCAGGCAGGGATTCCAGCGGTGCAAATTACCACCGGTAATGCTTGTCATCTAGAGGCATCGATGGTGGCCCAGGCGATGACTAAATTAGATTTAGATCATTTGCGATTACTGGTAATTGAGAATGTGGGTAATTTAGTTTGTCCTGCTGCCTATGACTTAGGGGAAGGATTACGCATTGCTTTGCTATCAGTAACTGAAGGGGAAGATAAGCCCCTCAAGTATCCTACTTTATTTAAATCTGCCCAGGTGATTTTGATTACTAAAGCTGATATTGCTGCTGCCGTGGAATTCAATCAAGAATTAGCATTACATAACTTGGGACAAGTGGCTCCCCAAGCAAAAATCTTTGTACTTTCATCCCGTTCCGGTGTGGGTTGCGAGGCATTCTATAATTATCTGCAAGATCGCTATCGGCAAGATTTTCCCGATCAGCAATTAGTAAATGCCTAGCTAGACGGAATTAATAAAGATTGATTTAGTGAATTTGCTGATCATTGCTGATTTGAAGTAATCATGACTGAAACTGCTGTTTTCTTTTCCGCTAATTTCCATCACCGCGCATCTGAAAATTTACAGCGATGGCATTTTCAGTTACAAGGCATTGTTCAGGGGGTGGGATTTCGTCCTTTTGTCTATCGTTTAGCAATGGCTCTGCAATTAACCGGATGGGTGTGCAATACAACGGAAGGATTGCATATTGAAACAGAAGGCAGCATAGAACAATTAGAAGTATTTGCCTCAAAATTGCGCCATGAAGCGCCACCCCATAGTTTAATTACTCATCTTAAACAATGGGAAGTATCTTGCCAAGGAGAAACCAAATTCCAGATTTTAGATTCTCAAATATTAGAACCAAAAATAGCAGTTAATCAAACCCCTAGCAGTCATCGATTAACGAGAGATGAATCGGGGAAGTTGCATTTAGGTAATCTCATTTTGCCAGATTTAGCCACCTGTGCAGATTGTATTAGGGAATTATTTGATCCCCATAACCGTCGTTATCGCTATCCATTTCTGAACTGCACTTGTTGCGGCCCCCGTTATAGTATTTTGCAGCGACTGCCCTATGATCGCGCCCATACGACGATGGCAAATTTCGCGATGTGTCCTAATTGTCGGCGGGAATATCATGATCCCCTAGATCGCCGGTTCCATGCTCAGCCCACCGCTTGCCCAGACTGCGGACCGCAAATCCAATTCATTGATAATTCTATTAAAAATTCTCCTAATAGAATTCCCTTATCAGAATTTCCAGAAATTGGGAATAGAGCTTTAGTTAAAGCCATTGAATTAATTCAATCCGGTGGAATTTTAGCTGTGAAGGGTTTGGGAGGATTTCATTTAGTCGCCGCTGCCGATGATCAAAGCGCTATTATGAGATTGCGTCACCGGAAACGCCGCTCTGCTAAGCCTTTAGCCGTAATGGTTCCCAGTCTTGATTGGTTGACTAAGTATGTCCATTTAGAACCAATGGAAATTAGTTTACTGCAATCCCCAGCAGCACCAATTGTTTTAATCCCTTGGCAGGAAAGGGAGCGGCAACCGGTGATTGCATCGGAAGTAGCGCCTCATAATCCTTATTTAGGCGTGATGTTGCCCTATACTCCTTTACATCATCTTTTATTAGCAGATTTAGGTAAACCTATTGTGGCCACTAGCGGTAACTTATCTAGTGAAACAATCTGTATTGATGAAATGGAAGCCATAACGCGATTAAGAGATATAGCAGACGGTTTCTTAATTCACAATCGCCCCATTGCTCGTGCTATCGATGATTCTGTAGTTCGGGTTATAGATAGTCAGCCTATGATTTTGCGCCGAGCGCGAGGCTATGCACCATTACCCATTCAGTTATCATTGCCCTGTAAGTCTTCTGATCAAATGCCTACAGCGGTTTTAGGTTTAGGTGGTCATCTCAAAAATACCATTGCTTTAGGACACTTAGCATCTCATCGGTCTGATGCGGAATTCCCACAATGGCAGATTCTGATTAGTCAACATTTAGGTGATTTAGGCAACTCTACCACTTGGCGACACTGCCAACAAACCATTAAAACTATTACGGAAATTTATGCAATAGTGCCGCAATCCCTTGGCTGTGATCTGCATCCTGACTATGGTTCCACTCAATTAGCTCATCAATTAGTGAATAATTCAGCTAATCAAGATTTATCTATTGTGCCAATTCAACACCATTATGCCCATGTGTTGGCGGTCATGGCAGAGCATGAATTAGAAGTCCCTCAAATCACTGCGACGGATGCGGACAGCAATGGGGATTCAGGAACTGTGCCAGATATTATGCCACATATTTTAGGCGTGGCTTGGGATGGTACTGGTTATGGCACTGACGGCACAATTTGGGGCGGTGAGTTTTTGCTCATCCCCCCGACAGGAGCGCGATTATCATCCCCCGCTAAGTTTCCCGAACAGTCCTCGTCAGCATATCGACGCATTGCCCATTGGCGACAGTTTCCATTAGTGGGCGGCGATTTAGCGAGCCAAGAACCGCGCCGCGCTTTATTAGGCTTGCTATATGTCTGTTTTGGGGCTGATTTACCGTGGTCTAACTTTCCCGCTTTAGAGAGTTTTAACCCCAAGCAACGCTCTCTTTTACTAACTGCCTTAGCCCGCATTACAGAAACTCATCCTAATGGTGAGGAAGATCACAGGACTTCTGCTTCTGCATTAGGCACAATGACGAGCAGTGTAGGAAGGTTATTTGACGGAGTAGCAGCTTTATTAAACCTCTGTCCTCAAGCCCAGCCGCGCATTAATTTTGAAGGACAAGCCGCGATGCAATTGGAATTTAGTGCCGCATCAATTGGGGAGCAAACTTTAGATAGTACCTATCCTTTTAGGGTGATTTCTGATCATGATTCCGAATCTTTAATTATTGATTGGAAGCCAATGATTAAAGCGATTCTGATAGAATTATGTCGTGGTGTTGCTCAATCACAAATAGCCACAACTTTTCACAATACTTTAACAGAAACCATTGTGATGATGGCACAACGTTATCCAGCATCACCGGTAGTACTTACGGGAGGTTGTTTCCAAAATTCATATTTATTGTCCCGTACAATTAAACGATTAAAACAACAGCAAATTAATGTATATTGGCCCCAAAAAATTCCCTGTAATGATGGTGGCTTATCTTTAGGGCAAGTTTATGGTGTCTTGCGTCATTATGCTCAAATAAGTTAATAACAATCAAACAAAAATTTAACAACATCTTAATATGATTGCCGCATAATTTAGCTTGACATAATTAGATTAATTGTCCCCGAAATTAATAAATTTAGATTAACTGAAACTAAGTTAAATCTTTAGCAAATCATGACAAAAATTATCGAAAGATCTAGTTATAATCATAGTTTAAGATGAAGATTCAGTTATTAGCAAAGGATTAAGATATGTGTCTAGCTATGCCCGGTCAAATTGTAGCGATTAATCAAGAAAGTGATTCCCTATGGCGCACCGGTAAAATTAGTTTTGGCGGGGTTTTCAAGCAGATTAGTCTAGCCTATGTTCCTGAAGCTCAAGTGGGAGATTATGTCATTGTCCATGTGGGTTTTGCCTTGAGTATTGTTGATCAAGAAGAAGCTAAAGAAACTTTAAGTTATTTACAGCAAATGAGTATAGAACCTAGTTTGGGTGAGATAATTAAACCAGAGTTAGTCAATTAAATATCAGTCTATTCTGGACAGAAAATATTACATTATGCCAATAGTTTTCTAGTCGAACATATTTATGAGTATATCCTTAGAAATGGTTACTAAAAATATTGATTGATAGATCTCTAACTAGATAATTCCCTAAAACTAAATGTCGGGAGTAAATCAATTGATGGCAATGACTCAACGACAAAAAATTACTTTGATTTAAGCTACTTCGATTTAAGTCATTGTTAATCAATTTAGTTGTCATCATCTAATCAAGATCTAATTCAGAATCATCTAATTAACAGCAAATTAATGTTGCTGTTGCAAAACATGATCCTATGCAAGTTGAAGTGAATAGACATTAAATTACAGGTTGATTTAACCTCTAGTTACAACTCATTGCTGTAAATTAGAATAGTGTTATTGCATTTTCTTAATAGTATTTTCGAGATTGTAAACCCTTGGCATGATTATCGTAGATTGTCAGCTAAATCTAGCTAAATATTCTAGCTAAATATTGAGGAATTGATTATGAATCAGGATAAAATTGCCACATTTGCGACCCTAGATGGAAATGAAGCCGTGGCGCGAGTTGCCTATCGCCTCAGTGAAGTGATTGCGATCTATCCGATTACACCAGCCTCACCGATGGCAGAATGGTCTGATGCTTGGGCCGCAGCAAAACAAGGAAATCTTTGGGGTACGATTCCTTCGGTAATTGAAATGCAAAGTGAAGCTGGTGCAGCAGGTACAGTGCATGGTGCTCTACAGGCAGGGGCGCTAACCACTACATTTACGGCTTCCCAAGGATTGCTGTTAATGATTCCCAATATGTATAAAATTGCGGGGGAATTAACTGCTTCCGTATTACACGTTGCGGCGCGGTCTTTAGCGGCTCAAGGGCTATCTATTTTCGGCGATCATAGTGATGTGATGTCGGTGCGCGGCACAGGTTATGCCTTATTAGGAGCCGCTTCAGTGCAAGAAGCCCAAGACTTTGCCGCCATAGCCACCCAAGCAACTCTAAAATCCCGCATTCCTTTCTTACATTTCTTTGATGGCTTCCGTACTTCCCATGAAGTGCAGAAAATTACTTTGATCGAAGATCATCAATTAGCGAGTTTTATTCCTGAAGCCTTAATTTTAGAGCATCGCAGTCGGGCATTAACCCCTGATCATCCGGTGATTCGTGGCACAGCCCAAAATCCCGATGTGTACTTCCAAGGCAGGGAAACTGTCAATCGTTTTTATGATCAGTGCCCCGAAATTGTCCAAACTGCAATGGATGAATTTGCGACAATTACCGGTAGACAATATCAACTTTACGAATATCATGGCGCAGCAGATGCCGACCGCGTGATTATTTTGATGGGTTCAGCCTGTGAAACCGTGCATGAAACCGTCGATGCGCTTTTAGCCCAAGGGGAAAGGGTTGGCGTGCTTAAAGTGCGGCTGTATCGTCCCCTAGATGGCGCGAAATTGATTGCTGCCTTGCCGAAAACCGTGCGGAAAATCGCTGTCTTAGACCGCTGCAAAGAACCCGGTAGCGGTGGCGAACCATTGTATTTAGATTTTGTGAATTGCTATCACGAAGCAATTACCGAATTCCCTCAGCCATTACAGATTATTGGTGGTCGCTATGGTTTGTCTTCTAAAGAATTTACCCCAGCGATGGTCAAAGGGATTTTCGATCATCTCACTGCACCCAAGTTACGGAATCATTTTACCATTGGCATTAACGATGATGTAACTTTCACTTCTTTAACTTTTGATGAAAGCTTTACGACAGAATCATCCCAGGTAGTCCGAGCCATCTTTTATGGCTTAGGTTCTGATGGTACGGTGGGCGCGAATAAGAATGCTATTAAGATTATTGGCGAAGAAACGGAAAATTATGCCCAAGGTTACTTCGTTTACGACTCGAAAAAATCTGGCTCCGTGACGGTTTCCCATTTAAGATTTGGCCCAGAGCCAATTCGTTCCACCTATCTGATCAGTCGCACTAATTTTGTGGCTTGCCATCAATGGGAATTTGTCGAGAAATTCGATTTACTCAAAGAAGCCCAGCCGGAAGGGGTTTTCCTGCTCAATAGTCCTTATGATCCAGAAACTACTTGGCAGAAATTGCCCGCCCATCTACGGGAAGAAATTACCGCCAAAAAACTGCGATTTTATGTGATTAACGGCTCACAGGTGGCAAAAGACAACGGCATGGGGCGGCACATTAACACCGTGATGCAAGTCTGTTTCTTTGCTCTGTCAGGGGTTTTGCCCAAGGAGCAGGCGATTGAGAAAATTAAATACGCCATTCGCAAAACCTACGGCAAAAAAGGTGATGTGATTGTGCAAATGAACCTGCGGGCTGTAGATGATACCTTAGATCATCTTTATGAAGTTCCCTATCAAACTTTTGAGGTGAATGCAGCACAGATTGCTAATTTAGAAGCTAGTCTGAATCAATCTAGTCCAGTGGCAGATCATGCTCCAGATTTCGTTAAGAATGTTTTAGGAGCAATGCTGGCACGGAAAGGGGATGATTTACCAGTCAGTGCGATGCCCATTGATGGCACTTATCCCTGTGGTACTTCGCAATGGGAAAAACGGAACATTGCCACAGAGATTCCAGTTTGGGATCCTGATGTGTGTGTGCAGTGTGGTAAATGCATCATGGTCTGCCCCCACAGCGTAATTCGCGCTAAGGTTTACGATGCTGATCAGCTTGGGGATGCGCCAGAAACCTTCAAGCATACCCATGTTAGAGATCATGAATTAGTGCATAATCTGGAACATCATAATACTGCCCAAGGAAGCACTAGTACTGCCACATCAGAACTAGTTTTCACATTGCAGGTGGCGGCAGAAGACTGCACTGGTTGCGGCGTTTGTGTGGATATTTGTCCTGTCAAGAACAAACAAGAACCCCGTAAAAAAGCGATTAACATGGCTCCTCAATTGCCATTGCGCGAAACAGAACGGCAGAACTGGGACTTCTTTAGTCAATTACCGAACCCTGATCGGGAACATCTCAAATTAACTAAAATCGGTCAACAGCAACTCCAACAGCCATTATTTGAATTTTCGGGAGCCTGTGGCGGTTGTGGTGAAACGCCTTACATCAAGCTAGCTACCCAGCTTTTTGGCGATCGCATGATGGTGGCTAATGCTACGGGTTGTTCTTCTATTTATGGCGGTAATTTACCAACAACTCCTTGGACTTTCAATCAGGCAGGACGCGGCCCAGCATGGGCTAACTCTCTGTTTGAAGACAATGCGGAATTTGGTTTAGGCTTCCGAGTCGCCATAGATAAGCACGGGCAATATGCCCAAGAATTACTGCAAATCCTTGCCGCTGTGCCTTATTCACCGCTGCCAGCCGCCTTAGTCTCAGAGATTGTCGATGCGACCCACAGCCAAAAAGATGAGTCTGACATCTTCAGTCAAAGAGAACGAATTGCCACCCTGAAAAATCATCTGCATATATGGCAGAATCAGCCAGATTTAGATCCTGGCATAAGTTCGCAAATTCAGCATTTGCAGTCCCTAGCCGATTATCTAGTAAAGAAGAGTGTTTGGATGATTGGTGGTGATGGTTGGGCTTATGACATTGGCTTCGGCGGCTTAGATCACGTTTTTGCTAGTGGAAAGAATGTCAATATCTTGGTTTTAGATACAGAAGTCTATTCCAATACTGGTGGACAAATGTCGAAAGCTACGCCACGGGCAGCAGTGGCTAAATTCGCGGCTGGTGGTAAACCCGCACCGAAGAAGGATTTGGGCTTAATTGCGATGACCTATGGCAATGTCTATGTGGGCAGCGTTGCTATGGGCGCAAGGGATGAACATACCCTCAAAGTATTTCTCGAAGCGGAATCATTTCCTGGACCTTCCCTAATTATCGCCTATTCCCATTGTATTGCCCACGGCATTGATATGACCACCGGTTTCCAATATCAAAAAGCAGCGGTGGACTGTGGCAGATGGTTGCTCTATCGTTATGATCCCCGTCGTACCGATCATGGGGAAAATCCGCTTTTACTAGATTCCCGTTCGCCTCGGTTGCCAGTGGAACAGTCGATGTACCAAGAGAATCGCTTCAAAATGTTGACTTTGAGCAATCCAGCCTCAGCGAAAGAATTGGTGCAACAGGCTCAAAACGATGTCAATACTCGTTGGCAGATGTATCAATATTTGGCGGCTCGTTCTTTAGGCGGTAATAGTCACAGCAAGGATGATCCGGTAATAAAGGCGGTAACTGAAACGGTGCATCATCAATAATTCCTAGCAATTGCCTAGCAATTTAACGATTAAGCAAAGTCATCACTAGTTTAGGGAAAAGAATCAGAGTTTTATATATTCAGTCTAATTATAGATACTCATCTTTTCCCTATGAGCTTTTCCCTGAAGAGAATTCGCTTAATCGTAAATCACAATTACTTCTCCCTCTTAACTATCACCTAAAACTACGATCTAAAACCATGAAAGATATTGATTTGACCACTAATTATCTAGGGCTAAAACTGCGCTCTCCTTTGGTGGTGGGGGCGGCGGCTCCTTTGAGTGAAGATATTAACAATCTACGTTTAATGGAATCAGCTGGGGCTGGGGCTGTGGTGCTACATTCCCTATTTGAAGAACAAATCGAGCGAGAAATGTTCGCCCTCCATCATCATCTAGAATATGGCACTAATAGCTTTGCTGAAGCGCTAACTTATTTTCCTGATTCCGATTACTTCCATGTTGGCGCAGTGCAATATTTAGAACATATCCAACGAGCTAAAGCTCTGGTCAAAATCCCTGTTATTGCCAGTCTCAACAGCAGCAGCATTGGCAATTGGACAACCTATGCCCATCAAGTCCAAGAAGCGGGAGCCGATGCCATTGAACTGAATATTTACAGCATTCCCACCGATCCGCATCGGTCAGCGGCCGCGATTGAACAGGAATACATTGATATTCTCACAGCCGTCAAAACTACGGTGAGTATTCCCGTTGCCGTTAAATTGAGTCCCTATTTTACCAATTTGAGCTATATGGCGCGACTGCTGGTGGAGCATGGAGCTTCAGGTTTGGTGCTATTCAATCGTTTCTATCAACCAGATATTGACATTGATGCCCTAGAAGTTTATCCCCATGTTCTACTGAGTACACCCCAAGATTTACGCTTGCCCATGCGTTGGTTAGCGATTTTGTCAGGAGCTTTACCAGCAGACTTTGCCGGAACTGGTGGCGTTCAAAAAGGAACAGACGTGATTCGTTTATGTATGGCAGGAGCCAAAGTGACGATGATTGTGGGTGCTTTGTTGCGTCATGGCATCAGTCATTTATCAGTAATTGATTGGGAACTGCGTAAATGGTTAATGGAAAGTGACTATAATTCTATTACAGAATTACAAGGGGTGATGAATCAACGCAATTGTCCTGATCCGAGTACATTTGAGCGGGTGCAATACCTTAAAGCCATTCAGACCTATCAAGGAAATTCCATTACTGGCAAATTATCACAGGTTTAAGCAATGATATAGAACTGATTTGATATCTTAGGAAGCTTAAAAGCAAAAGCCTGATAAAGCAAAGCTTGAGCCTAGCATTAGCATTGAATAAAGTTCTGTCAAAGTTTTTAACCAGACTTTTACATCTTTCCACCCAAGCATTATTCCTTTCCACAACCCAACGCAGCGGAATAACCACGAAACCAGAGATTCCTTGAGCTTGCTTCTCCTGCTTAGACATTTTCGGAACAACCTTAAATCGAATCTTAGAGGATGTCTGAGAAGTAGGAAAGCCCTCGAAACGATAAGCTGTCAATAATCAATAGAAGACAGCGTTTTGAGAGTCATGAGTCCATCGTATCCGAGTAACTTGACCAAAGAGCAATGGGAACTGCTAGAAAGATTGATTCCAAATGCAAAACCTGGTGATCGTCCTCGCACTGTTAATATGCAAGCCATCATCAATGCAATTCCCTATATTCTCTGCGCAGGGTGTGCTTGGCGAATGCTACCCTCAAACTTTCCTTGCTGGAAAACGGTCTATCACTACTTCCGCGTTTGGCGAATTGATGGAACTTGGGAACGCATCAATCGTAAGCTCCATCAGTGGGTACGGGTGAGTCAAGATCAGCCTCCCTCGCCCAGTGTGGCAATTTTGGATAGTCAATCTGTTAAAACTGCCACTCCTGCTGCCATTGAGGTGGGGTATGACACGGCTAAACACATCAAAGGTTGAAAGCGACACCTATTGGTGGATACATTAGGACTCGTACTGATGGTGGTGGTGACTGCTGCCAATGTGCCAGAACGGGCAGGAGCAAAGTTAGTTTTTGCTCGTCTTCACCAGATCCGCAATTGGGTACACCGTTTAGCTGTTATTTGGGTGGATGGAGGGTATCAGGGACAACATTTCATCCGGTTTGTGATAGACACGTATCGCTGGATTGTTGAACCTGTAATGCGCAAGGATGTGATCAAGGGATTTGTTCTTGTTCCTCAAAGATGGAAAGTTGAGCGCACGTTTGGCTCGTTTAACTGATGCCGAAGGTTAAGTAAAGACTATGAAATTTTGCCACAGACCTCAGAAGCCTTTACCTATGTTGCCAAATTCCTCTCATGCTGCGTCGATTAGCTTAGTTCCCTTCTCAGACATCCTCTCACTTGTGCGGTACGCTTCGCTAACACACGCTACTGGACTACAAGTCTGGTGATCTTACAGTAGCAGGGAAGTTCCCTAACTTCAATAACGCGATGCAGCCCTGACAGCGCATGGCATCTAAATTAGATTATATCATCAGCAGGCAAGATGTCCCCCCACAAGGGCTTTGTATTAATATTTGTGTTCCATTAAACTCAAAAACAATATATTCACTTACCGAACTTTACCCATCTTGGTATTTGTTATTCATATTTTATTTAGGTGACAAGTTTTATAATGTGA
>JBAXSK010000064.1:0-17625 GCA_037130765.1 Pseudanabaena sp. ELA607
GGAAAATTCACTTGGCGATATTCTTTACGAACAGTTTTTAGTGCCACTTGCCATGCGTCGATAAAACTATTATCCCATTTGGTTTTCAGGCTTGGTGCATCTTTAAATAAAAGTTCTAATTGAACACGCTGATTACGAATCGTGCGCTCCCATCCGTTGTAGTCATTAGGGATATCCACATACATCCGCTTGAGAATATGCTCTAGTAAAGTCACCAAGCGACTCAATAGTTCCTTTCTTTGCGAAATACCCAAAGATTCCACCTCTTCAATCAAATTATCTAGATCCAAATTTGCAAAATCCCTTGCCTTGAGCTTAGTAACTGTATCTTCCACCCACAGCAAAATGTCCTGATCATAAAGCAATCGTGCCTTATTCACTTCTGTTGATAACTCTGTCATTGTTTTATACCTATTTGATACTGGTTTGATCTTCTTCCCAAAAATCGCGATCAAGCATGGTTTCAATATCGGCAGGATACGACCAGCGATCCGGAAAATTCACTTGACGACATTCTTTGCGCACAGTTCTTAATGCGACTTGCCATGCCTCGGTAAAACTATCGTCCCATCTGGTTTTAAGACTGGGCGCTTGCTTGATCAAATATTCTAAAGCATTCCTTTGATTGCGAATCGTGCGTTCCCACCCTCGATAATCATCGGACAAAGGTACATACAGACGCTTTAAGAGATGCTCTAATAAAACTAGCAAACGACTGTAAAGCTGGTGCTTCTGCGAAATACCCAAAGATTCTACCTCTTCAATCAAGTTGACAATATCCACACTTGCAAAATCTCCTGCTTTCAGCTTAGTAACTGTATCTTCTACCCACAGCAAAATGTCCTGCTCATAGAGCGATTGCCCTTTGTCAATTTCGGCGGCAACTTCACTCACTACTTCTGTCATAGCTTTATCCTCAATCAAAAAATTCAGCAATTTCCTAATTCATAGAGTAATCAAGATCTCCGAGTTTTTAGAAAAGCCGGAGATCTCAAGCTTCTATAATAAAAAGCCTAAACCCAAACCCAAGCAACTCAAAAAGTGTAAACCCACCGCCATAAAACGGCAATTAGTGAGAACCTGTTCCTGATCATGGTGTTGCCCAATAAACCGACACATCCGCCATGCCATCGGTACACCTAAACCCACTAATAAACTCCCCACCGGTAAACGCCCTAAGGCAATACCCACCAACACCGTACCGTAACCCACCACACACAACCAAGGCAACAAAGCCGCTGCCCGTTTTGTGCCTAAGCGAATCACTGGCGAACGCTTACCCGCCGCCGTGTCATCAGTAACCTGATTGAAATGAGAGCAAAATAAAATCAAACTAGTGAAAATGCCCACACTCACCGACGGCAAAACCATAGTTACCGCTCCGGCTCCGGTTAAAGATTGGGTTTGACTGTAATAAGCCGCCGCCACTCCCAAAGGACCAAAAGCCCAAAAGCAGAGGATCTCACCCCAACCTTGATAACCCCAGCGAAAAGGCGGCCCCTGATACACATATCCCAGCCCACAGCACACCGCAATCAATAACAGAACCGTCGGATCTTGCTGCTGCCAGGCGATCGCTAACACACAACCAATCCCCAACAGCAGCACTCCATTAGCCAATGCAAAAACCGCCTCCTTGCGCCCCGTCAGATTCACCACAGAATGATTCTTATTGACATCAATTCCCGTATCTGCGTCAAACACATCATTACAAAGATTTTCCCAGAGCAAAATTAAAATTGCCCCAACCAAAAACAGCGCAAAAATACCACCCTGAAATATACCGGTTTGCCAATAAGCCAAAGCCGTACCCGTGGTAATAGGCATGATCGCCACACTATACATAGGTGGTTTAATCGCTGCGAGCCAAAGTTTTTGCCGAGGTGGAACCGCATCAACCGCAGTCAGCTTAGGGTTATGCCGCTCTGTACTCGTTGCGCCTAAAGATTTATCTAAACTAGATGCCATGCCTAAAAAATTCTCCTAAAAATAGTAAAAATAAACATTTTAAATAAATTGCACTGCTTGAAAACATTAGATAAACGTCCCAGTGAATATTCAAGCAACTTTAATGAATTAATTTGGTAAATAATTATTAGGAATACAGCCTTAAATAATAAAAAAATAATATAGATGGAATAATATCGTTGCCATAGACTAGCTAAAAAATTCCAGCCTAGTCATCAAGTCAACATTGCGTAAATTATGGTTGATCCTCTGTCGATCAGGGTAGAGAATTGTTAAGCTTTGCAAAGTACAATCAGGTAATGTAATTAAAAGCAATTTTCAGGCAAAGCAAATCCACTGCCCCTTAAGTCCGTCAGTACATGGCGCTTAATGATAAATTGCCGATAATTTAATGATTATCTAGTCAAAAATCCCTGATAAATTATTTACCATAGCTATTAAGCCGATCACAGGAGAACTATGCGGGTTGCGATTGCTGGCGGAGGATTAGCAGGTTTAGCCTGTGCCAAATATTTGGTAGACATGGGACACCAGCCGATTGTCCTAGAGCGGGAAGCAGTTTTAGGCGGTCTGGTTGCTGCATGGCAAGACGAAGATGGCGACTGGCTCGAAACTGGTCTTCATGCCTTTTTTGGTGCGTACCATAATATGCAGCAACTAATGGGCGAACTCGGCATTAGTGATCGGCTGCAATGGAAGCAACACACCCTTATTTTCAACCAACCTGATAAACCGGGTACGCTGTCTCGGTTCGACGTGCCGGACATCATCGCCCCGTTTAACATCATTGTTTCCATTTTGCGCAACAACGATATGTTGACTTGGGAGCAAAAAATCCGGTTTGCCATCGGCTTATTGCCTGCCATCGTGCGCGGTCAAAAGTACGTTGAAGACATGGACAAATACACTTTGCTCGAATGGCTCCGGCTCCAAGGGGTGGACGAAAAAGTTAACACCGATATTTTTATCGCCGCGTCTAAAGCATTAACTTTCATTAATCCTGATGAAGTCTCTGCCACCGTGCCCCTGACCGCTTTAAATCGATTTTTGCAAGAACGCTATGGCTCTAAAATTGCCTTCCTTGATGGTGCGCCTCCAGAGCGTTTGTGCCAGCCCATTGTTGAGCATATTGTGAGCAATGGCGGCACAGTCCACGCCAATGCCCCCTTACGCCGGATTGTCCTCAATGAGGATGGCACAGTGCAAAAATTTGTCATGGCAGGGCTAAATCCAGAGAATCCTAATGGCGATCAAGGCGCTGGGGAATATGATGTAATTGCCGATGCCTATGTATCCGCCATGTCCGTCGATGCCCTGAAATTGCTCCTGCCTGAACCTTGGCAAACAAATCCTTTCTTTGCCCAACTCAACGGCTTAGAAGGCGTACCCGTAATTAACGTGCAAATTTGGTTTGATCGCCGCCTTACCGATGTCGATCAGCTATTATTTTCCCGTTCGGACTTGCTGAGTGTCTATGCCGACATGAGCATTACCACCCGTGAATATGCCGATCCCGATCGTTCCATGTTGGAATTAGTCTTGGCTCCGGCGGCTGATTGGATTGGTCGCAGCGATGAAGACATTATCCAAGCCACCATGACCGAACTAGCGCGGCTTTTCCCCGAGCAAATTCCCCATGTGGCCCAAGTGCGTAAAGCCAAAGTCAAAAAAACGCCCCGCTCGGTATACAAAGCTATCCCCGGTCGTCAGGCCCACCGCCCGTCCCAAAATACACCAATTGCTAATTTCTTTTTATCAGGTAGCTATACCATGCAAGAATACTTAGGCAGCATGGAAGGTGCCGTACTTTCTGGTAAGCTGACAGCAAAGGAAATTGAAAAATCTAGTAACCTCTCCAGTAACCCATCACGAAAGGATGACCTCGGTCGAACCAGCCCGTCCAATCATAGTTCAGCCATCTCAGCTTAGGGGAGTGGGAATGCGTCCACCCGTAGGTTTAGAAGAAGCGTATGAAATTTGTCGTTGCATCACTGCCAAGTATGCAAAGACGTTTTACCTTGGCACAATGCTCATGTCGGAAGCGAAACGCCGCGCCACATGGGCCATTTATGCCTGGTGTCGCCGCACCGATGAATTAGTAGATGGTATGCAAGCCGCAGCCACCACTAATGAAACCCTTGATCATTGGGCGGCCCAACTTGAGTCGATATTTAATGGCAATCCCTGCACTGCTCCTGATGTGGCTTTGGCTGATACGGTGCAGCATTATCCCGTGGCCATTGAGCCATTTCGCGACATGATCGCCGGGATGCAGATGGACTTGCAGTATGACCGCTATCAAACATTTGACGACTTGCAGCTTTATTGTTATCGCGTGGCGGGGACTGTGGGGCTGATGTCAGCGGCAGTAATGGGTTTTGAGACCCAAGATCCCCATGTGATTGCCACCGCCACCGAAGCAGCCGTGGCTTTAGGCATTGCCATGCAGTTGACCAATATTTTGCGTGACATTGGCGAAGATGCCCAACGGGGACGGATTTATTTACCATTAGAGGATTTACATTCCTTTGATTACACCGAAAAAGATTTGTTTAATGGCGTAGTCGATGACCGTTGGATGGAATTGATGCGGTTCCAGATTCAGCGGGCGCGGACGTTTTATCAGCAAGCCGAGTCGGGGATTTCGACCCTATGCCGGGATGCGAGGTGGCCTGTGTGGACTTCGTTGATGCTCTATCGCAATATCCTTAATGCTATTGAACGCAATCAGTATGAGGTATTTCAGCAAAGGGCGTTTGTACCGGCTCCCAATAAGATGTTAACTTTGCCTTGGGCTTGGTTGCGGGCGCAAATTTCCTAACCTAATTTGTTGGCTTAATTAATTTATTAGCTTAATTATTTATCGGCTTAATTGATTCATGGCAGATCCTAAAGTTACCCAAGCTGTTGCCCAGTTGTACGATACCTATCCTTTCCCGCCGGAGCCGATTTTGGATGTGCCGCCTCCTGGGTATAACTGGCGTTGGCATTGGGGCGCAGCTTACAGCTTTTGCTCTAATGGGGTATTGCCTAGCCATCAACGACCAAGAATTTTAGATGCGGGTTGTGGTAGTGGTGTGAGTACCGAGTATCTCGCCCATTTAAATCCGGGGGCGGATATTGTCGGCATTGACATTAGTGCGGGGACTTTGGCAGTGGCTCAGGAGCGCATTAATCGCACTTGTCCACCAGATAAATATGTGTCAACCCACGGCGAGCGGACAATTGAGTTTCGTCACTTAAGTCTGTTTGATGCCGATCAACTTGAGGGGCAGTTTGATCTGATTAATTCGGTGGGGGTGTTGCACCATACTGCTGATCCAGTGCGGGGGATTCAGGCTTTAGCTGCCAAGTTAGCGCCGGGCGGAATTTTTCATATTTTCGTCTATGCGGCGATCGGGCGGTGGGAAATTAGTTTAATGCAGCAGGCTTTGGCGTTGTTGGCTCAGGCAAATCCAGAGAGTCAGGGGGATTTTCGGCGTGGGGTAAAGTTGGGGCGTGATGTGTTTGCCGCTTTACCGGAAGCCAATCGCCTCGTCCAGCGAGAAAAACAACGCTGGGCAATGGAAAACCAGCGGGATGAATGTTTTGCCGATATGTACTTACATCCCCAAGAAATCGATTACACCATTGAGAGTTTGTTTGAATTGATTGATGCTTCTGGTTTGGAGTTCGTTGGGTTCTCTAATCCGCAGGTGTGGTCATTGTTACGGCTGCTGGGCAAAAATCCTGAACTGTTGGCCCAAGCAGAGCAATTGAGTCAAAGGGAACAATACCGCTTAATTGAGTTACTAGATACAGATATTACCCATTATGAATTCTTTTTAGCCAAGCCGCCATTTGATCGCGCTAATTGGGAAGATGATCATAATTTATTAGCCGCAGTGCCCTTACGTCATCCCTGTTTAGAAGGTTGGCCCAGTCATTTATTATTTGATGCCGATTATCAGGTAGTAAGTCTGAGTGAAGCGGATTTAGCTTTTATGCATGGTTGCGATGGAGCAAGCACGGTGGCAGAGATTTTGGCGACGCTGCATCAAGATGAGGTGAATTTAGCCGTGGTGCGGGATTTATTAGGGCGGCGATTAGTCGTAGTTAAAGGAAGTTCCACTACTGTGCATTCCTCTAATTAAGGTTCAGTACCTTAGACCTAATACCTAAATATCCTCTCTCTACTTAGCGAGCTTTTCCGTTTACATCCACGCCCCTTTATACTTTTTTCAGGTATTAGCTCTGATGAATTAATGCTGTAATAACGGTATTTACTAAAAATGCGTCAGTCCTATAATTCGCAAATAAAGCTTAAACAAATAATCCTTAAATCAATTGATTTTTCACCGCCATAATCACGGCTTGGGTGCGATCACGGACTTCTAATTTATGTAAAATGGAATGAACATGGACTCTGACTGTACCAGTGGTGATATACAAAATTTGGGCGATTTCCAGATTACTCTTACCCTTAGCAATTAAAGTGAGAATTTCCTGCTCTCGTTGTGTCAAATTATGAACGATTTTAGGTGATGCCGCACTCTCATTCGCTATGGTTGCAGGCTCAAAAGCAGTACGAATCGCTTGAGTTGCCGTGTTATCCCACCACGAAGCGCCAGCCACCACCGATCGCACCGCTAAGATGAGTGTCTCAGCATCAATTCCTTTGAGACAATAACCCTGGGCCCCAGTTTCAATTAAACGATTAATTAATACTGGTTGCGAATGGGAAGTTAATACCAAAATCGGTAATTGTGGTTGACGTTGTTTAATTTGTTTGCAAGCTTCAATACCACCAATGCCTGGTAATCCCACGTCTAACATGACAATATCAATGGGATATTGGCTGACTAATTCAATGGCAGTTTCGCCATCTTCGGCTTCAGCGGTAATTTCTAAATGGGATTCTTGCTGCAAACGCATTCTTAATCCTAAACGAAATAACTCGTCATCTTCAATCAGTAAAATTCTGATAGGATATTTAGACATAATGCAACATAACAAGGTATTTTATAAGGGATTAATTAGGGGATTGATTAAGTGAGCGATGGGGATGCCACCGGCAGTTTAAAAGCAAAAATTGCTCCCGCCGGTAATTGATTTTCTGCCCAAATTATACCCCCATGAGCTTCCACAATTTGCCGTGACAGATAAAGCCCTAGTCCCGTACCTTTAGCTTGGCGACTGCCTTGGGGTTGATAAAATCGTTGAAATAAATGAGGGAATTCTTCGGGTTTGATACCAGAACCTCGATCCACAATTTTGATAATCTGATAGGAAGCTTGAGATGCCAAGATAATATCCACATGATCCCCACGGCGGGAATGATTAATCGCATTGATGAGCAAATTGGTAAATACCCGCTGTAATTGCAGAGGATCGCCATTAACCCAAAGATTACGCCGGAAATCTGACTCTCCATAATTAAATGAAAGATGCACCCGACGGCTCGCCGCTAAATCAAATAAAGTGCTGGCTGCTTCTGTCGCCACATGAGCTAAATCCACTAGTTCCGGCTCAAACCTTAAACCTTCCGTATCATTGCGATAGACATCCAACAGAGTTTCTACTAATTGTAAACTGGTCTGATGACTGCGAGCCATCATGGTTAGTACTTGCTGTTGGGTAGCCGAAACTGGACCAAAGTTCTCTTGTTGAAATGCTTTAATCGTGGCAATTGCCCCCAGCAGTGGCGTTTTGAGGTCATGGGTTAAAGTGGAGGCAAAATCTTCGCGTAATGAAGCAATCTGTTCTTGGGTGGCTAATTGGGCTTGCTGTTGGGCAATGGCTTCTTGATAGTAGCGATTCCGATTCCCTAAGAAACCCGTCACAATTAAAGCCATGCTCGCAATGAGACGGTCGGCGATAGTAGAGCCATCAATGGTGGCGCTAGGGGGGAAAAAGATATTCAATAAAGTTAGACTAACGGCTAGGACAGTGATTTGCAGAGTAGTTTTCCGACCTAATCTAGCACTAGTAACTAAAATAGGACCGCTGTATAGATAACCAAAAATAAATCCGGGGGGGGTGAGAAGTTCTAAAATTAACACAATCAACACCAGTCCAAACACAATTCCCAGCCAGCGCTTTTGATTTAAATTGGGCAAGGAATTATTACTGTGAGCGCTAGTCGTAGCGGTAGAGATTGGTTGGGGCTGAAACATCACATTCCCTAATTATGATTGGTTAACCGTAAATAATACGGGGATACTGCTGATCTAAGCATCTCCATAGTTTATCTCATATAGAGAGAATGTGCGGTAATTGATTAATCATGATTTGTTTAGGAGGAATCTATATCACCAGATATAGAGTTAACCTCATAATTACTAAACATCAAGTTATATCCATATTTATACCCATCTAAGCCTATCTTTTTTGACCTTGCAAATCGATAATTAGTCATAGGTTTTGTGATTAGTTCGATCAATTGATCAACGAAAACTCAGATATTCAACTCAGGTACTAAGATCAAGTATTTACTATCGCTTTGGCTTAACTAAACTTATGCTGCAAGGTTGGATGCAAATTGTGCTAACGCTGCTGATTGTGGTAATAATTACACCACTATTAGGCGGCTATATGGCGCGGGTTTTCCTCGGAGAAAGGACTTGGCTTGATGCCATAATTACTCCTGCTGAACAGAAGATTTATCAACTTAGCGGAGTCAGTCCCCAAACGGAGATGACTGGCTGGCAATACATTCGTGCGATTTTAATTAGCAATCTATTGATGGCGGTTTTGGTATTTGGGATGCTCATGGGACAAGGCGTTTTACCCCTGAATCCTACGGCTTTGGGTGCGCCTTCATGGGATACAGTGCTGCATACCACGATCTCGTTTATCACTAATACCAACCAACAACATTATGCTGGCGAAACGACTTTGAGTTATTTCAGCCAAACTATGGCGTTAGGGTTTTTATTTTTTACTTCCGCCGCCACTGGAATTGCTGTCGCTATTGCTTTTATTCGCGGCTTGACTGGCCGACCCTTGGGCAATTTTTATAGTGATTTGATTCGTGCCATTACGCGAATTTTATTACCGATTAGCATTGTCGGAACAGTGTTGTTAATCATCGCTGGTACGCCGGAGACTTTTTCTGGGCCGTTAATTGTCCCCACTTTAGAGAATCCTGATCTATCCCAAGCAATTGCTGTGGGCCCTGTGGCTCATTTCGAGATGATCAAACAGTTAGGCGAAAATGGTGGCGGTTTTTTTGCGGTGAATTCGGCCCATCCCTTTGAGAATCCCAATGGTTTGACCAATCTGATCCAAATTGTCGGCATGGTGGCGATTCCTACTGCCATGATTTATACCTATGGCGTAATCAGTAACCAGCGTAAACAGGCATGGCTAATCTATGGCATGGTGTGGGTGATTTATCTGTTATTTATCGCTATCACAGGAATGGCGGAATTTCAAGGTAATCCCGCTGTTAATGGGCTTTTGGGCATAGTACAACCCAATCTCGAAGGGAAAGAAGTGCGGTTCGGTTGGGCACAGTCGGCGCTCTATGCGGTAACGACCACAGGCACAATGACCGGCGCAGTCAATAGTATGCATGACTCGTTTATGCCCATGAGCGGCTTCGTGATGCTAGCCAATATGTTTTTGCAAATTATCTGGGGTGGGCAAGGCACAGGCACAGCCTATCTGTTTACCTATCTGATTTTGACTGTATTTGTGACAGGCTTGATGGTGGGACGGACTCCAGAGTTTCTCGGTCGTAAAATCGAAAAACAAGAAGTAGTACTCACCAGTTTTTTAATTCTGTTAGTCCATCCGATTTTTATTCTTATTCCCAGTGCCATTACCTTGGCTTTTCCTGAAGCCCTAGCAGGCATGAGTAACCTAGGTGCTCATGGGTTATCTCAGGTAATTTACGAATATACTTCAGCCGTAGCCAACAATGGCTCTGGTTTTGAAGGTTTGAGCGATAGTCAACCAGCCGCCACTGCCCTATGGTGGAATCTCAGCACTTCCATTAGTCTACTGGCAGGGCGTTACATTCCCATCATCGCCTTACTTCTATTAGCCGATGGAATGTCGCGCAAACAGCCTGTACCCATGACCCCAGGCACACTGCGCACCGATACACCTTTGTTTATTGTGGTGACAACGGGAGTGATTTTAATCATGGGTGCATTAACCTTCTTTCCCGTTCTGGCTTTAGGCCCGATTGCTGAAGCCTTTCAGATTGCTAAAGGCATTTGAGATTGTTTTGTTATGGGTCTAAGTAATCGTTCAAGCTTGGCAATGATGCTTTAAATCAGGGATATTATTGATTATGAATTCCATCAAACGTACAGCGAAAGAGCTTTTGCGGCTGCCCCAAGGACCGCGTGGGGACAGGAAACATACCCCTAAAGTAAATACCACCGGACTATATCAGCGAGCTATCAGTGCCGCTTTTGCGAAGCTCAATCCCCGCATTGCAGTCCGTAATCCGGTGATGTTTATCGTGTGGGTTGGCACATTTGTCACAGCAGCGGTGACTATTGAGCCGAATCTGTTTGGTACAGTGGCGGCAAATCGTGGCCAAGAGCAATTGCTGAATGGTTTAATTACGCTGATTCTGTTTTTTACAGTACTGTTTGCCAATTTTGCCGAAGCTGTTGCCGAAGGCAGGGGTAAAGCTCAAGCTGATTCGCTGCGGGCTACCCGTTCCGATACCATCGCCCAGAAACTCTTACCCGATGGTTCCACTCAGTCCATATCTTCGACGGATCTACGGCGCGGCGATCAAGTTAAAGTCATCGCTGGAGAAATGATTCCCGCTGATGGCGAGGTGATCGCTGGCATGGCTTCGGTGGATGAATCTGCTATTACTGGCGAATCGGCGGCGGTCTTAAAGCAACCAGGTACAGATATTGCGAGTTCAGTTACTGGGGGGACGCGAGTTACTTCCGATGAGTTGATCATTCGCATTACCACCGATCCCGGGCAAGGCTTTATTGATCGGATGATTGCCCTAGTCGAAGGAGCCGAACGCAGCAAAACTCCCAATGAAATTGCCTTAACCGTATTATTAACGGTGTTAACTCAGGTTTTCTTGATTGTGGTGGCGACGATCTCACCGCTAGCTAATTATATGCAAGCGCCAACCACAATTGCGATTCTCATTTCCTTATTAGTGGCACTGATTCCCACCACCATCGGCGGACTGCTTAGCGCCATCGGTATTGCTGGTATGGATCGGGTGGCGCAATTTAATGTGATTGCGACTTCCGGTAGAGCGGTTGAAGCCTGCGGTGATGTGAATACTTTAGTATTGGATAAGACCGGTACAATTACCCTCGGTAACCGTTTAGCCGAAGAATTTATTCCCGTTAATGGGCATACTGTGGAAACCTTAGCCGCGATTGCTTTGGCTTCTAGTGTATTTGACGAAACCCCCGAAGGACGTTCCATTGTGCGTTTAGCGGAGCAGTTAGGCGCAACCATTGACTTTAGCCTAGACACCGCTGAAGGAATTGATTTCTCAGCCCGCACGCGCATGAGTGGCACAAATCTTGGTAATGGGAAAGAAGTTCGTAAAGGTGCAGTGGATGCGATTAAGGGTTTTGTGCGATCCCGTGGCGGTACAATTTCGCCAGAATTAGATACAGCCTATGAGCAGGTTTCGCGGTTAGGTGGTACGCCCCTAGCGGTTTGTCAGGATGGGGATTTGTTTGGCGTAATTTATCTCAAAGACATCATCAAACCAGGGATTAAGGAACGCTTTGATCAATTACGACGCATGGGAGTGCGGACTATCATGCTCACTGGCGATAATCCTATTACGGCTTCGGTAATTGCCGCCGAAGCGGGTGTGGATGATTTTATTGCCGAGGCTACTCCTGAAGATAAAATCAATGTGATTCGTCAAGAACAAGCCAAAGGGAAACTGGTGGCGATGACTGGGGATGGCACGAATGACGCTCCGGCACTGGCTCAGGCGAATGTGGGTGTGGCGATGAATTCAGGAACCCAAGCTGCCAAAGAAGCCGCTAACATGGTGGATTTAGATTCCGATCCGACCAAACTGATTAATTTGGTGACTATTGGCAAACAGTTATTGATTACCAGAGGTGCTTTAACGACTTTCTCTATTGCCAACGATATTGCTAAATACTTCGCAATTATCCCGACGATCTTTGCTAGTGCGGGAATTGGGGCGCTGAATGTGATGGGACTCAAAAGCCCGCAGTCGGCAATTGTGGCGGCGCTGATTTACAATGCTTTGATTATTCCGGCATTGATTCCCCTAGCGCTTAAGGGGGTCAAATTCCGCCCTCTGACGGCAGATCAACTGTTGCAGCGCAATATATTGTTCTATGGTGTAGGTGGTGTAATTGCACCGTTTATTGCCATTAAATTGATTGATTTAGCTTTGCCGTTCTCTTAGGAACTTTATCACCTAAATTTTTAGTCTCATTACTTCAAGGTAACTGCCATGACATTGCATCATGTACCCAGCAATTCTGTTTCATCGCCAAAATCTCAGGCAGCTAAGACTCCATCTGCTGATATTACCGCTGTATTTATGGAACTAGCAGACATTTTCCGCCAAGTTCGTAAGCAAAAGTTACCGCTGTATTTGTTTCTAGCCCTGTGTTCTAATCTGCTATTTGCGCCAATGGTTTATGCGGCTAGTGGTAATGAACTATCCCGCTTTCAGGCTTGGGCTTTAGGTGTGTTGGGCTTAGTCACCGTTAGTTTGTCGATTTATCTTTTTGTCGTCATGTTTGCGCCGGAGAAGTTCTAATGAGTTTACTAAATGAAATCGGTCGCGCTATTCGTACTACCCTAGTGCTGTGGTTGATTACGGCGGTGATTTATCCGCTGGTGATGGTGGCGGTGGGGCAGATTGCGTTCCCTTTTCAGGCTAATGGCAGCATCATCAATAATAGCCAGGGTAAACCAGTGGGTTCAGCGTTGATTGGTCAACCTTTCAATACGGCGCGGTATTTCAACAGTCGTCCTAGCAGCACTAGCTATAGCACCGCTGATCCTAAAAAAGATGACGCAGGCATATTAAAAACTGGGGTGTCTGGAGCCAGCAATCTAGCGCCTAGTAATCCGACTTTGCTAGAGCGCATCAAGGGCAAAACCGACGCTGATCTGACCAAAGCCATCATTGGTGACTGGACTAAGTTGCAAAGCGCTGGCATTGTGCCTACCGCCGATTTACTCTATAGCTCTGGCTCTAGCCTTGACCCACACATCACTCCAGAGGCGGCTCAAGGGCAAATTAACCGCATTGCTAAAGCCCGTAATTTATCACCGCAGCAATTGACAGACTTGATTAGTCAAAATACGGATGGTCGCTTTTTAGGGATTTGGGGTGAGCCGGGGGTTAATGTATTGAAATTAAATCTGGCTCTTGATGCTCTGCAAAAGTAACCATGTTTAGGGGCTGAAAGTCTAGCGGTGTAAGTCTTAATCATGGGATTGGTGGGGGCGGCGATGGCTGCTTGCTTGAAATTTCTTGAGTTCAGATTTTGCCGCTAGATATCCACATATATGCGTCTATTGAGCCAAGTCATTTATATAACCTCAATATTAAAAACTTGGTTAATTTGCAGGATAGTTAGTATTCTAAAATATTAATATTTTTTGACTGGAGTAAAGTAACCCTAAAGTGCAATCACGTAATCTTGCAGCTAAAATATAATCAGGATCTTTTGCATATTTGCTGATGAATACCCTAATTCCAACACGAACGTGACAATGGGTAAATATAAATTTACTGATTATTTTGAAAATGAGGTTTTGCAAAAACGACCATATCTACAAAAGGAGTGGTGTATTCGTGTAATTGAAAATCCGATCCGAGTTGAAGAACAAGAAAACAATAGATTTCGATTTTTTGGAGCTATTGAGGAGATAGATAATCGAATTTTGCGTGTAATTACGCTAGAAGATAAAGTAACAATCCATGAAAATAAGCTATTATCCTGAAACTGATTCTTTGTATATCCATCTATCAGATAAACCTAGCGCAGAAAGCTCTGAAATTTCTGAAGGTGTAGTTGCAGATTATGACTCTAGTGGAAATTTGGTGGGGTTTGACATTGATAATGCTAGTCGTAAGGTCGATCTTCAAGATTTAATCCTTGTTAAATCATCTACAAATATTCTCAAAGTCGCAGCATAGTTTTACAATGTGTAAGTAAAATACAAATATGTCTTTTAGCTCGGAGGATGGCGACCTAATAACTCTTCTTCAGAGCGAATTGCTAGCATTATTGCTCTATTTAAGTCCAAAGCTTTGATGGTTGCCCGTCCTGTAGGTGTTAATCCAACAACTTTTACACCTTCCCAATAGAAATGCTTGTTCCATGACTGTTGACGTGGATTGAAAATATTTACAGTCGTGCCTGTTTCTACGTCTTCAATTTCTTGACGTGCGCCTTTTCTGAGTGAACAGGATACGCAGGCAAGGGCTAAATTGTCGGAAGTTGTTGCACCGCCAGCGACGACGGGGATAACATGGTCAATATGAAAAGTGGCTACTTGGCCTATTTGTGAGATGCGGCAATATTCACAGCGATCACCAGATCTCTGTATCACTAGTCGGCGTAGAGATGCGGGAATTGATGACATTTAACTAAATTTCTGCACTCGTTGCGATCGCAAAAAAAGTAAGGACAGAAATTCTGCTAAATCGATGAGTCCTTGTGCTTCTTGTGTTTCGTTCTGTGATAGCTGATGCCCTGAGTCTTGGCGATCAAGTAAAAACTGAAGCCTTGCATGAACTGCTTCTGGAAGCTGAAATTTGGTTAGTTCGATGGGGATTTCTACAACTTCAGGCATAAAAGTGATGTACTAAGTGCAAGTTGATTTATTCAGTATAGGGTATTGTCAAAAGGCGCGATCACCTCTCTCATAAAATCAGCTAACCAAAAACGCGATCTCCTAATCTTACAGCTAAAATATGATCAGTATCTTTTTCATATTTGCTTATGAACACTCTAACTCCAACGCGCCAGCAGATTATTGAGGTAATTGATAAATTGCCAGAGGATGATTTCTCTGAGCTTGTTAATTTTATTGGCTATCTTCGCTACAAGTCTATTGAAACAAAAACAGCACAACCTCATAACAGTTTTTTAGTGTCAATTGCTGGTTTAGGTGCTTCCACTGAAAAATTCTCTTCAGAAACGATTACAAAAAGGCTATTATAATAGTTGGTGTAATCATTGGACTACAAACAAGCTTGTTATAAATCTGGAATTTAGAAAAATGGTTCACAAAATCGCTCTTTTTAATCACAAAGGTGGAGTTAGTAAAACAACAACTACCTTCAATTTGGGCTGGATGTTGGCATCAATGGGGAAAAGGGTAATCCTTGTTGATGCCGATCCACAGTGTAATCTCACTGAAATGGTGCTTGGGTTTTCGACAAAGGAAGAAATGGAAGAAGAGGTTTATAGTAAAAATCAAAATATCAAAGCTGGTTTAGCTCCTGCTTTTGAGTCGCAACCTAGATTGATAAGTGCAGTTGATTGTATTCCTATAGATGGGCAAGATGGACTTTTCTTGTTGCCTGGACACGTTGGGCTTGCTGAGTATGAAGTCACATTGGGAATAGCTCAAGAATTAAGTGGTTCCATTCAAACACTTAAGAATCTTCCTGGTGCAATTAGTTATCTTTTTGAAAAAACAGCAAATAAATTTTCTGCTGACTACATTTTGATTGATATGAGTCCTAACTTAGGTTCAATTAATCAAAATCTACTCATGATTAGTGATTACTTTATAGTTCCTACAATTCCTGATTTGTTCTCAGTCATGGCAATTGATTCACTAGCAAATATTTTGCCTAAGTGGTACAGATGGGCTAAAAAAGCTAGTGAGTTAAGGATTCTTAAGGAAGCTAATTACCCGTTCCCAAAAATCACACCATTATTTTTGGGGACAATTATTCAAAACTATCGAATTGCCAACGAAAAGCCATCTGTTGCATTTCAAAACTGGATAGATAAAATTAAGGATGCTATTTCAGATAGATTATTTTCAGCATTGAGCAATGAACACATGGTCTTCCCCCGTCACTGCTATTCTGAAGCAGGAATTAGTGGTGATTTTTGTTTGATCCAAATGTCCGACTTCAACAGTCTTATTGCTATTTCTCAAGACTGTCAAACACCAGTGTTTGCCTTAACTCCTGAACAAATCAAACAATCAGGTACAAAATCTGGTCGAGTTTTAACTGGTCGAGTTTTAACTACAGCTTTAGACTCTCAACTTCCATTTAGAAATGCTTTCTCAACACTCGCTAACAAAGTCATTCATCTAACATCCAATGCAGTCTGCGCTTGATCAATTCCATATCAGCATCAGTCGTGTTCGAGATTTGATCGCTATCCATAACTCGATTAAAGCCCAATCTACCCCTGCTCTCGATTTGTCTGATATTTTGAGGGCAGCTTTAGTGCTATCTGTAAGTGCATTAGATTATTATGTGCATGAAGTCGTGAAATTAGGAATGCTAGAAATTCATCGAGGGACACGCTCAGAACCTCCTGCATTTGCCAAATTTCAAATCAATTTAGGAAGCGCACGCGAAGGGCTAAGTGTCGATGTAAGTCGTGACTATTGGTTAGAAGACGAAATTCAGCAACGTCATAGTTATAAAAGTTTTCAACAGCCAGACAATATAGCAGATGCAATTAGATTAATCTCAGATAAAAAATTATGGGAAGAAGTTAGGAAAGTAATGAATAGAACTGCAAAAGATATTAAGCAAGAGCTAGGTATTATTGTAGATCGCCGTAATAAGATCTCCCATGAAGCGGATATAGATCCAACTTTGGGTTTGGGGAATAGATGGAACATTAATGAAGCAGATGTCAATAATGCCGTTGATTTTATAGAGAAAGTTGTTGAAAGTATACATTCGATTTTATAGTGTTATGAAATCTGGATTAATTGAACTCGATTTTATTTGTATCAACGAAGTGATCGTTATTAACCTATGCAAATCACCCTAGACATCCCAGACGATATCGCCGCCACTGTACAGGATAACCTGCCGCAAATATTGGCGCTAGGATTGCGAGAAATGAACGCTAATCCCAATAATGGTTTTTCTGGATTGACAGAAATCTTGCACTTTTTAGCCAAACTGCCATCCCCTCAAGAAGTCCTAAATTTACGCCTCGCACCAGACGCACAGCAAGAAATTGATAATTTATTAGCAAAAAATCGTACACAAGGTTTTGATGAGAGTGATTGCCTACTATGGCAGCATTATGAATTTATCGAGCATTTAGTGCGTCTTGCCAAAACTGAAGCACTCATTAAGCTATAAAATATTTCTTAAAATTCAGGTTGGGAGAACACAAAAATGCCAATGTTAACACTTAGCAACGAACAAGTTGTCGAACTGGTCAAACAATTACCGCAAGAGCAAAAAACAGAAACTTTTAGGTTTTTGTTGATTTCTCAATGGCAACAATGGCAAGATTTGTCTAACTATGGTGCTGATAAGGTCAGACTTGCCGCAAAAGAACGTGGCTATGATTGGGAAAAAATGACAGAAGACGAAAAGGAAGAATTTATCGATGCTGTTGTGCATGAAAAACTGTGAAATATATTGTTGTTTTTGACACGAACATTTTACTCTCTGCACTTTTTTCCCAAACTGGCAACCCATTTCGAGATCTTGTAGTGGAC
>JBAXSK010000065.1:0-17596 GCA_037130765.1 Pseudanabaena sp. ELA607
TAACTCACCTTACGCAGATAGAAAATCTGCCCTTATCCCCCCAACCCCTTCTCCCAGAGCGGGAGAAGGGGAGCAAGAGCCATTTTTAGCTTTTTCCTTTTTCCCCTCTCCCTTTTTGGGAGAGGGGCTAGGGGTGAGGGTCTTATAACCTTATGCGTAACATGAGTTAATTAAGTTTAATTTAGTCTTTGCCTTAAATTTTAAGGTTAAGCTTAGGGTAAAACTTGATGGGCATCCCATTGCCGCAGCTAAAGACGTGAGCTTGGGGCAGATGTCAATCCGCTTGTGGTCGTGGTACAACTGACCTTTAAATTGTAACCTAACTCCTCAAATTCGGTTTATGAGCGATACTACCCCAGTTATTTACTCCAGTCTATGTCTGACTTTGTTGTTGTTTGTTGGTTTAGTGGGCTTTTTACGCGGAGCAGTTAAAGATCGCACCACAGATCTGATATTTTGCAGTGTACCCCAGGGAGAAGATCGCCTCTTGGAGCAAGTGCGTAATTATCTGCATCAACGAGCTTATCGCGTCATTGAATTAGATCCGAGTCGGGATGTGGTGGTATTGTCGGGCCATGTGAAGCCTAGTTTAGCTTTAGCAATTTTTCTGTCAAGCATTGCTGCCATTGGTTTAGGTTGTTTGGGGATGGTGTTAGGAACTTTATTCCCTGATCTAGAAAAAGCATGGTTTTGGTTACTATTTCTAGCGCCATTTGTGGGAATTTTCTATTGGCGTGGGGCAGATCGGGTGGAACAAATTAGCCTTAAGTTGTTGCCCAGTGGTCAATTGCAGGTGCGCGGTCACAAGGATGAGTTGCAGACTTTACAAAAAACTCTCGGTTTAGAAAAAGTTACGCTATAACTCAGTAATTTCAGGTAATAGTTTTGGAGTTACACTCGCTTGTAGTTTAGTGAGGGATATTAGTTGCAAACTATTTCATAGCAAAGCATTATGTGCCTGTCAAGAAGCTATAGTCTTTGGTACATTAAAAGGACTTGCCCCCCCGCCTGCCTACCGTGTACACACAACTACAGAAATTTGCAAATCTCATCAATTACCCCTCCCTAGCCCTCCCCTTGCAAAGGGGAGGGAACAAGATTTCCAGTTTTCCCCCTTTGCAAGCTACGGTGTACACACAAGTCCAAATTGTGCGATCCCATCCCGAATGCCCTGCAATAAATTGCGGGCTAAAAGCTAAAACCCGTTGAAACGGGTTAAATTCCAGAATTTAGTCAGTTTTAACTGACTTTAGCTTTTAGCCAAGAACTTCAGTTCTTGGTTCTCGCTTGTGTGTACACGGTAGCCTTTGCAAGGGGGAATTAAAGGGGGTATTTAGACTTGTGTGTACACGGTAGCCTCCAAGGGAGGGGAATGAAAGAAAAAGATTCTAATTCCCTCCTTTGGAGTGGTGCTACTTATTGCCTTCAAACCGTGCCATTTTTAACTTGTTTAGCTATAACTTGTTTCTTTTTATTAGCTAGAACATAATATTATTGCTAATAAATATGAGGGTAAACTTGAGTGTTTCTCACACCCTAATCTAGGCGAGGAGTTTTTGATTCAGATCCTTATCTCATAAGAAGTTTTTAAATCTGTCTAAAGTTCCTATTATGTGTTATTTTGACTCAATTCTGAAGCAGCAGGTTCGCTATACTTTAGATTCATAGGAATTGTAATCACAAACTCTGCGCCTTTTCCTAAACTTGAATTTACCTCTAATGTTCCACCATGTTTGGCCACAATAATCTGATGGACGATCGCTAAACCCAATCCCGTTCCCTTGCCGACTTCTTTGGTGGTAAATAGATGGTCAAATATTTGTTGTTTTACGTCATCGGACATTCCCACGCCATTATCTTTGATACGGATCACGGCTGATTGATCATCATGATTTAGTTCTGTTTGAATCGTAATTTGATTGGGGTTTTCCTTGATTTCGTCGAAGCTATATCCCTGATTGCTATCTTCTAGGGCATCAATCGCGTTGGCTAGTAGATTCATAAATACTTGATTAAGTTGTCCAGCATAGCATTCCACAGATGGCAATTGACCGTATTCTTTAAGAACTTTAATCTCTGGGCGAGTTTCATTAGCCTTGAGCCGATGTTTGAGAATCATCAACGTGCTGTCGATGCCCTCATGGATATTAAACGGTACAGGAAAGCTGCTGTCTTGACGAGAAAAGATTCTGATCCCGGTGCTAATGTCACAAATACGGCTTACCCCTTCTTTCATCGAACCAATGAGTTTAGGTAAATCGTCCCGTATATATTCTAAATCAATTGTTTCAATTTCATTCTGAATCTCTGGATCAAACTGAGAATACTTTTGCTGATACAAATCGATTAAACCAAATAGAGCTTTGATATAATTCGATGCAGGCTGAATATTCCCCGACAAAAAACCCACTGGATTGTTGATTTCATGGGCTATACCGGCAAATAGCTGCCCCAACATTGATATTTTCTCACTTTGGATCATTTGTACTTGGGATTGTTTCAGATCTGTCATTGCGCTCATCAACATGACATTGACTTCTTGTAGTTCCTGAGTGCGCTCCATAACTTTAGACTCTAAAATCTGTTTTTCTTGGGCTAAGTCTGCTTCCTTACGAGACATATTCTCAATCACCATGCGATGAAGTTTCTGATTGGCATTGAGATACTGCTGAAATAATAAGCCAATTGTAATCACTAAAGATAACGTAATCAGAATAATTCCCACGGTTGCCCAGTATCCTAAATTGTCCGCAGTTTTAGACGCTAATGCGGCTTCTTCGACAATGATTTTATAGAGAGCTTCATAACTTGGATCAACCTCAGTTGCATCTACTTTCAGAGCTTTTTCGAGTTGATTTGTCCTTAATAAAGCGAATAGTTTATCAACAGCACTAGCATAGGTTTGATAAGCTGCGATCACTTTTTGTGATTCTTCTGGTGAAGCCGACGTGTTTCGCAATATGTTGATTGTTAATACTGCCTGTTTGCGCTGTTGATTGATAGTTAATTCTAGATCTGAGTCAACTTTTTGCTTGGCGATCGCTCGCCACTCCAAAGCATCCAAACGATTTGCTGCGGACTGCAATTGCTGAAGCTGCCGTTCATGACTATTAGCCTGATCAGACCAAGCATTCAATCTTGAAATTCCGAAAGTCGCTGTTATGACGGCAACAGTTCCCAGTGCCAAAAATATCCAGCCGCGAGAATAATTCCGAAATTGCATAACTTTATCAGCCAAAATTCAAGAGTTATACTGAATTAAAAGACTTTACTTCTATTTTCTTTGAATTAGGGTAGTTTAACATAATGGGACTTTAATTTGAGTTTAGTAATGAATGTTAAACCTTGGATATATAGCTTTTCTAGCAACTTCTAGCAGATCATGAAGATGTCTCGATATAATATAATTATGCTACGGATTGCTTGTTCAATCTCTAGCTTTACTCCAGATTACACCGGATTTTTATAGCTAATTAAATATAGCTAATTCAATTATGAAGCTTAATGAAGTTGTACCTTGGGGGCGCACCTTAGCCGAATATCAGTTGATGTTTGCTCTATCGGAAGCGGACTTAAATAAAAGCATCCTCGGCTGTGGTGATGGTCCTGCGAGTTTTAATGCGGAAATGACCGCTCAAGGTTATTCCATTATATCAATCGATCCAATTTATCAATTTACAGCGGCGCAAATTAGGCAACGAGTTCAAGATACTTCGGAAATCATTATTTCTCAAGCAAAGCAAAATTTAGACCGTTATATTTGGCGAGATTTTAAGAATCCTGAGCAACTGGGTCAAGCGCGTTTAGGGGCAATGGAAAAATTTTTACTCGATTATGAAGTAGGTAAACTAGCCGGACGTTATCAGCACCAAGCTTTACCAAAATTAGAATTTACTGATCAGCAGTTTGAATTATGCTTATGTTCTCATTTACTGTTTTTGTATTCAGAACATTTATCCCTTGAGTTTCACTTGATGGCAATTAAAGAACTGGTACGAGTCGCTAGAGAAGTACGGATTTTTCCTTTAGTTCGGCTTGATGGTGAGCCTTCTGATTATGTTGAACCAGTTCTCCAATATTTATTACAGAATTTATTACAGAAAGATGTTCAGGTACAAATCCGTACTGTCGCCTATGAATTTCAAAAAGGCGGTAATCAGATGTTGCAAATCAAGTCTGGCAATTAGGCTCGCAGAAATATGGTAAATTCTAGACTAGCATAATAAAACAGCCATATTTATGGAAGATGTAGAATGAAGTCTTACTCTGCCTATTTTGTGCGCGATCAAGCTATGGCAAAAGCACAACAAATTTTTGGACAAAAGGTTAAACCGCTGCCCGATACATCTTGGTTACTCTGTGCTTTTGACCCCGATGATGAGGTTCCTGATGAAGCAATCTTGCTTGGTGAAGAGTCACTCACAGAAGCTAAATCAATGGAGTTAGGCGAAATCTTTTTCGTTTATGGCGATACTTCCGTAGATTGGTTTGTGTATGAGCACGCCATTGATGGGAAATTGTTGCGCAAATTAGTCTGGTATACCACGGATGATGATTGGAATTGTGGTTGGTTATTAGCAGAAGGAGAACCTGAAGCTTGGGAAGCCCAGTTATTTCGGACTGATTGCTTAACTCAATATTTAGAGAATGAAACACAAAGGCTCAAAGATGAAGGGAAAAGCGAAGTGGTGGCAAGTATGGAAGCAGAAGTTAGACAGATCTGGGAGCGTAAACAAATCATTGCGGGACAGTCATTACCATTGTGTGATGGGACTGTAGCGATGCTAGTCGAGAAAAACTATGGTATTAATCGATTTAATCTCTAATTGATAGCGGCTGGCGCAAGATAGCAATCATGGGGCATTTTCAGAAAATGATGCAAGGTTCATGGACTATATCACGCTAGTTTTTTGATAATTTTGCCATTGACTATCAAAAAACTGTTGCTGAAAGCGGTATTCCGCCACCCCTGCCCAAAATATTTCTAAATTGGGCGCAATGTCTGGCCAATAGTACAAACTCTCCATCAATGGTTCACAGCTAATCTGCCAATTTTGATCCGCTGAGGTTTCCGCTAACTGATGCCGTTCTACTAAATCCTGATAGCTAAAGTCATAGCGCCTGTGAGTGTCGTGATCCTGAATCACTATGCCATAGCCATAGTCTCGCAAAGCTTGTAACCCCTGCCACAACAGACGCGGCTGATCAATCCCTAATTTTGCCCCTATCTGCTGCCACGATACTTGGGCCCCAGTGCGCCGTAAATATTTCGCTATACCCACTAAAAGCCGCCAAGTATGACCGGCATCCACAACCCCACTATAAGGCGATGGATAAGCTAGGACTAAGCCATGACTGGTGGCTCCTTGACGCAGCCAATCATGGAACTTGTGCCATGAACTAGGGCATTGGCGACACCACGCATAATCAGAGGCGGTGAATTCATTAGCGACTAATTCAGACTCTAGGGGATGTTCCTGAGTGCGGTAATCGAGGACTTGTGGCAATTGCTCCAGTTGTAATGGCATTAAATCTAGGGTGTCAGCATCAGTCGTGGCGGGTAATACGCCATCACTGATTACCATAACATCTAGTAAAAGTACCCGATAACCTAAACCAAAGTCCGTTAAATTGACCACCACATCACATAAACCTGAGGGGAAATCTGCGGGTCGGTGCTGCCATGATCTACCTTTGATAAATTTATCACTGTGGGGATCGAGTAGTTTAAATTCGGTGTAGCCGCTGTTGAGTTTGGCGGTATTTCTGGCTCCTTTGCGATTCACCCAACTGGGGTAGTATTGAGCCTGAGCAATTAATACTTGGCAAATGCGAAAATTAGGCGGCGGATTGCCCATGCCATAGGGTTCTAATTGCTGCAAACCCTTAGCATTTCTTTCGTTGACATCCTCTAATTTAACGGTTAAATCAATAACTAATTCCCGCTTTGGTAAAGTCTGATAGCGTTGCCAAAAATTCTGATTTAAGGCTTCTTGCAATACTGGCAAATGCACCACCGGAAAAACTAAGCCCCCCGCCATAGGATGACCACCAAATTTAGTTAATAAATCCCCTTGCCCTTGCAACAAGCTATATAGATCAACTCCCACCGGAGCGCGGGCACTACCTTTAGCCAAATCCCCATCAATTGTGCATAAAATCACGGGGCGCTGATATTCCTGCACCAATTCCCCCGCCACTAAGCCCAAAATTCCCACAGACCAGTCCCGATCGGCTAATAGAATCACTCCCGTAGTCGCTCGATCCAAATGCTGCAATTGCTTCTCAATCTCTAGTTTGGTTTGTTGCTGTAGGTCTTTGCGCTCTGTATTGGCAATCTCTAACCGTTCCGTTATTTCCTTCGCTCGCGGTTTATTTTTGGTGGTGAGTAATTCGATACAATCATCTACTTTGCCCCAGATGCGACTTGCGGCATTGAGGCGCGGCGCAATTCCATAGCTAATATCTCTGGCTCGATCACCAGCGTTACGACACTTCTGCGCCAAGGTAACTAATCCAGTGCGTAACTGTTTCTGTAGATAGTCCATACCCTTTTGGGCTAAATAGCGACAATCTCCCTGTAATTGCACTAGATCCGCAATTAAGCCTATCGCCACCAAATCCAATAACTGCTCACAGCTAACCTCCGGCGGATGGGGCACTACTTCATAAAATACTTCGAGCAACTTATAAGCCACCGCCACCCCTGATAAATGCCCAAGGGGATGATCAGGGGCAAAGTTACGGGAATTAATCAGCGCTACCACCGGCGGGCGTTCTGGGGGTAATGTGTGATGATCGGTGACAATAATCTCAAATCCGAGATCTTGGGCATAGAGAATTTCATCATAATTGCTGCTACCCGTATCACAGGTAACGATGAGCTTAGCTTCAGGAAATTGCTGCCGCAAAAAATCCAATCCCACCACCGAAAGCCCGTGGGATTCCTGCAACCGATCGGGAATATAAAAATGTAATCTTTCTTTTTGTGGGAACCAATTATTTAAACCTTCCCATAATACCGCTGTTGCCGTAATGCCGTCACTGTCAAAATCCCCCCAAATAATTAGCGTTTCCTGTTTTTCATGGGCAAGCTGTAACCGGTTCACTGCCGCCGTCATCTCTGCCCCAAAAGCCCAGCCACTGGTTGGGGTGTAGTGGTCAGGATTAATAAAACTTTGTACTGCTTCTGGGGTGATTTGCCCCCGCTGCCAGAGCAATTGTGCTGCCCATTGACCGACCTGCTCGATCAACCATGACGGAGCCGGATCGCCAGACAAAAAGCGCCACTCATAGCGCGGCCCATAGGCAGGTGGAGTTTGACCAGAGATTTCTGCCATAATGATTGGATAACTTATCCTAAATTCTAATAAATCCCGCTTAACTAATATTTTAGGTGGTAAATAAAATTATTTCCGTGAGAAAAGCTATTAGACCTGTTGTATTACGAAAATCCTTGAAAGGGAGTAAAGACTGATGTCCTTTGCGCTGTCTCTTCTACTTTATATAGCAACGGGTCTATTTTTCCGGCGTTGCCCAAATGAGAGATGAATCAAGGAAAGGTAGGAAATGATTTGTATTTGAGATAGTGAATTAACAAACGAATTGAATACCTCAACATTGTTTGCGATTTTGAATAGCATAAAGTTTTTCTGTGCCATCTGGCTAAATAATGTCTCAGTCTGGTATTTTCACCCTCAACTCTAGTCATGTAGGTCTTGCTGATAATTTGATCCTCTGCGTTGATGAGCATTTTGTAGACACAGTAACTATCGGTAACCCAGAAATAGCATTGCCAAACTTTAATCATTGTCCACAGGGTTTTAAAGGTTTTACTACTCCTATCCCCTAATACCCAAGCCAAGATACCTTGACGAAAATGATTCACCGCAGTCCATCGCCAAATCAAGTTTTTTTGACCCCACAAAAGTCTGGAGTTCATCTAACTCACCCACATCAGGCATAGTTTCAATGGGGGGATGTTCTGGTAATTGCTTTGCTGCCTCCTTAACCCAGTTGATGACTGAGTTGTGAGTAACATTAGTACATCTGATCAATCTGTCTAAATTTCATGCCATTACAGTACATTTTTAGGCACATTCTTTTCACCTCTTGGCTATACCCTAGCACTGAGTAGTTATCAATGAATTGCCGACCACATTCAGCACAAATATGATTTTGCTTGTCTCCTCGTTTCCCATTCTTACGAATATGTAAACTTTGGGCATTTCCTTGCTTTTCTTTACCTTAAGATCTCTATCTCTTATTTAATCATTCATCTTTCATTTGGGCAACGCCCATAGTCTAACCAGAGGTTATTCTTTGGCAACAGATTTGGATTCTGTAGGTTTTGGCCCAACGCTCTCAGGATTAAGTGCTACAAGATGAGGATGCAGTGCAACTTCTACGGCAAATTCTTTTAAAACCTGATTGATTTGCTTTTTAGATAATTTAGCCATTGTTGTCCTTATGAGGTATGCGTGACAGTTCCCAATATATCAAGATTCCCGACTAGCTTGTCCCATAATGATGGAATTATACTCGATTAATTGCGAGTGCGTCTAGTCTAATTCAATCTAGTAAATAATCTTCGTCTAAAACTTGGGATGCCGTAAAAGGTGCTGTGATAGGAAAGGTGTCAATATCGATATTGGTCTCAATGGCGGTGAGTTTTCTTGCTGCGGTATAGCAATCATTAAACTCAGCAGCAAAGTAACGATTTAGGCTGGGACTGTCTTGCAAGGCTTCTTGAAGTTTTTGGCGATGCTCAATGATCGTATATTGCCAGCTATTTGAGCGCTTTTCGGGTTGATATTTGTACTTGAACAGGTGCATTAGCAGGATTCGCAAATTATTGTTAACGGTTCTTTTTTCGCTTCTACCCATATTTTCAATTTCTTCGATCAGATTTTCTAAATCCAATTCTTTCAGGTTTTTGTGACGCAATAAGTTAGCCGCTTGCTCAATTCATAGATAAAAATCTTGTTCGTAGAGATCGCGGTGGGATATGTTCTGTTCTTGGATTTGGTGAGTCATAAGCCTTGACCCGCTGGTTTGAGATATTTGTATATTGTAACTCTATTTTAAAAATCGGGGATTCAGCGAAAATATTCCCGATTTTTCAAGCAATCGGGAATCCGAAATTGATTTAATTTTTCTATCTACTAGGCCAAACACATTCGCCAGCATTTCTTCTTTGGGCAAATATATCAGAAGAATCATCAATTACTCTCACGCGGCTGAATCCGCCATAGGCATCCATCATTGCGGGACTACTGACCCAACAACCAATTCCAGTATTAGTACCGTAGACCTCCGGTCGGCTCTTGAGTCTATAGAATTGTCCATCTGGCCAACCACATTTGCCAATGAATCTGGTTCCAGCTTTAAACGATTCTGTCCCCACAACTCGTACTTGTTTAAATCCACCAAACATTTCCATTTGAGATGGATTCTGGACATGGCAGTGAAATCTTTGAGCAGAATTTACATAGTAAACTTCTGGGCGATTGCTTGCTCTATAATATCCAACCGGCCAATTGGATTGAGCTAATGCAAAAGGTAATTCAGAAGAACCAACTGCTAAAGTACCTAAAGTAATTAAAAAGAGTGATTTATAATTTTTAATCATATTTTTGTTGTTTCTAATATATCAAGATACCTGACTAGCAGGGATTTTTTTGTTTGTCTTCTAATAGACTGGTTATTCCAAAAATTGTTCCCAATATATCAAGATACCCGACTAGCGGGGATAGCTCCAACTTAACATCGCTCTAGGCAACGTGTCTAGACCCTGTTTGCGACCGGAAGTTTTTTATGCGATAAATAGATAACCTCATAAATATAAAGCACTTTAAACCTTTGCCCAGTATACCATCGAAGCTTCTGACGCAAAATGGTCGTTTGAAGCACTTTGCCAAGGTGGTCGCAACATCGATCGATACAGCCTGTTGAGATTTTGTGGGAGACAGCTAAAATATTACCCACAGTCTATTTACTAGAGGTGTAATGTACTAAACTTTTCCTCAATAGGCTCTGTATTGCTAACTGAACTTAAGTTTACCTAATGCCACCCCCAGACCGCCCATGCCTGAGCTACTGCTAAACACCCCCGACCAACTGCAAGAACGACTCAAAGAAATTCCCCTAGAGCCGGGGGTTTACTTCATGCGCGATCGCCAAGACCAGATTCTCTATATTGGCAAATCCAAAAGCCTCCGGCAGCGCGTCCGGTCATACTTTCGGAACCTCGGCGAACTATCCCCCCGCATCGCCACTATGGTGCAACTCGTCGCTGAAATCGAATTTATCGTCACCCATACCGAAGTTGAAGCCCTCGCCCTCGAAGCGAACTTAATCAAAAAACATCAGCCTTACTATAACGTTCTACTCAAAGACGATAAAAAATATCCCTACGTCTGTATTACTTGGTCAGAAGACTATCCCCGCATTTTCATCACCCGCAAACGCCGCATGGGACAACCCCAAGACCGCTATTACGGACCCTACGTGGACGTGCATAACCTGCGCCAAACTCTCTGGATGATCAAACGCATCTTTCCCTTACGCCAGCGCCCCGTGCCCCTGTTCAAAAATCGCCCCTGTTTAAACTATAACCTTGGTTTATGCCCGGGAGTCTGTCAGGAATTGATTAGCACCACCGACTATCACCGCACCATGCAAAAAGTCGCGATGATCTTCCAAGGACGCACCAGCGAACTACTGCAAAATTTGGAACAGAAAATGCTCCAAGCTGCCGAAGATCTTGAATTTGAGAAAGCCGCCCAAACCCGCGACCAAATCAACACCCTACGAAACCTAAACGCCGATCAGAAAGTTACCTTACCTGATGACACCATTTCCCGCGATGCCATTGCCCTAGCCCACGACAACGATCACGCCTGTGTACAACTGTTCCAAATCCGTGCCGGACGGCTGGTGGGTAGACTCGGTTTTATTGCCGACAGCCAAAGCGACAGCCCAGCAATGATTCTGCAACGCACCCTCGAAGCCCATTATCAAACCTGTGAGAGCGTAGAAATTCCCAATGAAATCCACACCCAATGGGAACTCCCTGAAATGGAACTGCTACAAGCATGGCTTAGTGAAAAGAAAGGACGTAAAGTAACTATCAGCCATCCCCAACGGCAGCAAAAAGCCGAACTTGTGGAAATGGTGGAACGCAACGCCCAATACGAACTCAGCCGCATTCAGAAACAGAGCCAACGGAATCTGTCTGGTTTAGAAGATCTAGCAGAAATCCTCGATCTTGATGATCTACCGCACCGCATCGAAGGCTATGATATTTCCCATATTCAGGGCAGCGATGCTGTTGCCAGCCAAGTGGTTTTTATTGATGGAATGCCCGCCAAACAACACTATCGCCACTACAAAATCCGTAATCCTGAAGTGAAAATCGGACATTCCGATGACTTCGCAAGTATGGCAGAAGTAATTACGCGCCGCTTCCGTAAATATGCCGAGCAGAAAGCTATTCCTAACCAAACAACCGAACTAGATGCTCTCAGAGCCGAATTACCTGATTTGGTAATGATCGACGGTGGCAAAGGACAACTCTCTGCCGTGATGAATGCCTTAAGGGAATTAGACATCGCTGATGATTTGCGCGTAGTCAGCCTTGCCAAAAAACGTGAAGAGATTTTTTTACCAGATCAGTCTATGCCTTTGTCCACTAAACCGGATCAGCCCGGCGTGCAAGTGCTGCGGCGACTGCGGGACGAAGCCCATCGGTTCGCTATTTCATTCCATCGCAAAAAACGCAGCCAAAGAATGCAGCGCTCCCATTTAGATCAGATCAACGGCTTAGGACACCATCGCCAAAAACTCTTACTCGAAAAATTCCATTCCATTGACCATATTATTCAGGCTTCCGTAAATCAACTAGCAGAAACTCCTGGAATTGGGCCCAAATTAGCCCAGCAAATTTATCAACACTTTCATCCCTCCGCCGACCTGACAGGATAAGATTCATGGTTTTGCGGTAGTTCTACGGTAGATTTTTGCTAGGAATTGATATTGTTGTTTGATATGTAGTTTGATCTAGCCGCTAAATCATGAAATCTAACTTAATAAATCCTCAGCTATCCCCCCAAACCCAGAGAATATTCGCCCACCAATTAGCTCACAAAATATTTACCCTAATCACAACCATAGGCGCATTAACCCTAACCATTGCCTTAACCCCATCTGCACAAGCCCAAACCCCCACCGTCACACCTAGCCCCACCCCTAGCGAGAAACCGGCGGACAAACCCCCAGAAGTAAAACCAGAACCAAAACCAGAGAAACCCACCGAAACTACCACCCTGCAAGCCCTAGATGCCCAAGCCCAAAAACTCTACCGCCAAGGCAAATTCACCGAAGCCCTAGCCATCCTTGACCAAGCTATCAAACAATATCCCAACAGCCCCACCACCTACAACAATCGCGCCATCGTCCGCTATCGCCTCGGTGACAAACAAGGAGCCTTAGCCGACTATGAGCAAACCCTCAGACTTGATCCCAAATTCGTCCGCGCTTTCTATAATCGGGGCATTGTCCGAGCCGATCTAGCCGATAACCAAGGGGCGATCGCCGACTATACCACTGCCATTACCCTAGATCCCAGCTACGGCAAATCCTATGTCAACCGAGGCATTCTGTTAGCTCAACAGGGCAACCATACCGCCGCCCTCAATGACTATAACCAAGCGATTACCATCAACAATAACGATCCCTTTGCCTATTACAATCGCGGCAATAGCTATGTGATGTTAGGCAAACGTACCGAAGCCGCCAGTGATTTCCGCCAAGCTGCCAATTTATTCCGCCGTCTGCGCGATCGCCAAGGTTTTCAGCAAGCCTTAGATGCCCTTGGACAGGTGAATAATTAGAGCGCCGAACTAGATAGCATAGGGGGAATGCAGGGTTACTTCATCATCATGCCCAGCGGCGGGATCATTACCATGACGGGCAAAAAAGTACAACTGCTCTGGCTCTAAAACCCATTGCGCCCAAAAGCCCACCCGTAGCTGTCGCTGCAACGCTAAATCTGCCGTCACCTTAGCCTGTAAAGTTTGCGTCCCGATCCGTAACAAAATAATCGCCTCTGCCCCTAACATCTCGATCAATTCCGTTACTGCCTCGAAACTATGGCTCTGTGCCTCATCTGTCGCTAAGGTCAACCGCTCAGGTCTGATACCAATCCACACCCCACTATGGCTAGGAATCACCTGCCGCTGAGCATTCGTGAGCGCCATAGTCAAACCCAGTGCCAAGACATTGCCTTGATCATCCACCTGAGCCGGAATAAAATTCATGGGCGGCTCACCCAAAAAACCAGCCACAAAACGATTGGCTGGATGACGATATAGATTTAAAGGCGTATCCACCTGTTGAATCCGTCCCTGATTTAACACCATAATCCGATCCCCCATAGTCATTGCTTCTGTTTGGTCATGGGTGACATAGATCGTCGTCACTTGCAACCGCTTCTGTAGTTGCACAATCTGGGTGCGGGTATCACTGCGTAATTGGGCATCAAGATTAGACAATGGCTCATCCATCAGAAATACTTGGGGATTGCGGGCGATCGCTCGTCCCAAAGCCACCCGTTGTTTTTGCCCCCCCGACAAAGCCTTCGGTTTACGCTGTAGCAGATGGTCAATTTGCAAAGAAGTGGCCACTTCCTGCACCCGCCGCGTCACCGAGTCACGATGTTTTTGCTGCCAAGGCGCAAATCGGCCAAACATCTGCATTTGTTGCCGCCGCAAGCCAAAAGCAATATTGTCATACACTGTCATGTGGGGATACAGCGCATAACTCTGAAACACCATCGCAATATCCCGCTCTTTCGGTGGCAGATGATTCACCATCTGATTTCCCAGATAAATCTCCCCCGCTGACACAGACTCCAAACCCGCAATCAGCCGTAATAAAGTACTTTTGCCGCAGCCCGACGGGCCCACCAACACCATAAATTCCTGATCCGCCACCTCTAAATCAATGTGGCTCAAAACCGGAGTGAGATGACCTTTTTGCGCCCCTGCACCTTGAGTCCCAAAACTTTTACTTACGCCACACAATCGTACTGGAGCCATATTTCGGTTTGTATTTAGGGTTTATATCGCAGGGTTTATATCACAGTGGGACTAATAATGTTTTCATGATCACGATTACTTAAGGCAAGTTGATCGTCGGCTCAGTAATCGATCAATTAACGTTCTTATTTTAGGTGTAGTAAGAGAACTTCACTTTGAGTAATAGTTTAACAGAAAATGAGTGGAGTGATAAATATGGTAGGGGTTAAGATCGTAGGGGTTACGTTCCATGAGGGTTTTCTGTGATTGATTTCTAGCAACTTTTAAGGACTAGATCACGATTTATTGTTAATTCTAACTAGGGCAGATTTTTGGTAGTGCTGAATATTTCCCCCTAGAGACTATTACTGGTAGGATCAAAATCTAGGGTTAAACTTTTATGGATGCTCAGGGGACTAAATCGCTTAAACTGTCGCCTGAGCAGTTGCTTACATCCATAAATTACCCTTGTCCATTAAATTACTGATTAAGTTACTGACTGAATTACTCACTACAAGGATTATTAAAAACTGCTGCCATGAGTGTCTCTGCTATATATGCCTTTGGGATAAATCTATTTACGATACCTTGGCTAGGAGTGCAGTTTGCTTCTCCGGGAGCCGAATTAATTAAGATTGGTCCTCTGTCGATTCGCTGGTATGGTTTATTGATTGCTTCGGCAATTATTTTGGGTACATTATTATCCCAGAAGTTAGCCCCTAAACGCCAAGTTGATCCTGATGTATTGGGCGATTTGGTAATTTGGTTGGTAATTGGCGCAATTCCGGCGGCTCGATTATACTATGTGGCATTTGAATGGCAAAACCGTTTTGCCGGACAGCCTTTAAGCAAAATCTTTGCCATTTGGGAAGGTGGAATTGCGATTCATGGGGCAATCATCGGTGGTACAGTCGCCTGTTTACTGTTCTGCCGCAAACACAAACTTTCCCTCTGGCAACTCGCAGATTTAATCATGCCATCGCTGATCTTAGGGCAAGCCATTGGACGCTGGGGTAACTTCTTCAATTCAGAGGCTTTTGGTACGCCGACAGATTTACCGTGGAAGCTATTTATTCCTGTGGAGCATCGCCCGACGGAATTAATTAACGAAGCTTATTTTCATCCCACTTTTCTATATGAATCATTATGGAATCTGGGCATCTTTGGGATTTTGATGGGTGTATTCTATCGTTTTCCCAAAGCCAAGCCCGGCACTTTGGTCATGGTCTATCTAATTGGCTATAGTGCAGGCAGAGTTTGGATTGAAGGTTTGCGTACCGATAGTTTAATGCTAGGAGTGTTGCGGGTAGCGCAGGTTGTCAGTTTAAGTTGTTTGGCTTTTGGGGTTTTGGGTTTGGTGTGGCTTTATGGAATGAAGCGGCTTTTTCCTGATGTTGTACGTCCTATGGCAGCACAACCAAATGAGAACATCTCTTTGAGTGATGATAATGCTAATACTGACGAATCAAATTCAGTTAACGATCTGGAAATTCATCATGATCAGTAGAGCCATCTAAGTAAACAAATTTAAGATCTCCGACTTTTTCTCAACGAACATAATTTATCTTGTATCAGCATCCCCCAAAGTCGGAGATCTCGCCATTGATTCAGTCCCTAATTCCTATCTCCCTGAAGACTCCGCCTCAGCAGTTTTATTCCCTATGGCAGACAAGCATTCTCATTCTTCTACACCGCCTCGGGTCATGGTAGAAACGGCATTTTTAGCTAGTACCACAGCAATTTTATTTCTGATTAACTTCTATTTTCCGATTGGCCCTTTTTTGCGGATGTTATTTCCGTTACCCGCTGGTTTATTATTTATGCGTTGGGGCGGGCGCTCAGCATGGATGATGACCATTGTGGCGGCTTTGTTGCTAGCGATTTTGATGGGGCCGACTCGTAGTGTGCAATATCTCATTCCCCACGGCATTACGGGAATTACCTTGGGTTGGTTGTGGCGGCTCGGTGTACCCTGGGCCATATCTTTAAGCGTAGGTACTGTGATTAGTAGCTTAGGCTTGCTGTTTCAGGTGGCATTTTTATCAGTGTTAGTGGGTGAAAATATTTGGCAATATGCCATTGTCCAAGTCACCGGATTATTGAGTTGGTTGATGCAATTGTTTGGCTCCCTAGATCAACCAGATATTGCTGTAATTCAAGTGGCAGCTTTGGTAATGATTGCCATTAGTAGCTTTGCCTATCAAATTTTAGTGCATTTGGTTGGCTGGTTTCTCTTAGACCGCTTGGGTAATGCGATTCCCCGGCCGCCCCGTTGGTTAGAAGATATTCTGATGTAGCTCTTTACTCTCTAGATGCGTCAGATTCCCCACTTCCATCGGCGGTCGGGGATTCAATTATTGCAGTTCAACTATGCTTGCTGATTTAATTCTTTCAGTAACCATTGTTCTACAGGGTTACCATCTTTACGTCGCAGTTCAATATCAATCGCGATGATTTGGTTAGATTCAGGAGCCGCAGGCTTTTGACGGAAAGTAATATCATACTCTTTGGGATCTTGTTGGCGTTCTTTTAGCCAATCTTGGACTTTTATGGTGGCAAAAACAGACTGCCCTGAGGCAAACATACGACTAATCTGTAATTGGATGTTATAGGGATTGTATCGAGCCATAGTTTTTTTAGGGTTTTGAGAGTTTTTAAGATGGAATGTTTCGGGAAATTTTCTACTATCGCAAAAGTTATGTTGCAACCTGCTGTGGAACTAATGCTGGGACAATTTTACTGACTAAGATTGAGAGTTAATTGTTTGCATCTTGTTTCAGATAAAATTTACTGTAGTAATAAAGCAAAGCTTCACCTCGTCCCTTTTGGGTTTTCATGTTGTAAGACTCTAAATAAGCATTTCCCTGTCCTCTGCCATCCTTATACAACATAACTTCATAGTCGCCGCTCTTCCATAATGATGGCTGACTTCGGGGCTGATCTTGGGCTGTTAAACGCAAAATTCTTCCTGTTTTCTTCGTCTTCTGCAACCAGTATTTTTTTAAATCATTTTTCTGATCTCGGCAAATCATTACTAGATAATGAGTGCTTTCTCCAAATTCTTCTAGATAAGATTTTTTAGGGCATGATTCAAAAAGTTTGGCAGAAGGTAAATCTTGGATTGGTAAGCGAATTGTGACTTTGCCAGTTTGGGGTAATGGCGTTTCATATTCATAGTCACGATGCATCGTGAACTCAGCAATTACTTGAGGCTGATAACTAGCAACCAAAGCAATCCCAAATATTGTAATTAAGCAGTTTTTGATAGACATATTGACCTACTCCAAAAACAAAAAAATTTTCAAGTTTTTAAGCACAATTAATTATCGCTTGAAAACTTTCAACTATAGTCAATCAAATTAAGAAGGGAACGGCTTGAAGGCAATAAATAGCACCACCCCGTCAGGCAAAGCCTGCCACCCCTCCAAGGGAGGGGAATTACAGAAAAGATTAAAATTCCCCTCCTTTGGAGGGGTACGCCGCAAGCGGGGGGTGGTCAAGTGCTTCTAATGTGCCAA
>JBAXSK010000066.1:0-17552 GCA_037130765.1 Pseudanabaena sp. ELA607
GGCACTGCGGCGAGCAAAGAAGCGATCCCCACCAAAGAAGCCGACAATAAAGTTTTGAGCATGAGTCATAAATTTATGCAACATTGTATGTAACTCTACCCCCCCCGCAAATTTGTCAATACCTTGCTGTGTAAGGGTTTGAGGGCATTTGCACCATCAGCAAATATTGATTCAAAACGTTCACCCTAAATAAGCTTGTTTGACCCGTTCATCATGGAGTAATTCTGAGGCTGGGCCAGTGATGGTGATTTCGCCCGATTCCATGACATAGCCGCGATCTGCGTGTTTGAGAGCCTTAGTCGCATTCTGTTCCACTAACAAAATGGTGACCCCAGCTTGGCGCAAAGTATCAATCACACCAAAAATTTCTAAAACAATCTGGGGCGCTAAACCCAAACTTGGTTCATCTAACAGTAATAACTTAGGGCGACTCATCACGGCTCTAGCGATCGCTAACATCTGCTGTTCCCCACCGCTGAGGGTTCCGGCTAACTGATGGCGACGCTCAGCCAAGCGGGGGAAAATCATAAATTGCTTTTCTATGTCAGCGCGAATGCCCCACTTATCCCGCCGTACATAAGCCCCCAATTCGAGATTATCTAACACCGTTTGTTTGCTCAAAACCCGCCGCCCTTCAGGACTATGGGCAATACCTAACTGCACCAGTTGATCAGGGCGCAATCCGGTAATATCTTTTCCTTGATAAAAAATCTGCCCCTCTTTGGCGGGCACTAATCGGGAGATGGTGCGTAAAGTCGTGGTCTTGCCCGCCCCATTCGCTCCGATCAGCGTCACTACTTCCCCTTCTCGGATCTGTAAATTAATCCCCCGCAAAGCCTCGACCCCACCGTAGGACACCCGCAAATTATTAATTTCTAACATAGGATTTACGCCTCAAGGATGCGATGCCTCAAAGTCAGCAATATGGGAAAAGGTATTGGGAAAGCCCGTCGGTTGATGATGAATCACAAAATATTGACTTAGATTGACTTAGGCTGATTCCTGATGTAATTGCCAAATGCTAATAGCTAAACATATTAAACCAATGGTAATAAAACTATCGGCAATATTAAAATTAGCAAAACGCACGAACTGCACATCAATGAAGTCAACTACATAGCCCCGGAAAAATCGGTCAATACCATTACCCATTGCCCCACCGAGGATCAAGCCATAACCCCATTGCTCCCAGCGAGGTAATTTTTTGGTGAATAGTCCTAAGCAGATCAAGGCTAAACTGACCACCAGAGAAACCCATTTCAACACATCAATATGGCCATCAAACCAGCTAAAAGCCGCGCCACGATTTTCCGCATAGGTAAAATGCAGCACATTGGGCCAGACTGCCCAAGATTTTGACTTTAAGGCTTGAATGACCCAAAATTTGCTGGCTTGATCGAGGACTACAGCGATCACCGCCGCGAGCCAGAAACAGAAGTGTTTAATCAAGAAATAGTTTTTTGATTTATAGGATGCCATGCAATGCCATCATTTAGGTCACATTAATTAAGCCAAGCCATGCTAGCAAGCCTTTGCCAGTGGCAAATTCAATGGCGATCGCTAGGATAAAGCCCACCATAGCTGCCCGACCATTCAACCGCTCGGCATAAGTATTAAAACCCATTTTGGGATCAGTGGCTTGGGGTAATTGAGTTGGTTCTGTCATAGGGTTAAAAGAAATTAGGGTTTAAGGTTAGGGTGTTAGTCCATGAAAATAGGTATCAGAATTGAGTAATTTCAGGACTGGTGAATCTTTGATATTCTACCTTAGGTTTTTCACTCTGGGGCAGTGTGAGGATCATCCATCGCTGGTGCTGTAACCACTGTTACTGGCTCCGACACGCCATAAAAGCTCGTCACCAAAGCAATACACAACCACCACAATAATTGCACTTGGGGGCGATACCACACTGTATCCACTAAACCATGCACCAGCATTCCCACCAAAGTTGCTAAGCCACTAATTAACCAAATACCGTCGGGGTTGCGCCACTGTCGCAAGCGATTAATTAACTGCCAACCCACCTGAAAAATTGTCACCACTAGCCAACCATAGCAAATCACCCCAATGATGCCAGTTTCTACGGTCAATTCCAAAGGCACGGAATAAGCCCCTAAAGCACTAAATCCTGAGCGTTGATAGAGGGGATAAACCTGATTAAAGGCTTTATTACCAGGCCCAATACCTAGAATTGGCTTAGCTTTAATCATATTTAGCACTGACTGCCAAACGTTGACCCGAAAGGCATTGCTACTGTCATCACCGCCGAAAATACTGCCCAAACGCTTGCGTAAAGTGGGCACTGCCACCGCTGCCAATAAAAAGACACCTCCCATGCCGCCGATGGCCGAGGGTAAAGTCCATTTCGGTAATCTTTTCCCCCACCAAAACACCAGTAGCAGCACCAGAACGACCCCTTCAGCCGCCAAGCCCAATAAACCGCCCCGACTCTGGGTTTGCACTAAACAATAAGCCCCTGATATTGCCACCAAACCCGCCAAACAGCGCCACCCCCAAGCCGACCAGCGCCAACAAGCCGCCAATCCCAAAGGCAAGACGGGCATTAAATAACCCGCTAATAAATTGGGATTACCTAAGAAACTATAAACGCGGGTAATTCCGGCTAACTCAGAAGTGGGATCAGTCCAAGTGGCTAACTCTGCTGCACCTAAAACCGCCTGCTGCACCCCGTAGGCACACACCGCCAAAGCACTGAGCAAGTAAGCCCCCACACACCACGAGCGCCAACCCAACATCATCACCCGATTCAGGCAAGCAAACGTGACCATATATAAAGTCAGCTTCACTAAACCATCAAATGCGGCAACTCGCACCGATGATAAAGCCGTAGCTACCACCGCGATCCCCCAATAGACCAATAGAGGCAGATGCACTGGGGTGAAATAACCCTGCTTAGGTTGAGGCTGACTTAAGGAATTTAGATTTTGGGGATCTGTGGGATCGGCATCTTGGTTTAGATCCATTGGCTTTAATGACTGATCTCGTCGATCCGTCAGCCATAGCAATAACCACACCACGGCGATCGCCATCGTCAGCACACCGGTTTGGCTATTTTCTAAAAAAGGCAACAGCCCCAACAGCAACACCAATAAACCACCCAAAAGTGGCGTGCTCAGTAATTTGCTACCCTCACGCCAAGCCTGCAAAGGGGTAATCAGTCGCCAAAAAATTTGCAGCCAAGGGGCGAGCCAACCCTGTCCCCGTAACCGCCAACTGTCCGCCAAACCAGCCAAACCTTTCATGATGTAACCCAATTCTTCAGAAAATCACCGCAACCTTACCGCCATGAGCCAATAGTAAAACCCTAAACCAAAAACCGTAATCCTAATAGCATCATCTCATCCACCGGAGCCGGAACCATCGCCCCACGCCAATCTAAAAGTTGCACCAAAACCAAATAACCCACACCTAAAGCAACCGCCACAATACCCGTCAAAATTGCCACTACCTTAGAACCTTGCATAACCTGTCCTCGCTGAATCCGCAAAAGTCAATGCCCGACAAAACTTAAAAAATACTAAAAAAAGTTGTCCTATATGCCATCAAAAAAAACAGAGAAATACCCTAAATTAGTGCCAAAGCAACCACTAGCTGCTATTATCCCCTTAATCTTGACCAAGATAAGGAACTTTATCATCAATCCCTGCGTCCTGAAATCCCAAGAGATACAACAGGAGCACATGGATGAGCTACAGCCTATCTTGGTCGAGCCAAATTGTCGAGGTAAAGGTATCCTCTAACCCCGTGTCAGTTGATAAGCTCTCCAACAACGACTTAGTTATAATGTGTCAGCAAGGAGCGCAGCCCAGTCGTCAAGGCTTCGCTGAACTCATGCGCCGTCACCAAAGCCATGTGGACCAACTGCTGTATAAATTGGCTCCCGATTGGCAAGATCGCGCTGATCTGGCTCAGGAGGTATGGCTGCGGGTGTATCGCAATGTGCAAAAATTGCAAGAACCCGAAAAATTTCGCGGTTGGTTGAGCCGAATTGCCACAAACCTGTTTTATGATGAATTAAGGAAGCGGAAGCGGGTCGGTCGCACCCTCTCTCTAGACTCACCTTTGCGTGCTGATGATGGGGACGAAATTAGCTGGGAAATTGCCAGCCCCGATCCTGGTCCTGTAGAGCGGCTCTCAACGCAAGAGTTTTACGACCAATTGCGTAAAGCCATTGCTGATCTGCCGGATAGCTTCCGACAAACCATCATTTTGCGAGAGATTGAAGGTCTCTCCTATGAAACTATTGCTGAGATGACCGGTGTGTCCCTTGGTACTGTTAAGTCTCGTATTGCTAGAGCCAGACTCCGGCTGCAAACCCAACTTCAACCCTACCTCTCCAGTATGTAATCTCTGTCGCTAGGGGTATAAAACACCATGAACTTTGATCAAGACTTATTTAACATCGACGAAGAAAAGTTTGTTCTGCTGTGTGCTTACATGGACGGTGAAGCCACCGATGCAGAAACAACTCAAGTAGAACAATGGCTCGCCCAAGATGCTGCTTTTGCTAGGGTTTATGAGCAACAAAAACAATTGCAAAAACTGTTGATTGATCTGCCTGTGCCAGCGGTGACCACAGATGCTTTCGGTCAACGCCAAGATAATACCGAACTGGTGATCGCTGGAGTGATGGAGCGTCTAGATCGTCGCGCTAATCAACGCCGCTGGTTATTTGGTGGTATTGGTTTAGCCGCAGCTACTATAGTTGGTGCTTTGGCTTCGGTATTGACTGTTCCCAATAGTCCGCAGTTCAGTCCTGTGGCTAATCAAGTGGATGCCCCAACCACTGCGGTTAGTAGCAATAACGGCAGCAATCATAAGAGTGAGAGTGGCTATACCAAGGATGAGAAGCTGATCATTGCGATGGAAGAGCCTTTGGTTCCGATGCCTAAGAATCTACAGTAGATGTCCTTGTAAATAAGTTGTTATTCTGTTCATCCCCTTGGGATCAGTAAATTTCATAGTGTAGTGTAATTAATTCTGGAAAGGTAAAAGTTGGTTAAATCGGCCGTAAGCTTACCTGATTGCGATACCTTGAATTAATTTCACTACCTTGAATTATTTGGTTAAATCTTGTAAACTGTCATCCAATTCCCCAATTTGTTTATCTCATTTTTAGCAAGTTAAGTGAAATTTTCTCTGCTGATCTGGGTTGTAAATGTGTAGATAGCAGATTGGGTCATATTAGTGAGGCAGTATCCATGCAAAAAGTTACGGCCATTTTGTCTATTTGTTTAGTAAGTTTTTCTTTATCCCCTAACTACGCGATCGCCCAGCAAAAACAAGCCATAGTTGACGTGCCGCCCAAATCTCGATTGAGTTGTGATCAGGCGATCGCTAACGTCAAAGACGATCTCACGCAAAGAGGCTTTTTTGTTCCTTGGAAGTCACCACGCGGTGGTATGGGCAATCCACAAGTAAAGATTGATAAAAACACCATCCAGAACGGCTATTACGGCTATCCTTCAGACCGAACTGAGCGCGTTATATTTGTACTAGGTGAAATATCCAATCTATATAGTTCGCCGAAACTGATGGCTACATTGGCTTCGCAAATTATGGCTGACTGCAACAATGTTGGGTTGGTTAGCTTTGCCTACTGGTGGGAAGGATCGGTAAATGTTGGATTCTTCTCTGATAACACTGCGAGAACTTTCATTAATATTTACGCTGTTCGACCCCGCGAAGAGCGAGAGAAACTGCGAGCAACTTACAGCAGAACATTAAAGACTCCCAATGGAGACCGTTCTCAGTTTCAATGGGGCTATGATTTCACTCCTTAGTTATTAACAGAAAAACGTTCTATGAATAACTCTCAGTACAAATCATCTGATGGCAATACAGAGGATGAGACAATAAGTCAACAGTATAATGTAATACCGAAGACTGGCGAGGTTGCAGGCTCAAAGACTTGGTCGGACACTATAGTTACAGGCTCTGGCGGTGGTGGATATGTCGGGAAATATGGTGGATATGTTGCTGCGCCCAAAATATCATCAACAGTCAAGATTAGAACTGTTTTTTATATGATCTTGGATAACGGTCAAGAAGTACAAATAGATTCTAGTGGATGGGACTTTAGTCCTCGCGATGGACAGAGGGTCACAGCAATTTTTTACGAAGATCTAAAGGAAAAAGATCTAGTTGAAGGAGATCATGGCGATTTCGTGACTTTTCTTCGTAACACAACTAGTTTTCTTAATACAATGAGTGGTCAGAGTGTAAGCAGAGAATATGTAAAGCTTTACTATCTGTACAACCATAACTCATCTGAAGCAAGAATTTCTAATGAGGTCGCCAATCTAAATAAAGCTTCACTCCCACCAACTTTAATAGCAGCGATTTTGACTGCTTTGATTATTTTTATACCTTTTAGTCTGTCTATTTCATTTAAATCAATATTTGGATTTCTATTTACTGCTTGGTTAGGTTATAACAGCTTTAAAGCAATATTGCCTCACTTTGTTAAATGGCAACAAGAATCTAAGCAAAAGTATCAGTACCTTGTAGATTCGGCTGACGCTATTTTAGAAAATACGAATTAATTTAAACGTATCAAATCAATGCTGAAAATTAACTCTTACCAACTATCTATTTTGTTGATTCTCGTGGGTTTATTATTCCCAAATTTAGCGATCGCCAATCAAAAACAGGCGATCGTCAATGTGCCGCCCGATTCGAGATTGAGTTGTGATGAAGCGATCGCTAATGTCAAAGAAGATCTCACGCAAAGAGGCTTTTTTAAGCCTTATCGCAGTTATGTTGGTGGCATTAAGCAGCCAGAAGCTAGAGTGTACAGAGATCGGATTCAAGTAATCTATTTCGATTATCCACCAAATAGAACTGAAACTGTTATCTTTGACACAATTGGTGCTAAAGATCTATTTAGGTCGCCTAAGCTAATGGCAACACTTTCATCTCAGGTTATGGCGGAATGCGATCGCGTTGGCATTGTCGGTTTCAGCAATCTGGAATCAACAATAGATATTGGTTACTTCCCAGACAATACAGCACGAACCTTCATAAATTTGTACGATCCGAAAATCTCCCCACGCGATCGCGATGAGACTCGGTTCAGAAAAACACAGACTCCACAAGGAGAAAGGAGCTTGATCCAGTGGGGATTCAATTACTCACCACTGGGATACTACCAAGAAAAAGAGTAAATATTCTTTGACGTTTTTAGCAATAATTTCACAAGTTCTTGTTTTGTCTCACCAACAATATTCGTAAAAACAGAAAAATGAAAAATCTTGCAATTGTTACGCTCATTTCTATAGGAGCAATTTCTCTGAACGCTACGCCAGCTTTAGCTGCTGGCGAAATAATGTACCGAGAAGTTAAATCCAACAATCTCTTTGAATGCTCGACTAATCGACAAATCGAGCATATTTGGACTGGTGGCAATAGTACTAGCTACGGTTCAACCCATACGCTAATTTGTTTTGATGGTGATCGCAAAGCAAAATGGGTCATGACTTCTGAAATCCGATGCAAATCTGGACCAGTTCCAATCAAATGTCCTAAATATTTTAATGAGGCGCAATTACCTAGTGAATATAGGGGAAGGGGTTTTACCAAACTTGAGGATGCCGACAACACCTATTTATACAATCCCAAAAAGACAGGCATCGGCACAAATTGCAAAATCGTCAGCGAGACATCTAAATATGGTTCTGTATTCTATAACTGGAACTGTGAGAAATACTCTGCCTATGAGAATCTAACAATTAACACAAAAGGAGTCGAACCTCTGCAATGGCGTATGACGCTATTTAGAAAATATGGCAGAATTCCATCGCAATTTCAATTTGAGACACCTGAGGACCCTAACTGTAACAAGTTTGAGCCAATTTGTGCGCAAAATTATTCTGGACTGGGAGGCGATTCTAGCAAACTCGATCCGAGAATTTACATCGATTGCCGAGGCGATGACAGATTTTGCGATTGGTACTACAATCCCAAGCCTGTTTAGGAACTCATCCATCTACATATAAATTGATGCAAAAGATCGATAGCATTTGAACAAGATATCCATCCGGCAAAAGCTTATGATTAATGTTTTTGTACCATTTTAATCTAAATAGCTATAGTCCGCCATACCATTCATAACCAATGTCTTCCCAATACCCCTTACGCGGCGAGAGGGTTTCTGTGACGACAATATCAGTGACCCATTTACTTTGCTTATAGCCCAGCTTAATCGGTGAGGCTAGACGCAAAGGGGCACCGTTTTCGACGGGTAAAGGCTCGCCATTTTTGCTATAGGCCATCAGGGTTTGGGGGTGGACCGAAGAATCAAGATCCCAACTTTCATAATAGCCATCAGCGGAATAGAAATAGACATATTTTGCCGATGGTTTCACTTTGGCTAAGGTTAATAAGTCGCGCAATCGCACTCCTCCCCATTGCACTACAGCCGCCCAGCCTTCGACGCACACATGACGGATAATCATTGAAGTACTGGGCAAAGCATAAATTTCTTTTAAACTGAGGCTTAGGGGTTCTTGGACTGCACCACTGATGTTTAAGCGATAAATCTCTGGACTCAGTAACGGCGTAAACCGAAAACTATTAACGATTAATTCGTTAGGTTCAATGGCACTAATGGGGAATTCGGGAACCGGTTGCTGGGGTTTGAAAATTAGGGTTTCTACGGCTTGATTGAGTGGTTCCGTAGCGCGACCTACGAAGCTTTCAATTACACCACCAAAACCGATGGTGAGTATGCCTGCACCACCTAATAAGAGAAATCTGCGTCGAGGGGGTAATTCCAATTCGTTTTCATCGTTAGGGTTGGGGGAATGGGGAGTAGTCATAGTAATGGTAAGAGTGGATAGTAAAAGGAATGGTAATGCAATGTAATGATCTGTGGTTGGGAAATAAGGTTCATTAGCTAGATTAGTTTAAAGGATTATTGGTAACATCAATATTCTCGCCTCCTAAATCTTGGGGTGAATTAGTCCAAAATGCGTTGGCTAAAGGCGGTAAATTACTGCTAGCGCCAAAAGGCTGTTTAGCATCCATTTCTGCGGCAGTTGATTGAGTCATATTTAACAGAGATTGAATCATCCCCGGCACTGTACTGGGGTCCATGAATAGTACCTTAGCACTGGGGCTAGTGCCAATATTTTTACCCATTTCGATATAGTTTTGGGCTAATAAATAACGAATTGCTTCATTACCATTGGGATGTTTGCTAATGGCTAGGGCAACTAGTTCTATGGCTTGGGCGAGGGCTTCGGCTTCGGCTAGACGGACTTTCCGTTGTGATTCCGCTAAAACGGTGCGGGATTCGGCTTCGGCTTCGGCTTTTTTGATTTCAGCGGCTTTTTCCCCTTCTGATAAAGAGATCATGGCTCTTTTTTCGATTTCGGCAGCCTGTTGCTTTTCCATCGATTGCCGCACTGAGTCGGGAATTGTCACTTCCCCCAAGCGCACCCGCAGCACTTGAATGCCCCAAGCAGCAGTATCAGCGGTGATGCCATCTAGAATTTCACGGTTGACATCATCTTGAGCGCCAATGACTTTATCTAGTTCCCGTTGACCAATTTGAGTTTGAATCTGGGTTCTAACGGAAGTTTGCAGGGATGTATCAATATCTTGAATGGTGTAATAGGCTTTCTCTAGGTCTTTAATCATCCAATAAACTACACCGCCAACACTCAGACTCACTTTATCAGACGTGGTACAGGGTTGGGGCGAAATCTTTAATTCCTGTTCTCTGGCGCTTTTGGTTAAAACAATTTGATCAAGCAGAGGCAATACGATATTAATGCCGGGTTTGAGGGTTTTGTGATAGCGCCCTAATCTTTCTACTAAACAAATTTTACCCTCATCAACAATACAAACCGAACGATAGGTATAGCTACCAGCAATCACCATAAATAGAATGCTAATAATCGCTGCTTCCATGACAGATTCACCTATGGCATTGAATGGGAATAATCAAAATGATGCAGATGTAATGCAGATTATGGCGGAGGTAAGATGGTGGGGTTGAGTATGGGGGCGAATCAGGATTTATGGGGAAAAGTATTGATGGGGAAGTAGTAATATATTTGAGAATACAATCAAAATCCTCCTTAGAGCAAGGAGGATCAGACAATAATCACCACAAATCAAGATGATTTTAAGCGATAGCTTCTAGTTCATGATCACCGACGTGTACCACAAATTTAGGCATGAAGCGCACTTCATAGGGATAGTTGGGGCTGATGGGACGATCTTTCCAAGTGGTGTGAATGGCGACGATTTCTCCTTCTAAACCTTCTACATTAAATGCTTCTCCCTTATGTTCGGGATGGTGATAGACGTTTAAAGGCGACTTAATTCTTACCCGAGTACCCACAGTCATAGCAACACTCATAAAATTTAATAGCGAGAAATTTAATAACAAGGTGAACTAATTGAACGGTAGAAATTACTAACAATTGCTAACTATTATCCTTTGTATCGCGGCGATTTATGACAATTTAGTAGTAATTCAACAGCAATAATTATCTATCGATCATAGGCTATCATCTATAGCTACAGGGTTTAACCAGCAATGGCAGCGACCGGCGCGTCAGGGCTGGAGGGCACAAAAGTAATTTTCGGTGCATGGCCCCAGAATGCTTCTAAACCGTAATATTCTCGCTCCCGTGCCATCATCAAATGAGCAATGACATCGCCATAGTCGAGCAAAACCCATGTGCCGTCATTTTCGCCGGAGATATTTCTAGGGGTACGGCCAAATTCTTGCTCGATCTTGTCTTGAATTGATGTGGCCATAGCACGAACCTGCGCCTTAGAAAATCCGGTGGCAATCACGAAATATTCTGCCAACATTGACACCTCACCAATGGCTAACAGCGAAATATCAGCACCTTTACGATCATCTGCGGCTTCAGCCATAGCATGGGCTAAATGATAGGTTTCGTCATTGAGGCGGGTGGGGTCAAGGGTGGTCGCGTTTAAGATCATAGAGCTTGATGGCACTTCCATAGGGAATTTGCTCTATTTTAGCTTAGGTTTACCATGAAATTTTACTTAATTCTGTAACTGATTATGATAATCTTTTGGTGATCTGGCTTGGCATTACTGCCTAATTCGATTAATTTTCGCATCCATTAATTACCAATCAAAATAAATGCTGCCCAGAAATAGGGATGCCAAAAGCGACTATCTTGATTGTGAATCACTTGTAATTGGGCTTGGCGTAAGATGTCAATTTTTTTAGCGGCGCTGAGGGGTTCTGAGCCAATTTGCTGATAAAGCCGTTCCATCAGAAATTGAGTGCCTTGGTCGCTGACCGTCCATAATGAGGCAATGGCGGCTTTGGCTCCGGTGCGCTGAATCTGATAACCAAAACCGAGAATTTCTGCGCCGCTGCTGACTACTCCTCCTAGAGCGGTTTGGCAGGCACTAAGGACTACTAATTCGGTATTTGGTAACTTCCAATTGCGTAACTCGCGCAAACTCACATAAGCTCCATTACCCATAACAATAAAGGAATCTTCAGGTCTGCCTTGAACAAAAGCGGCATGGGTAGCTAAATGGATAATCTTAAATGCCCCAAATCGATTCACTGCTTCGTCACGGCTAAAGGATTGATCGAATAATTTAGTGGTATTGGGAATTCGATTGGCAATGTTTTCTATTTCTTGCCCAGCGAAGGGTAAGCCGCTAAAACTGAATTGTTGTTCCCCTACGGTAATATTGATTTTGCCTTGGGTAAATGCTGCGGCAATCGCATTTAAAGAAGGACTATTCCCCCTAATTGTATCAGTGATTTTATCGGCAGTCACCGCCATAAAAGTCGCCGCAGTTAAATAACTTAAGCCATAACGTTCTACTAACCATTGCTTGCCGTCATACAGGGCTGAGAGCGGGATATAGCGCATTTGGCCATCGGGGGCATAGAGCAATGTAGTTACTTTGGCAGCAGCTAAATCCGCTTCAATGGGAGCGATAATCTGTTGATAGAGTTTCTTGCCTGATAATTTGACATCACTGGAACTAGAATCTTGTAAATCAGCCCGAAAATCCATTAGCTGTTTCTGGATTTCGTTACTACTGATAGCGACAACCTTAACCACGGGCAAACCTTGGGCGGGCACTAGGGCAATCATCAGCCGATCTTCGAGCAAAATCGGATAAAGTAGTGCGGCTCCATTACCAAATTGTTTCAGATTGGTTAATAGACGTTGGGAACCACTGAGATTGAGGCTGATTTGCGGTGCTTGTTGCTGAATTTGCTGCTGTTTTTGTTCAATCTCAGGCGCTAATTTGGGTTTGCTCCACTGATTTAAATCTATGGTTAAAAGAAGTTTTTCCGCTTCTAATAAGTCAATACCTTGGGCGCTCAGATCATTACCCTGCACATCTCGCAAATAATTCTGTAATTCCTGTACTTTGAGCAAATCGAGAATCTGTACTCCTTCTAGAACTCGTCCCTGTTGCAGCAGTAACACCGCGAGTTGACGATAACCATAGGCAACGCTCAACCGATAGGCGGCACGGTCTTCCCGTGGTAACAAGCGTAAATTTTTGCGAATGGACTCACGCATATTTACGCCATATTTCAGGAATGCAATGCCGGCGGGAATTTGTTTTTGTTGAATGAGTAAATCACCAATATTGTACAGCAAAACCGCTCTGGTATTACCGTCAGCGTTATCCCCTAGTTCGCGAATGATTTCTAATCCCTGTTGATAGGTGGCAAAAGCTTCCGAAATATTGCCCAAATTAGTATAGGTTTTACCCAAATTATTTAAACTGATCACCATACCGTTTTTATCTTGGCGATAACGATACACGGCTAAGGCTTGCTGATGGAAAGATAATGCTTTGGCAGGTTCTCCCAAACTACTGTAAGCATTGCCCAGATAGTCTAGGGTAATTCCTTTACCGAGAGAGTTCTCAATTTGACTATAAATCTCTAAGGCCCGTTGATGCATCGTAATTGCATCCTTATATTTGCCAATGTTCGTGTATAACTGCCCCAGATTATTGAAGTTAGCCGCTGCGCCCCATTGCACTGTGGTATCGTTACGGTAACTATCATTGAGATTGTTGCGGGTGGCTAAACCGCGATTCACAAAGGAAGGACTAATATTATCGTTACTGAGCGCATCAAAGAGCAGTTCAATTTCTTTCTTTTGCAGGTTAGTATATTTTTCTGTGCCTAAACGTTGATAGATTTTACCCGCTTCATCGGCATAATTTAAAGCCCGTTTATTCTGTCCTAAACTAAAATATAGGGTACTCAAATTATTTAAAATTGCCGCTTCATCTCCTTTAAAACAGCATAAATCGCGTACTAGAATTAGCGATTTATTATATGCTTCTAAAGCTTCACCATAACGGGACTGGCTGGCATAAATCACGCCGATGTTATTCCAAGTTTGTGCCATACCAATCTTATCTTGATTCTTTTCATACAGGGGCAATATTCCCTGATAGCTGGCTAAAGCTTCGTTATAACGGGCGACTTTAAAATAGATACCAGCTAATCTTGATAACGTAATTGACTCACTCACTTGCACCGAGGATATATCACTATTACTGAATTGATTAGCGGGTAACTTCTGCACAGCCCGAAAGATTTTCAAAGATTGATCATATGCATTAATTGCTTGATCAAATTGTTGCTGTTTATCATAAACATCGCCCAAATATTGCCAAGTAAAACCAATATAAGTTACATCGTCGGTGTCTGGTCTAGCAATGGTTTGATAAATTGCCATTGCCTGATTAAAATAATTAATGGACTCATCATATTTGCCAATCCGAAGATAAGCATCACCCAAATAATTTAAACTACCAGCTTCACCACCTTTAAAACCCCATTTCCGAAATAATAGCAGGGCTTTTTGAAATTTACTCACTGCTTCATCCCATCGTGCTGCCCCTAAATCATCAAAGCCACTATTTTTTAAATAAACGGCATCGGTAATGTCGGCTTCCTGCTGAGGATTATTCTGAGTTAATATGACCGGTTTAGGATCAAAATGATTAATTTTAGCGGGATCTGTTCTGATATTTTCTAGCGTAGCAGCATAGGCAAGATCGGTGTTTGCAATTGTTGATATATTCAGAGAAATACTTGACAAAATCAGATGATAAGCACCAGTAATCATGCTCATATAAAGCAATGATTTACCTAATGATTTGCCCAATAATTGAAGTAATAATTCAGACTGCATAATCTATATTTCCTAACTAAATTTTGTAACTAAGTTTTGATCCTGAAGCAATTCAATTTAATCATTTAATCAAATAGTTTAATCCAAATCATGGGGTATTCTCAGGGTAAAAATTGTGCCCCTTGGTTGATTATCGCTAATTGCAATTGTACCGCCGTGAGCTTCAACTACTAGTTTACAGAAAAATAATCCTAAGCCAATTTGAGGTGAACTGATACCATTAGGTTGGCTGACAGGACTACCCACTTGATAACGCTCAAAAATTAAATTCCGCTTCTCGCTACTAATTCCAGACCCTTGATCCGCCACACTAACTTCCAAATAGTTGCAATCCATTACTACATATTCCGGATCTGGTAACTGTTGCTGTAATTGCACTTCTTTTAAAGTTATCGTAATTGTGGTATGTTCTGGGGCAAATTTTAAGGCATTAGCAATCAGATTATCTAAGGCGCGACGGATTAAATGGACATCAAGACTGCAATAAATCGGACGTTCTGGCAAAACTAATAATAGGTCAATTCCCTTGTGATTGGCAATGATTTGGAAGTCATTTAATGTGTCTCGTAATACACTATTGAAGTTGATGGGGATGCATTGTAAGGCTAATTCTCCTGCTTCTCCTTTGGCTAAAATGAGAATGTCATCCACCATCAGACGCAATCTCTGCATGGCATCACTGATATGCAAGAGTTTCTGTTGGGGATGGTGTGACAAACCCATAGATAGTAAGTTATCACAGGCTAAAATTGCTGTCGTAATGGGATTGCGCAAATCATGCACAATGGCATGGGTCATGTCATCATGTAATTGCATCGACTGTTGTAGGGCTAAATATTGCTGCCGAATCCGCATCATGGAATGCACTCGCGACCTTAGTTCCATCCCATTAACTGGCTTGCTAATGAAGTCATCAGCTCCAGCTTCAATGGATTGTGCCAAATCACTTTTGCTAGATAGCGCTGTCACCATAATGATCGGAATATGTTGCCATTGGGGATGTTGCTTAATCTGGCGACAGGTTTCCATGCCATTAATCCCCGGCATCATCACATCAAGTAAAATTACATGGGGCACAATCATCAATAATTTTTGCAGTGCTTCTTCGCCACTGGTAGCCGATTCTAATTGATAGGGTTCTTTGGCTAATAGGAGGCTCACCACCTTAAAATTATCTGTCTCATCGTCTACCACTAAAACAATGGGCTGATTATGCTGATTAGATGGCTTAAGACGATTGGCACAAAGAGATGGACGCGACGCAAACTGCTCTTCTAAATTAAAATTAGTGAAGGTCTGATTGGCAGAAGGTTGATAGTAAGAATTGCCCAATAATGGTTTGGCTACGGCATAGGGATCTGTAGGAAACTCATAGTGATTAGCTGCCATAATTTTATCCTTATATAGTCTTCTGTAATTGTGAGAAATGCAGGGGGCTAAACTATTGATGTATAGCACTTTGAGACATTTGCACTTGATTACGCCCAGAACGTTTTGCTGCATAGAGCGCATGATCAGCGGCAGTAATTAAACTCTCAACGGAATCATCTTCATGGCTGGTAATAGCTACTCCTGAACTAATCGTAATTTTGATGCCTGATGCCGTGGGATTATGTTCCACATAGCTCCGTAATCTTTCCGCCACATTGAGCGCCTCATTGATGGTGATATTAGGCAACAAAATCAAAAATTCTTCCCCACCCCAGCGACTGGCAAAATCATTAGCTCTTGCCTTAGTCCGGAGAATTTGCGCCAAATGCACCAATACTGTATCACCGCCATCATGGCCATAACAATCATTAATACCCTTAAAATGATCTATATCAATTAGAATCAGTCCAAAAGTGCGTCTATCTTGGACATAATGGCTCATTTCTTGCTTCAAAAGTCGCATCATCGCCCGACGGTTGAGCAATCCAGTTAACTCATCAGTCTCAGCGGCTATCCTCAGATCATAGTATAACCTTTGAAAGACCATCATACTAAAACCGAGGGTAACTAAAGATGCGTAAATATAAACTAGAATTACGGAGGCGGCATTTACTTCACTAGGGCTAAAGAAGTTAGGGCTAGGATTCCTAATTAAGCCGACCATTCTCGCAATCAAGATGCAAGTCATGCCGAAATATACGGTCATCGCAAACCGACTTGATTCCACAAAGCCCCTAATTCGATTACGGAAGAGAAGATAAAATTGCCCCAGCGTTAAAATCCCTTGAAAAATGGTCGTCAAAACACTTTTATAGATAAAGTTATCGTCATATAAAATTAAAACCGTTTGCATGGCAATAAAAGTGACATTATAAATGGCCAAATATTTTAACTTAATATTTTGCCCCGTGAATCTAGACATTCCTAGGCAACAAATAGAATTACCCACAACTAATAAGCAACTACCAATCCCTATGATGGGGGATGTACGGGCTATTTCGCTAAACACCAGTGCATAAGCAATTGTGGTAATAATTCTGCCCGTCGTAAAACTTTTAATGCCACGATATTGTTTCACTAAAACATAGAGAAAAATCATCATAGACATCTCAAGGACTCTGGAAATGCCAACCATTGTCATGAGAGTTTTAATATCAAGGCTGCTGAAGTCGATACCCATGGCCTCTTACTGTTGTTTTGGCAACTTTTGGACAACTTTATTTTATAGTTGCGATTTTGTTGTTTTACTTGGGTAAAATTTTAACCCGTTAAACAATATTGCACAAGCTACTTGGAATGCCGTTGTTTAACTCATTATTATTTAATTAATATTTATTGATGCTAAATTAAAGCTACTCATCATCAATTAAAAGTCTAATTCAAAAATTAAAAGTCTAATTCAAAGCAAATAATAAAACATATTGACGATAAACAGCCATATTTAGTAATTGACATAGTAGTTTTCAGCCTAGTAAGGTACACATAATCCTATCTAAGCTTGCTAAACGAGGGGCTTACAGCACATTGCATCTAAATAAGTTACATCATTGGCAGGCAAGATGCCCGCCCTACAAAGGTTGCATCATTAATATCTGTATTACATCAGATCGGAAACTGCTGTAAGCCCCTTGCCTGTAACTAGTTAGCATGAGAATTTCTATAACAATCTTTTAGTCTTGTTTTGAGACGTTTTTTACTGGGGCATAATTTAGGTTAATTATGATTCTTTTTTTTTGATAAATGCCAATGCAACATATCCACTAGCTGCTTTAAGCGAATCGGTTTAGCAATATAGTCACTAGCGCCGACGGCAAGGCAACGCTCCCGATCCCCTTGCATTGCTAAGGCAGTTACCGCAATAACAGGAATTTTTTGCGTTAAAGAGTTGGCTCTAAGGTGTTGGATCGCCG
>JBAXSK010000067.1:0-17409 GCA_037130765.1 Pseudanabaena sp. ELA607
CTATGTTCATCCGCTAATTCCAGAAAATCAAATGTATATGCATCCTTAACCGCAAGCTTAGCGCGATCGCGCATCTCCTCTGACAAAGTGCGATCGAAATTTGTTTGATTCAGCAAAGTCTTTTCGTAAGTTTTGTTCTCAATTTGGTGAATCAACACATTTTTTGTCCAGCCAAATTTTTGGGTCATGCGAATGTAAAACTCTCTCTGCAAATCGTCTTTACACTTCTCCAAGATCACCAGATTATGAGTCCAGCCAATTTCTGCCACCAATGGTGTCAGTTTTTCATTGCCGTGGTAAGTAAGGTAAAAATCCCGCATTCTCCAAATATTCCGCGCCGAAAAACCAGCTATACCATGAAACTCAACCTGCAAATCCTGAGCTAATTGTTCCACCACTGACTTACCCCAACCAGCGCTTTCTTGACGAGTAACGATTAACTCACCAATATCCCAATAAAGCGCCATTAACTCTCGATTAACCGCCTTTAAAGCCTCATACTGAGCAGCACGAATCCGATGCTTCACTGCCACTAACAAACTTCGATAATCTTCTGTAACTTCAATTGCCATATCTTTAGATTGTTACAACACTAAAGGACTATCACTAAGCATCAATTCCGTCCCACAATTCAGAAATCGGTCTAGTTTTCCCAGCCTTAGCCTTTAGAAAGCCGTTTTCGTTATTCTAATACAATCGTTATGCCGCCCGACTTAGTAAAAGCCCATCAAGCCCTAGACCTCTGCTATCGTCCCCAGCCCTTCCTTAGCGAACTCAATCGCATCGAGTATTTATTTAGCCTTTATGAAGCCTTAACCGCACCATTACTTAAAGTCGAAAAGAAAAAACGGGCTAACAAGAAAGATATAGTTGTTTAGATTTAGTTTGGCACAGTGCTAAAGCACTTACTACCAAAACAAAAGCGGTGCTAAAGATTTAACTCTAGCACCGCGATCCTAAATTAACTAATTAACTAATTAATTAATTAATCATGAATAATTAACAGTCGTAATAGAGATTGAACTCATAGGGATGAGGACGGGTTTCAATGGGCAATACTTCATTGTTCAACTTGTAGGTGATCCAAGTCTTGATCAACTGCTCGGAGAATACACCACCTTCAAGCAAGAAAGCATGATCTTCTTCGAGGTGCTTCAAGGCTGCCCGTAAGCTACCAGGGGTAGAAGGAATCTTCGCCAACTCCTCAGGAGACAATTCGTAAATGTCCACATCCAAAGGCTCACCAGGATGAATCTTATTCTTAATCCCGTCGATACCAGCCATCAACATCGCGGAGAATGCCAAGTAAGGGTTAGAAGTCGCATCAGGGCAACGGAATTCCAAACGCTTCGCCTTAGGATTGCTGCCAGATAAAGGAATCCGAATCGAAGCAGAACGGTTACCTTGGGAATAAGCCAAGTTTACCGGAGCTTCAAAACCAGGCACCAAACGCTTGTAAGAATTGGTAGTGGGGTTAGTCAACGCCAACAAAGCCGGAGCGTGCTTCAACAAACCACCGATGTAATACAACGCCATCTCGCTCAAACCAGCATACTGATCGCCAGCGAACAAAGGACCGCCATCTTTCCAAATGGATTGGTGGGTGTGCATCCCAGAACCATTATCGCCATACAGAGGCTTAGGCATAAAGGTCACGGTTTTGCCGTAGCGCTTTGCCACGTTGCGGATCACATACTTGTAGGTCATCAAGTGGTCAGCTGCCCGCACCAAAGTATCAAAACGGAAGCCTAACTCAGCTTGACCACCGGTAGCCACTTCATGGTGATGCTTTTCGATGGGTACGCCGCACTCAGCCATAGTCAGCAGCATTTCGGTACGCATATCTTGGAAAGAATCCGAAGGCGATACAGGGAAATAACCTTGCTTGCCACGGATTTTATAGCCCAAGTTGCCACCTGGCTCGTCGCGACCAGTGTTCCAATGACCTTCGGAAGACTCAACTTTGTAGTGACCGGTGTTGATTTCTTGACCGTAGGTCACACTGTCAAACAGGAAAAATTCAGCTTCAGGTCCAATAAATACACTGTCACCTAAACCGGTGGACTTGAGGAAGTCAATGGATTTTTGAGCAATGGCGCGAGGACAACGATCATAAAGTTCACCAGTCCGAGGGTCTTTGATCGTACAAACCATGCTCAGGGTAGGCACTTCCATGAATGGGTCAATCCAAGCAGTGGCAGGATCGGGCACCATTGCCATGTCAGACTCATTGATGGCTTTCCAACCACGGATGCTAGAGCCATCGAACGGCACACCGTCTACGAACGAGCTTTCATCAATCTGGTTGTAGTAAAAGGTACAGTGTTGCCAAATACCAGGCATATCGATGAATTTCAGGTCGATCATCTTGATCCCCTGATCTTTAATCATCTGTAAAACTTCTTGGGCGGTCTGAGCCATGCTAAATCCTTTAATGATGCTTCAGAGAGTTGACGGTATGCATTTGCAGTACCTCATGTTAGAAAGCTTAGGAGCGGTCATTTGTAATTTTCACTACTTTTTTAAGGTTTCATCAACCTACCGTTACCGAAGCAACACTCCTCAGCCGTAATTCACGGGTTTAATCCCCATAAATTTATTTTATTAATCTTACTTTGTTAATCTATGTAACTCAAACCCTGAATTGATTGCTACGCTGTAGCCGTAGGGTCAATGAGCCATAACCACATCACCTCAAATTAGCCCCTATCTAGTCGTGCTAATCGCGGCGGGAAATCCGACCATTTTTCGGCAGGGTAAACACAAAGAAAATCCCGAAGTACAAGGCATAAACCGCTAGTCCCACCACGCCCACAAAAGTCATGTTGTCCACTGGGGCGCTGGAGTGCAAGAGACTTTTGAAGGATAGGGCGGGTTGATGCCAAGCTAAACAGACATTGCTGAGTTTATCGAGGGCGACCGTGCCACAGTTGGCAAAGGCACATACCATTACCCCTGTAACTAAGCCATAGACGGTCATCGCCCAACGCCAAGCGCTATAGGCAAAGGGCAGGCCACCCTCTCTTTGATCAGACTTTAAACTGGCAATGTCTTCATTGAGATCTTCCCAAAACCATAACGCTGCCACCACTAACCAGCGCCAAGCTAAATCTGCCCAATAAGCCACGCCCAAGCCCCCCATAAACAGGTACAAGCTGATGGGGAGCAATACCACCACGCGCCAATAAATCGCTAAAGAGCGCCAAATGGCAAGGGTATTGCTGCGTAATGCCCATACTGACCACAGCCCAGGCAAAATTACGGCAACGAGCAAAGCAAGGCGAGCATCAAGCCATACAAGGGGTTGCAGGGCGTTTATATCGAACAGAAATGACATAATCGCAGGTTTAGGTTAGGAAGAGTAACAAGGGATTGGCAAGATAGATCTATGAAAATAAATCTATTTATTATTGGCAGCAGCGGTGCGGGCGGCGGCGGCTTCTTCGGGGCTGATACCTAAGCGAGTCAGGTTGTAGCGGCCACGACTGTCGATTTCGCGGATTTTTACCACAATTTCATCACCGATGGCCACGGCATCTTCTACCTTGCCGATGCGTCCTTCCGCCAGTTGAGAAATGTGGATCATGCCTTCTTTGCCGGGCAAAAATTCCACAAAAGCGCCGATCTGAATGATGCGGGTCACTTTGCCAATATAGACATCTCCGGAACTGACACGGCGGGTCATGCCTTCGATAATCCGCTTGGCTCGGACTGCGCCATCCCCACCCATCGAAGAAATTGTCACCGTGCCATCGTCTTCGATGTCGATCTTCGTGCCGGTTTCTTCGGTGATGCCCTTGATATTTTTGCCGCTAGGACCAATGATCATGCCAATTAAGTCAGGATCAATCCGCAACGTCAACAGGCGTGGGGCATAGGGGGATAGTTGCGCTCTCGGTTCACCTAAGACCGTGAGCATTTTACCCATAATGTGGGCGCGACCGGCTTTGGCTTGTTCAATGGCTTGGCGCACGGTATCCATGGAGATACTCGTGATTTTCATGTCCATTTGCAAGGCGGTGATCCCAGAGTCTGTCCCTGCCACCTTGAAGTCCATGTCACCCAAAAAGTCTTCGATGCCTTGAATGTCGGTGAGAATCCGCACTTCATCGCCTTCTTTGATCAAGCCCATCGCTACACCGCTGACGGGTTTGGCAATGGGTACGCCAGCATCCATCAAAGATAGGGTGGAAGCACACACAGAACCCATCGAAGTCGAACCGTTGGAGGATAAAACCTCAGACACGACCCGAATTACATAGGGGAAAGCCTTGCTATCGGGTAATACCGGTTCGATGGCCCGCTCGGCTAAAGCACCATGACCGATTTCGCGCCGACCAGGGGAACGCATCGGCTTGGCTTCACCCACAGAATAGGGAGGCATATTGTAGTGATGCAGATAGCGTTTTTTGGCATCGGGATGGAGATCATCCAATTCTTGGGCATCGGCGGGAGTGCCCAGGGTGGCAATGGATAGCACTTGAGTTAAACCGCGATTAAATAAACCGCTACCGTGAACCCTTGGCAAAATGCCCACTTCCGCCGATACGGGACGCACTTCGTCGAGTTTGCGCCCATCAATGCGGATGCTTTGGTCAATCACCTGTTTGCGCATCAGCTTTTTGGTGATGTCTTTGTAAACGGCGCTGAGGGTTTTGTCATCGGCAGCCAGTTTGACGGGATCTTCTTCGGGCAGGGCAGTGATGGCGGCGACGAGTTCTTCTTTGATGCCATCAAGGGACGCATCGCGGACAGTGCGATCTTTTTCGAGGCTAGCGATTACCCCTTGTACTTTTTCACCCACTTGCAAGGTGATGAAGTCCCGTAGAGTATTGTCTACCACTGGAGCCACCAACTCAGGGGGGGTAATGCCCAATTCGGCAAGTAAATTATTTTGAGCGGCCACCAGTTCACGGATCGCTTCATAACCAAAGTCAATGGCTTCGATCATGTCTTGTTCGGGCAGTTGATTAGCTCCGGCTTCCACCATGATGATGCCTTCGGCTGTGCCCGCTACCACCAGATCCAAATCTCCGGCTTCAATTTCGGCATAGGTGGGGTTAATGATAAATTCATCGCCCACTAAGCCAACCCGTACCCCAGCCATTGGCCCCATGAAGGGCAGTTTGGCCAGTAAGCTGGCAATGGAAGCGGCGGTGACCGCCAAAACATCCGGGGGCACATTTTCATCTAGGGCCATAGTTGTGGCCACAATTTGCAGATCATTGCGTACCCAACCCGGAAACAGTGGACGCATGGGGCGATCAATCAGCCGACTAATCAGAGTGGCTTTTTCTGGTGGTTTACCTTCGCGGCGCAAAAATCCCCCCGGAATGCGCCCAGCGGCATAGAGCCGTTCTTCGTAGTCCACCAACAAAGGCACAAAATCTATACCATCCCGCGCTGTTCCTGCCGTAGCTGTCACTAATACAGCGGTTTCTCCACATTGGATTAATACCGAACCGCCCGCCTGTGGTGCAAGGGAACCCATTCTCAGTTTAATTTCCCGTCCGTAGAAAGGAATCGTTTTTATGACCGCATCCATTTATTGATTTATCCGTGTGTATGTTTTTTCGTCACTGTCTTGGCTTGCTTTTGGCTCTGATATTTTCATGGGTATCACACCATTTCGGGTAGTCCCGAAGGGTCGCAAGCAAATTTGAAGCAGAGGGCCACAAGAGATGGTAATGGGGCAGTTGATGGGTCTTTTGCCTTCGGATCTCGCCAATGGGCACTGGGGACTTTACACTGCAATTACCATATCTTGTCACCCGTAGTCGATTACCCGTGGTTCTAGCTTGGTGTTCACTTAGTTAAAATTTACTCACAAACTATTACTCACAAGCTATGAGCAATTAGTACTGAATCTGCACTAAGTGGGGCATTGGCACTAAACACTAGGGTGTACTTATTTAGGGTGTACTGGGGACAATCTGATCAAGCTGATCACATCTAGGGATCAGTTGAGGGATCGTGGTGATGGGTCGTCATCGTCTAACCAAATCGACTAACCGATAATTCTCCCATTTTCTACCCGCAAAATGTTGGCAGAGTCTAACCATTGTGCATCAAAAACCCCTAGGTGGGTGGTGGTAATCACGGTTTGCACTCGATTGGCGATCGCCCCTAAGAGTTGGTCTTGTCGATGGAGATCTAGCTCTGCCAATACATCGTCTAGTAGCAACAGAGGTGGTTGGCCCAAGACTAATTCTAGCAATTCTAATTCGGCTAATTTTAAAGCTAAGACTAAAGTTCTTTGTTGTCCTTGGGAGCCGTATTCTTTGGCGGGGGTTTGGTTGATGGTGAGGATTACTTCATCGCGGTGGGGGCCAACTAGGCTAGTGCCTTGGTAATATTCGAGGTGTTTTTTTTGGTGCAAAGTGTCTAAAAATCTTTGCTGCACTAGTTCAGGGGGATCATCATGGGTGAAGGGAAACTTAGGCTGGTATTGGATTGTCAGGGTTTCTGTGCCGCCACTGATGGCGTTATGCCACTTTTGGGCTAGGGGAGTCAGTCTTTGTAAGAGCCGACATCTGCGCCGCATGATCCTTGTGCCGACGGTGACAATTTGGGCATCCCACAGTGCTAGTTGGGTTAAGTCAGGGGTCAGGTGATCGGCTGGGGAACTAGGCTCAGGTTTAGCTAAATTTGCTTTGATGGACTTGAGTAGGGCATTACGTTGCTTAAGGATTTTTGCATATTGTTGTAATAAACTTAAACAAACCGGTTCTAGCTGCACGAGAACTAAATCAAGCCAATTACGGCGGGTTTCGGGGCTGCCCCGCACTAGGTCTAAGTCGAGGCAAGAAAATAAGACGGCATTAATTTGCCCTAAAAAATCCGTTTGCTTGGTTTGGGTCACACCGTTGATGGCAAGGGTGCGCTTGCTGGTTTGGCGTAACCTTAGACTTAATTCGAGGGGGGCGTGATCTTTAGCGACTTGGGCAATAATTTCCGCCATCGGCATTTCATGCTGTACGAGGTCACGATCACGGCTGACCCGATGGGAGCGCAGGGTAGCCATGAGTAAAATCGCTTCGAGCAGATTCGATTTCCCTTGGGCATTGTCGCCAACTAAGATCGTCTTCGGTGCTTGAAAGGTGATCTCTTGGTGGTGATAGTTGCGAAATTGTTTTAGCTCAAGGTGTTGGAGATACACTTCAGAGATTTTTGCTTTATTTGCAGTTTATTTGAGGAGGGGGCTGATGGGGTCTTATTCCCAGACGGTCAACTAAGCTTGAGTATAGTAAATCATTAATGGCATTGTTCTTAAAAATACAGGGTATTCCCAATGGGCTGTCACTCCCCCCCTAGGTGGCAATGTCTATCGGATCTTTGGCAGTAAATCAATAAACCTGATTAAACAGATCTAGTTAAACCTTCACCCCAGTGCGCCGCGCCAACCAAATTTCCCACTGCCGCAATAAACTAGAACGCATCGCAAAAATAGAGTTAGGCATTTCATAGGGCGATGGCCACGGCTCCACCAAAATGGCAAATAGCCCCAAACGCTTGCCCACAATCGTATCGGTAAACAGACGATCGCCAATCATTGCGACCTCTGCCACTGGCAAATTCAACTCCATTAATAACTCATTGACTGCCCGCCGCGATGGTTTCCTAGCACGGGAACGATAGGGCAAATCTAAAGTGGTCGCAATCCGCTGAATCCGCTTATGGCTGAAGTTATTACTCGCCAAAGCAATCTGAAAATGCTGCCGCATGGCATTAATCCAATCTTGAGCGAGGGGGGATACATCCTCTTCGTCATCGGAAACTAAAGTATTATCCACATCCAAAATCAACGCTCGTAAACCATAACTCTTCAGTTGATCTACCGTTAGCGTATTAATTGGTTGTCGCCAAACTAAATCAGGGGTAATGAAAGAACGCATAGGGATGAAGGGAACGAAAACCAATGTCATCGAAACGATAGAATCACTTTGGCTTAACGGCGCTGGGTCTGACGTAGCTTATTATCCACAGACTGCACCGCCCGTTCATGCTCTTCTAGGGTTCGCGTAAAGATGTGGCTGCCATCATAGCGAGCCATAAAAAATAAATAATCCGTAGTCGCTGGATCTAAAACTGCTTTGAGGCTCGCTAAACTAGGCGCACCAATGGCTCCCGGAGGTAAACCTTCATTTAAATAAGTATTGTATGGCGAAGGAGTGCGGACTTGCTCTAAAGTTAGGGGATTCTCTTGGGTTTGGCGAATATTTAAACCGTATTCCACCGTTGGATCAGATTCTAGCCGCATATTCCGCCGCAGCCGATTAAAGAATACACCGGCAATTAATTTCCGTTCACTCTCTAAAACTGCCTCTCTTTCCACAATACTACTCAGAGTCACCCAATCTTCAAGGGAAAGTTTACTTTCTTTACTCCCTTGGGCGCGATAACTCTTATAAATCGGTAAAGCCGTTTGCTCAAACCGATCCAACATCAAATCAATTACCTGCTCTGGTGTGGCTTGGGATACATTAATCTGATAGGTATCAGGGAATAAATAGCCTTCCAAATTCTTGACATTGGCTGGCAGCCAGTCCCGTCCTTTGGGTCTGACTTGGGCCGCAACCATAAATTCTGTCGCCGTAAAAAATCCCTTCTGCTCAAACAAATTAGCCATCTGTTGCAGCGTCCAGCCTTCAGGAATCGTAAACTGAGTTTCTGCCGCCTTCGCCGTTTGCATCAGATTCACCACATCCGGCAAAGTCTGATTAGCAGGAAAATCATACACCCCAGACCGCAGGGCGAGATTTTGACCCCGCAGAGCTTGCCACTGGAGCCAAATCCGTAAAGCTAAAGACGAACGAATCACTCCAGCAGATTCCAATTCCCGTGCAATCCCTTGGGTAGACATCCCCTGAGGAATCGCAATCCTGATTTTATTTGCTGTGGTGCTAGGAGCGCCACTGGCCCAAACCCACCATAAACCACTAACCCACGTAGTTAACAGCAAGGTTACGGGCACAGCAACAGCATAAAAGAGCCGACTAGACTTCTTCGTCGGTATCTTCGGCATCGAGGACATGGCTAAGATACTTTTCTAAATGTGGCTCAATAGCAGGAATTTCATGGGGCATCAGTAGTTGTGGCTCATTATCTTCATTAAGCTTAGCCACAAACATAATTGGGTCGAGGGAAGTAAAGACAGAAAATTCTTTCTCTTCGTAATAGAAATGGGCTAGTTCCTGAAACTCACCACAGTTACCGTCTTCTTCGGTATCAATTTCAATGATGTCATCATCATCAGCTTCGGGTAAATCTCCTTCCACAGTGAGGGTATAGGCCGTCCGCTTCAGAGTTAGATTTTGTTCCGCTAACACCGCTTGGGCAATAGGGAAAATCGCCTCAATCTCTTCTTCGGTAACGTCTTCTAATTCAGTTTCCTCCTCCTCTTCTTCGTTACCATCGCTATCCTCGGTGGGTTGCCAAGCATAAATCTGCACAGCATAACCATCAGGCATAATCAGCAGATAGGTTGTACTATCAATTTCAAAAGTGGTCTCGACAATACAAGGCAGAGTTTTGCCCGTATCATCGGTAAGTATAATGGTTGATCCTTCCATATCCAGTGGTTATACGAGCGTTTAATATCGCCTTCTAATGAGCCTAAGCGCTTTTAAATAATTTTCTAATAATTATTTTCTAATGATTTTCTAATAATTATTAAATCAAATTATGCAATTAGCGTTTTGCTAAGCATTAGTTAGGGCGGGTTGATTGAGGAAATTGACAGTTAAAAAGTTGATGAGTCCATGAGTGAACTGACCTACCGCAGGTGTAAAGGGTTTGTCGCATTGCTGGGAATTGCCTAGAAAATAATGATTTTCGTGACCTGATATTCCCTTCAAAGGCAGGAGGTGACATTCCTCAAACCCCAAACTTAGCTTGCATCGAAAAATTCCTTAAACCTTTTTTAGTTTGGTTTTTACTTAAGGATTTAGTGGTCAAGCTAGTAGCCTAATATCATGATGTTATGTCCCAAGGAACAAAGACATTTGACCCATAGGTATTTAACCCACAGGGATTAAGTCTACTACGTCTAGCATTATGACAGTAAAGGGGACTCACAACGGGATTGTTTCTTTTGCTCTAGCCACTGCTGCAAAATCAGGGCGGCGGCTTTACGATCAATCATCGCTTTGTGGTCGCGGCTGGAAATTCCCGCCTGATGCATCATTTGTTCGGCTTCAAAGGAGGTCAGGCGTTCATCGACGAATTCCACCGGCAGATCTAGGTGCTTGCTGGCTCCCTGGGCAAATTTCTGGACTTGATGGGCTTGGGATCCTAAACTGCCATCCATGTTATAGGGTAAGCCAATCACTAAAATTTCGGCTTGGCGCTCTTGAACAATGGCATGAATTGCTTGCATATCTGCGGCCCAACCCTGACGGATGATAGTGGTTATTCCGTGGGCAAACAGTCCCAACCGATCACAACCAGCTACACCAATGCGTTTGCGCCCCACATCAAGGGCAATGGCCGCGAAATTATGATGCTTACTATTGCTATGAAAATTATTAATAGTGGTATTAGGGCTTGGTTCGTGGGGACTATCAGCCGCTGGATTACTGGTTTCCGTCATAAAGATTTTCGTATAGATCAACAAAAGCTAATTTACCTGCCACGGCAGCGAGGGGCACTTGGGCATCGAGTCCGTCATACTCGGTAAATAGCCAAGCATGATCACTTTGTTTGACATATTGCTCTAAGTGGGGCCGCTCTTGATCGATCAGCAAATATTCTTTTAAGGTGGGGATGGTGCGATAGGAGGCAAATTTCTCCCCCCGATCATAGGCGGCGGTGGAGGGAGATAAAACCTCAGCGATCAAAACCGGATTCGTGACCGTATCTTTGCGCCCCGCCTGCAACTCCAAAGGACGCGCAATTACCATCACATCAGGGTAAGTATAGATTTGACGCTCAGGAATCCAGAGCCTTTGGTCACTCGCAAAAACACCATAGGGTTGTTTCTTGAGTGCTAATTTCAGTAAAACTATGAGATTACTGATTATTTCATTATGGGCGGGAGTGCCTCCAGTCATAGGAATAATTTTTCCGTGACGGTATTCATGGCGGGTATCAGCGGGTAATTCTAGATCAAAATATTCGGCTACGGTATAGCTAACATCGGTAGCAGCCACCGGCGGGCTAGGGGCAATAGTCATAGCTAAAACTCCGGCAAATTATCTTTGAGATCACATTTTCCATCACTCTAACAAATGCCCATAAAAACTAACTACACAGGCACTAACTACATTGATAAGGTCGCACCTTTTCCATCAGCGCCCGACAGCGGGCAATAATCGTAGACCAGTCATCATTGGCTATAGCTTGCTCTAAAAATATTCCCCCCGACACCCCAACCGCGATCGCCCCTGCTGCAAAAAAAGCCTCAACATCCTCTAGATTTACGCCCCCCGTGGGGATTAGCGGAATATCCGTCAAAATGGGACGCAAACACTGGATATATTTCGGGCCACCCATCATTTTAATGGGAAAGATTTTTACCGCTGTCGCCCCCGCTTGCCATGCCGTAACTATTTCCGTTGGGGTCATGGCTCCGGCAATGACTGGCACATTAGCCCTTACCCCTTGGCGAATCAACTCTGGATTAGTGTGGGGCATAAACATAAACCTTGCGCCACAGTCAATCGCCCGCTTAGCCATATCAGCATCCAAGATAGTACCAGTGCCAATTTTGCAGTCCGGCAATTCCTGTTGTAACTTGGGAATTAATGACTCAGCCCGATCCGTATTCCAAGTAATTTCTAACATTTTGATGCCTCCGGCAGCAGCGGCTAAAGCCATTTGTCGCGCCACAGTGACACTTTTAGCCCGAATCACCGCGATGACGCGATGTTGTTGCATTAAATTAGTCCAAGGATTTACAGCCACAGCTTTGTCAAATTGAGGGATTAGTCAAGGCAAACTAATTTAGGTACTAAATATTACTAAATATATGGTTGGTAGTTGCGAGATGTGGAGCAATTACAATTAAGGTACAATTAAGGTTTTTATAGAAATCATTTTTTATTCTAGGCAATAGTTTTTAAGACTTGTGCTTACTATTTTTTAATTATTGTTTTATTTATGTCGAAATTCTACACTAGAGAGACTTTCAAGCTAAATCACATCAACTTAGACTAAATTAGTTGCTTTTTAGGCATTTCATCAGCACCGATACCATCTCTAAAATAACTGATAACCTTTTTGATAACTTTTAATAACCTCAAAGTAACTTTGGGGCGTAGTATTTTTCAGAGAAATAGGGAATCATGTAGTAGTAATCAGCAGCACTGTAACAATTTTTCTCTATTTTGCACCAGTAGAGTGATCTGCCATAGCCTGTCAATCAAGTTGATAAAAAAATGACTTACCCAATCAAGAAACTTTTACTCCCACTAATTGCCGCCACTGCGTGTGCCATTGGCTCTATGGGAATTTCTCCTGATGGTGTGCAGGCAAAACAAACTACGACTACTGGCAGCAGCACGACTAGTGGCAGCAGCACGACTAGTGGCAGCAGTACGACTACGACTACAACCCCTACGGTTTACACCCCCACCGGTAACGCAACCGTTTTTGACTTTTTCAATATTTACCCCAGTACTAGCACTAGTGAATCCGCTGGTGATCCTTACGTTAGTTATTTCAAGTTAAAGGTGGAAGAGTATAACAGCAATAAGGTATTGTTGCGATTCATCAACAACTCCACTGATAACAAAATGTTTATCGGCACTGTCTACATTGATGACAAAGATAGTGCCCCGCTGTTAACCATCCTTAATCCCACTAAAGATAAAGTTTTTTACAATACGGGCACTGTTAGCTTTGGCTCCATTGCTTTAGGTGGCAATATGCCCCAAGGCAATAAGATTAGCTTTGATACTGACATGAATAGCAGTGCCGATAATGGCTCGGGTAATTCTAAGGCAGTGCAAACCGGTGAATCTTTAGGTATTTTGTTTGGTGGCAAGTATACCGATGTGGTAAGCAACTTCCGTAACAACACCATTGCCGCTGGGTTGCACCTTCAAGGTATTGGCACTCAGGGCTACAGTGATGCTTTTTCTACCTTACCCCCGCCCCCTACAGTTAAACCAAAACCAGTTCCTTTACCTCCTCTAGCTTTGGGTATGTTAGCTGTGGCTGGGTTTGGTGGGTTGCGTCTTTCCCGTCGCACTCAAAAAGTTGCTAAGCAGGGCTAAATCAGCAAGATCCAGTTTCTTAGCTAAAAATCATTTAATCAAGATTGTCAGCAAGCTGTTAGAAAGTAAGATCTAACAGCTTTTTAATGGTTTGACTTAATTTAAGATGTCGCTTTTTTAATCCCTGCTTTAACTTCAGTAATGGCTTGTTTGACTAGGTTGATGGCTTTAACCCGATGTCCAGCTTTATCGGCGGCGGCTTTTTCTAAGGATGTTTTAGCTGAGTTTAGACTAACAAGGGCTGATTCCATGTTAACCCGTTTTGTCGCCATTGCTTGCCCCACCGCAAAGCTCAGGCAAATTATCCCGACCATAACCAACGCAACCCAAAACTTCCGCCGTAAGATATTTTTGATCATTGCTTTTTACCGATTTTTCACGGGGTTTACCACATCCATAGGGATTATATCTGGTATTTACTTAACTGATTTTTGCATCATACAGATAATTAATTAATTTTCTCAGGTTTAGGGCTGGTCACTTTCGGTCAGCATCGTTTATACTAGTCAGGCTAACAAGTTTTAATCAGTGCTTCTCATAAGGGAGACGTTGTAAGGAAGAACTCATGTCACGATATCGGGGTCCTCGCCTAAGAGTCGCCAGAAGACTCGGTGAACTGCCCGGCTTTACCCGCAAGCAGGCAAAACACGCTTATCCACCCGGACAACACGGCCAAGAGCGCAAAAAGCGTTCCGAGTATGCTGTCCGCCTTGAAGAAAAACAAAAACTCCGCTTTAACTATGGTTTAACCGAAACTCAGTTATTGCGTTATGTCCGTAAAGCTCGCCGCGTTAAAGGCTCCACTGGTTCCGTGTTGCTCCAATTGCTAGAAATGCGTTTGGATAACACCGTTTTCCGCATGGGCATGGCACCGACGATTCCGGCAGCGCGTCAGTTAGTTAACCACGGTCACATTACCATTAATGGCAAAGTAGTTAGTATTCCTAGCTACGGCTGTCGTCCTGGGGAAGTAGTCGCCGTGAAAGACACCGAAAAATCTCGTAAGCTAGTGGAACGAAACATGGAATTCCCTGGCTTAGCCAATGTACCCAGCCACTTGGAATATGACAAAAACAAGATGGTCGGTAAAGTTAATGGCGTTGTCGAGCGGGAATGGGTTGCGTTACAAGTGAATGAACTACTCGTGATTGAGTATTATTCACGTCAAGCCTAGATTATCTCCATCCCCAACAAATTACATGATGCCCATGATGGCGAACCTGTTCAGCTACAGGCCAATGCCGCGCATTGTTGCTTAGCTTGTAGCTGAAAGTTCAGTCCTTGGGTAAGATAAAATCGTAAATCTCATAGCCTATATCTTGCTGCAAACTATGCAGGTAACTTCTGCGAATACGGCCACGGAAATGGTTTCATCGGCGGTAGATTTCTCTAAGCTTCCCGTACCGCTCAATTTCAGTAGCGGATGCCCTCGCAGTGTACGCATCGAGATTGATATATTGTTGTTAGCCCTTGAGGCACTGGATAATCAAGCCATTGATTATCTAATTTCGTGTATCCCTAAGCTAGAACTAGAAAGTGTGATCCCCAACCGCGTGGTGTTTTGGCGATTGCGTAATACTAATCCCTTGCGGCGTAACTATCAGCGGGGCAATTTGGAATGGGATCAAGCCCGTGCTTTAGTGCGACTGGTGAGTTTTTTTACCACTCAAGCTACCACTGGTCTGAGGCTCTTGTTAATGACAGAGCAATATCGCGCCGATGATCGCATTGATAAGTTGGGACTGCGGGATGAGGAAGCTTTTTTAATGAATTATATTAACCAATTTGTCGTCCTTTACAAAAACCGCATGGGTGCTACAGCTTTGCGCCATGATACGGATATTGTAGGTTTGGCGCAGCAGCTTTTACAGCGGCTGTTACTGTCTAGCGGTAAGTTGGGGGAAGTGCGTTTGTGGCATAGTTTGTTTGATGGCGTGAAGGTAAATTAAGCTATGGCAACAGTTCAACGAGTTTATAGCCAGCCTAGTTGTACCTTGCAAGTTTCTGGCATTGCCTCGGGCGGCGACGTGCTTTCGGTATTGACCGAGTTTACGGTACGATTTCAGGACTATCCCCAAACTATTGTGGGTGGGCCAGATGTTTTAAAACAAATTAGTCAAGTGATTAGTTTGTATAGTCAGAGCTTACAAAAAAGTCCGCCACTGACTAACATGGAAGTTAATGGCATTAAACTCCGTTCAGTGGGTAAGTACAGCCATGTGTTAACCGTACCGACAGCGGTGATTAATGTCCCGACTGGCGTGGTTTTGCAGTCCAGTGATGGGGCTAATGCTCACAGTGCTGGTGGCATCAAAGCTGAATTTAATTTGAGTACGGTGCAGTTATTTGATCTGATGGATGTAGTTGATCAACTAGTGGCTGATCCGAGTACTTACCCTGACTTACGGCTAGATTTTGATGTGGCGGCTCATCGTCCTCAGCCACCTTTAGGGGCGAAGTTGCTGCCTGCTTTGGTGGGTGTAGTGGGTTTAGGGGTAACGGCTGGGGTGTTGTACCTGTTGCCTGTACCGAAAAATCAGCCTCGACCAGTCCAGACAGTGCCTGCCAACGTGCTGCCTAAATCGAAAGCAAAGCCACCACAAGTGTCACCAACGCCAGAGGTTACCCCTAGTCCGACTAGTGCCCCAGATTCCCAAGGTGAGTCATCCAAGGGTGAATCGAAAAACGAATCCAATAATTCGTCTAATACAACCAGTACGCCATCAGATGCAACATCGGGATCAAGTTCTGGGGTTACTCCATCTGGCAAATATGAAGATCGTGATCGTTCGACCCCTAGCCCCAGTGCCCCGAATAATCCGAGTGATAGTAGTAATGCTAAGCCCACATCGGAACCTAGCAGCCCCAAACCATAGATAGTCCCAGCAAATCAACGGGTTAAGCGATGACGAAAATAGCTGGGAGCATATCTCGAAAAAAATTAGCAAATTTCTGATTAAGCCTGTGACATTTGCGCTAAAGTCTGCTAATATATAATTCCTGAGTTAAAAGGCGGTTGAAACGCCACCTGAAAACTTGATGCGAACGTATAACCCTATTTTCGCGTATTTCAAGTTGATTAGGTCTCGTTAAGAGATAACAACTTAGGTAAACCAGCCCTAAAACATAGTATGGAGAAGTGGCTGAGTGGTCGAAAGCGGCAGATTGCTAATCTGTTGATGGGTTTAGGCCTATCCGAGGGTTCGAATCCCTCCTTCTCCGTTCAATTAAACTAATAATTCCCCCCGTTGTTGATTTAGGCAGTGGGGGGAATTGTTTTTGGCGATGATTTACTGATTTCTTGGGAAATGATTATGCTTGGCTTAGTAGTCTCCCAATTCTTTAATTTGGAGCTTGCCGAGTGGGTAAGTAGTGCTGAGTTAGATTCTGATGTGTTTTATATGGCAATTTTAGACCGAAGGATTCCAAGCTTCAATTTTGGATTAGGGTTTGCTTTTTGAATTTTTTTTAACTTTTTTAAGCCTTCGATAAACAAGGCGATTACTGTTAGCATCATTAAGCCTAAGCTAGTGCGCCAGAGGATTTGCCAGATGAAAGGGAGATTTGTCCCCCAATCACATCAAGATAGGCTAAACTATAATTCTGTTGTTATTTTGTTTATTGAGTTTGTTATGAACAACATCCAAGAACTTGTAATTGATAAGGTAAAAGCTTTATCAATCAATCAACAAAAGAGTGTTTTGTATTTTATTGATCGCATTTTGTCGCCTAATGTCATCAATTCCGATCAAGAACTAGAAAAGCTATTAATAGAAGGAGTTGATAGTTTGGAACGGGGTGAAGGAATTGTCACAACTGATGATTGGTGGGAACAAGAGCGCGAACACTTAATCAGCAATTCATTAAATTTGCTGGCAAAATAAAAAATGCACAGTATTATTATCGCGCTTCCTGCTCGTGCTGATATTAGGCACAACTATAATTATTTATCCGAATTTAATTCTGAAGTGGCATTGAAGTTTTTTGATGCAACTCGATATAGTTTTGCAGAAATCGCTCGTAATCCTCAAATTGGGCATAGTTATCCCAGCAATAATCCTCGCCTTAATGGGTTGAGAAAGTGGTATGTCAAAGGTTTTAGAAAATATCTGATCTTCTATCGAGTTCAGGAATCAGCCATTGAAATTGTGCGGGTATTGCAGGGTGTTCAGGATATTGAACGTATTTTGAA